>NZ_CAKKTM010000479.1 GCF_920888515.1 Protofrankia sp. CiP1_Cm_nod1 | reverse complement strand
CGCCGGCACGGCCGGCCGCCAGCGCCCGTGCCCGCGCGTCCTCCTTCGCCCGAGCCAGGACGAGACGGGCGAGATCGGCCCCGCGCGCGGGCCGCTCGCCGAGCCCGTCCCCGTTCTCGCCCCCGCCCTCACGCTCGCTACTTCGAGTGACATCACTCTCGCCGTCCGGGGTATCCGGGGTATGCGGGTCATGCGACACGGCTGACCTTCCCATCCGCCACTGTGAACCGTGTCCCGGCCAGGACGGCGGGCACGTCCGCCTCGACCGCGGCGGTCACCAGCACCTGCTCGGCCGAACGGATCAGCTCCGCCAGCCGGTCCCGACGGTTCGCGTCGAGCTCGGCGAACACGTCGTCCAGCAGCAGGACCGGTTCGCGCTGATCGTCCTGGAGCAGCTCGAAGGACGCGAGCTTGAGCGCGAGGGCCAGCGACCACGACTCGCCGTGGCTGGCATAGCCGCGCGCCGGCCGCCCATTGATCGACAGCAGCAGCTCGTCGCGGTGCGGGCCGACCAGGGTCACCCCGCGTTCGATCTCCTGCTGCCGGACGGTGGCGAGCTCGGCGAGCATCGCCTCCGCCAGGACCGCCCGGTCGGGAACCGGCTGGCCATCCGCCTGGCTGCCCGTGTGGCCGTCTGTCTGGCCGGGCACCGGGCCGCCGGCCCGCTGGGCCAGGCGCGCGACCACGCTCGAGCGGTACTCCACAGCGGTCAGCTCCCGCTCGCCGGCCGGTGCCGCCGTACCAGCCGCGTCGGCCGCACTGGCCGCATCAGCTGTGGCAGCCGTGGCAGCCGTGGCAACCGATCCGGGCGGTGTGTCCGGCGCACCCGGTGCGTCCGCTCCAGCCGGCACGCCTGGTCCAGCTGACCCGGGTGATCCGGGCGGCCCGGCCGGCGGCCGGGTGGCAGGCTGGGCCGCGACCGCGCGGTAGGCGGTCGCCACCCGGGGGCGCAGCTGTTCGACCAGCGCCAGCCGCGCGGCCAGCAGCTCGCAGCCGTGCCGGACCAGGTGGGAGTCCCACGCGTCCAGGGTGCGCAGGTCACCGGCGCGGCCGGAGCGCCGCGCCGCCCCGGCCGCCCGCAACAGCGTCGACCGCTGGCGCAGGACCTTGTCGTAGTCGGCGAGCACACCGGCGAGCCGGGGGGCGCGGGCCACCAGCAGATCGTCGAGGAACCGCCGGCGCCCGGCCGGATCCCCCTTGACCAGGGCTAGGTCCTCAGGCGCGAAGAACACCATGACCAGCAGGCCGAGGACGTCGTGGGAGCGGGCGAGGGGTGCCCGGTTGAGCCGGGCCCGGTTCGCCCGGCCCGGAATGATCTCGATCTCGACCAGGGCGGCGCGGTCGTCCCGCGCGATCCGGGCCCGCACCGCGGCGCTCGCGGCGCCCTCGCGGACCAGCGGGGCATCCGAGGCCACCCGGTGGCTGCCGAGCGTCGCCAGGTAGCCGACGGCCTCCAGCAGGTTGGTCTTGCCCTGCCCGTTGGAGCCGACGAACGTGTTCACCCCGGGTTCGAGCAGCAGATCCAGTGCCGGATAGGACCGGAAGTCCACCAGCGACAGATGGGTGAGACGCACGTCACCCGGACAGCCGGATCGGCATGAGCAGGTACCGGTAGTCCGGGACCTCGCCGTCGTCGGGCGCCTTGCCGGTGAGGATGGCGGGCTTCTTGGACGCCTCGTCCGCGTCGTCGGCGCTGGCGAACCCGATATGGACGACGTCGGACTCCAGCGCACCCAGGCCGTCGAGCAGGTACGCCGGGTTGAAGGCGATCGACAACGGCGGCCCGCCGTAGCCGACCGGCAGCGTCTCCTGGGCCTGGGCCTCACCGCCGGCCCCGGCCTCCAGGACCAGTTGGTCGTCGGCGAAGCTCAGCTGGACCGGGGCGGTACGGGCGGCGACCAGCGCGACACGCTTGACGGCCTCGGCGAACGGGGCGATCTCGAGCTGGGCGGTCAGCGGCGAGCTGTCGGGCAGCAGCCGCTGGTAGGGCGGGAACGAGCCGTCCACCAGACGGGTGGTGGTCTGGCGGCCGGCACCGGCGAACCCGGCCAGCGCCTCCCCGGAGGGACCCGAGCCAAGGGAGATCGCGACCTCCACCCCACCCCCGGACAGGGACTTCGCCGTCTCGCTCAGCGTGCGCGCCGGCACCATGGCCACGCCGTCGGCCGTCTCGGACGCCGGGCGCCACTTCAGCTTCCGGACCGCCAGCCGGTAACGGTCGGTAGCGGCCAGGGTGAGGGCATCGCCGTCGATCTCGATCCGCACGCCGGTGAGGACGGGCAGGGTGTCGTCCTTGCCCGCGGCGACGGCGACCTGGGAGACGGCCCCGGCGAACGCCGCGCCCTCGATGTGGCCGGTGACCGCCGGCATCGGTGGCAGCGCCGGGTAGTCGTCCACCGACATGGTCGGCAGGGTGAAACGCGCGTTGCCGCAGGTGAGGACCACCCGCGCGCCGTCGGTGTACAGATCGACCGGCGCGGACGGCAGCGCCCTGGTGATCTCGGCGAGCAGCTTGCCGGAGACCAGGGCCCGGCCCTCCTGCTCGATCGTCGCGTTCACGCCGGACTGGGCGGCGACCTCGTAGTCGAAGGCCGCGACCGTCAGCGACGGCCCGGTGGCGTCCAGCATGAGGCCGGCGAGGACCTGAAGCTGGGAGGTCGCCCGGGTCGGCAGCGTGCGTGCCGTCCACGCCACGGCATCGGTGAAGTCGTCCCGTTCAACCCGGAACTTCATGATTCGCCCTTCTGAACCGTTCGTTCTCGTGACCACGCCGACCTGTCATGCCGGCTGCGCGCTGACAGGTGCAGGTCCCCGCCGGATGCTGCCGGTGGCCCGACGAACACGTTCGCAGGTCCGACCGCTGTCGTGCCGCTGCCTGTCCTCGTCGAGCCATGTCGAGCCACTGTTGAACCGTTGTCGGCCCACTGTTGGACCGCTGTCAGGCCACCATGCCGCATCCGGTACGGCGTTCCAGCATCGCAGGCTTCGGCCGGCGGCTCACAGCGGGGGCCGGCACACGGCCCGGCACGGGGGTGGGATCGCCACGGTGGCCCGCTGTGAGTGACGAGCTCTGACGAGTCCCCGGACGGCGGTCCGGAGGCGACGCGCGGACGATCATGCGAGGTTGTCCCCAGGCCCAACTTCGTCTGAGGTTTGTTCATTAGAGAAAGATCTAGTCCGTCGTGTTAGTAGGGCCGGTGGATACTGGGGATAACTTGCGTTTTCGCAGCTCAGGGGCTTGAGAGGGGGTGCAGATCGTGTGGATGCCGCTGTGCCCAACTCCGGTGGATATCCACCGCCGGCCTGGTTGTCCCCCGCTCGTCCCCGGTTGTTCGCAGTCTGTCCCCCGGCTGTGCACAGCTTCCGCACAGCCTGTCCCCGGTTACGCACAGGCCGCCGCGGAGCTTTCGTCCCCAGATTCCACAGGGTTTTCCACAAGCTGTGCACAAGACTCCACAGGGACAACGGCGTGGATCCGGCTACTGGGGGTAGTCCCTCCCCCTGTCCCGCCTGGGTCATGCCTGTCGGGCCAGGCGTACCCGTCGGGCCTGTCGGGCGAGCTGTGTCCGCCGGGCGGGTCAGGCCTGCCGGGTCTGCGCCCGGATGCGGTTGGTCAGTTCGGTGACCTGGTTGTAGATCGCCCGGCGTTCGGCCATCAGTCCCCGGATCTTGCGGTCGGCGTGCATCACCGTGGTGTGGTCCCGGCCGCCGAAGTGCTGGCCGATCTTCGGCAGTGACAGGTCGGTCAGCTCCCGGCACAGGTACATGGCGATCTGCCGGGCGGTGACCAGCACCCGGCTGCGCGACGTGCCGCACAGGTCCTCCATGGTCACGCCGAAGTAGGTCGCGGTCGCGTTCATGATCGCGGCAGCGGTGATCTCCGGGTCGGCCGCGTCCGGGATCAGGTCCCGCAGGACGATCTCGGCCAGCGTCCGGTCGACATGCGACTTGTTCAGGCTCGCGAACGCCGCCACCCGGATCAGCGCGCCCTCGAGCTCCCGGATGTTGCGCTCGATGTGGGTGGCGATGTACTCCAGCACGTCGCCGGGGACCGGCAGCCGCTCGGTGGCGGCCTTCTTCGACAGGATCGCGATCCTGGTCTCCAGGTCGGGCGGGGTGACGTCGGTGATCAGGCCCCATTCGAACCGGCTGCGCAGCCGGTCCTCCAGCGCCGAGAGCTGCTTGGGGGAGCGGTCGGAGGAGATGACGATCTGCTTCTCGGTGTCGTGCAGCACGTTGAAGGTGTGGAAGAACTCCTCCTGGGTGCGCTCCTTGTTCTCCAGGAACTGGATGTCGTCGACCAGGAGCACGTCGGTGTCCCGGTAGCGGCGTTGGAACGCCTGCTGCCGGTCGTCCCGGATCGAGTTGATGAAGTCGTTGGTGAACTCCTCCGAGCTGACGTACTTCACCCGCGAGTCGGGATACAGCTTCAGCGTGTAATGACCGATCGCGTGCAGCAGGTGGGTCTTGCCGAGCCCGGAGTCGCCGTAGATGAACAGCGGGTTGTACGCCTTCGCCGGCGCCTCGGCGACGGCCACCGCAGCCGCGTGCGGGAATCGGTTACTATCACCGATGACGAACGTCTCGAACACGTACCGTGGGTTCAGCCGGGTCGGCTCGTAGGATCGGGGCGCCGGGTCGCGCCCGAGGCCCGGGGTGATCCTGGCTGTGTCCGCCGCGGACGCCCCGGATGCCCCGGACACGGCGGACACGGCGGATGTGGCAGGCACGGGGGAGACCGGCAGCGGCAGCTGGATCGGCCCGGTCATCGGCTCCGGGTCGGGCAGGTGCTCGACGGTGACCGCCACCCGGATCTCTCGTCCATAGGCTGTGGACAAAGCTGTGGACAGAAACGGTCGGAGGCGGGAGTCGAGCAGGTCCTTGGTGAATTCGTTCGGGGCTGCGAGCAGCGCGGTGTCCTGGACGAGGCCGAGCGGACGGGTCAGGCGCAGCCACGCCCGCTGCTGGGCGGACAGGGTGCCGTCCGCGACCCCGGCGACGGCCTGTTTCCACACGGCGGACAGGTCCGGTTCCTCGACAGGCACCCTGCCTGACATGCCGGCGGAGGGGTCGGCGCTAAGGTCTGTCACGAGGCGGGCTCCTCCGAAGACGTCGGGCGGGTGGGCTTGAGCCGGACGCCCGTGGCCGCCCTGGCCAGGGCAGTTCTCCACATGGTCGTCCACAAGCTGTGTACGACCATGACACCGCACCGGCGAAGCCGGTTCCGCGCCGCCCCCACCTGACGTGCCCACGCGGCCGGCCGACACCCGCCGGCCTACTGCCGGCCCGCCCCGGCACGGCCGGGCTTGATAGTCTCAGGCGTCGGGTTGCGGCGACAGTGCGCTCTCGGGTGGGTGTCCCCACCGTGTTCTGTACCGTTTCCGTGGCTATCGTTGTCCTTTGCCCGTCTGGCGTCCGGAGTCCTCTGTGAGCAAGCGCACCTTCCAGCCGAACAACCGCCGGCGTGCCAAGACGCATGGTTTCCGGCTCCGGATGCGGACCCGTGCCGGTCGCGCCGTGCTCTCGGCCCGTCGCCGCAAGGGCCGCAGCGAGCTGTCCGCCTGAGATCCACCCGCGCCCCGGTCCTTCTCGCGTCATGCTGCCCGTTCGGAACCGTGTCCGGACCAGGGCCGAGCATGCCTCGGTCAGTGGCGCCGGCCGTCGCAGCCGCAGTGGCCCACTGGTCATCCACGGCCTCATCGTGGACAACCACGCTGTGGACGGCGGTCCGGAACCGGTCGCCGCACCTCCGCCACGGGTCGGTTTCGTCGTGGGGCGCAAGGTGGGGAACGCGGTCGTGCGCAACCGCGTCCGCAGACGCCTGCGGGAACAGGTCCGTGCCCGCCTCGACCGGATGCCCGCCGGGACGCTCATGATCGTGCGGGCCTTACCGGAGAGCGCCACCGCGTCCTCGGACGAACTGGGACGGGCGCTCGACCGGGGCCTGCGCGGCCGCCTCGTCCCAGCCACCCCGATCACCCCGATCTCTTCCGCCACAGCCGAGACAGGCGGGACAGCCGCGACCGGGACGGTCACGAGGCCCACCGGCACCGCTGGCGGCGCGGACCGGCAGGCACGATGAGCCGCGGTGGCGTTGCGCTGGCCGTGGGCCTGGTCATTGTGATCGACCTGCTCGTCGCCACCCGCCTGGCCGGGCGGCTCGCGCCCCGGATGTCCCGCGGCCGGGACGGCACGGTGCGCGGCCCGCTCGCCTGGGCGCTGCGTGCGATGATCTCTTTCTACCGGGCCGTCTGGTCCCCACGCAGCGCGGGGCTCTGCCGCTTCGAGCCGTCCTGCAGCGCGTACGGGCTGGAGGCGGTGCGCCGTTACGGCGGGGTCCGGGGCGGTCTGCTGGCGGTCTGCCGGCTGCTGCGCTGCCAGCCGCTGTCGGCCGGTGGCTACGACCCGGTGCCGGCGCGTGCCGGCGCCCCGCCAGGCCGTCCCGGACGCTTCGGCGGGCCAGCCGGTGAACGCGGTGCCCCCGCTGGTGAGCGGACCGCCCAGACCGTGACCGTGACCGTGGCCGTGGGTGCGCGGCAGCGGCTGGACCCGCACCCGAACTCGCCCGAACCGGCCGCGTCCCGCTGTGGCACGAGGGTCTAAGGAGACGAACCAGTGCTGGATCCCCTCTACCATCTCGCGGCGAACGCGATCGTCTTCTTTCACGGGGGCTTCGGGCCGATCTTCGGCCGGGACAGCTTCTTCGCGTGGGCGCTGTCGGTCGTCCTGCTGGTGATCTGCGTCCGGATCATGATCTTCCCGCTGTTCGTCAAGCAGGTGAAGGCCCAGCGGACGATGCAGCTGATGCAGCCGAAGATCAAGGAGATCCGGGACAAGTACGGCCATGACCGGCAGCAGATGAATTCCAAGATCATGGAGTTGCAGAAGGAACACGGCAACCCGCTGCTCGGCTGTCTGCCGATCCTGCTCCAGATCCCCCTGTTCATCGCGCTGTTCCACGTCTTCAGCCACCTGCGACCGGTCGACCGGCCCGGTGGCGTGCTGGACTGGGCCCCCCGGGTCGGGCTGTCCGCGCACCAGGTGCAGCAGATCGCCGAGGCCAAGCTGCTCGGCGTCTCGCTGTCCGCCTCGTTCACCTCGTCGTCGAAGTTCCTGGACTTCGTCCGGGCGGACGGGACGAACGTCAAGATTTTCGCGGTCGTGCTGATCGTCCTGATGGGTACGACGACGTTCCTTACCCAGCGGCAGATCATGGCGCGGACCGGGTCGGTCGACCCGCAGCAGGCGATCGTGCAGAAGGTCCTGCTCTACGGCTCCCCGATCATGCTCGCGGTGTTCGGCTTCCAGTTCCCGATCGCCGTCCTGCTGTACTGGCTGACCACCAACCTGTGGAGCATGGGCCAGCAGTTCTTCGTGATCAAAAAGATGCCGCCGCCGGCCCTGCAGGGCGCCGGTGGGCAGGTACCGACCACCCGGCCGGCGGCCGGGGCGAAGAACACGACCGGGACGAAGGGCGCGGCGTCGCAGCCGACGGTGGCCCGCCCCGCGCCGGGCGCCCGGCCCACCAGGGCCAGGAACCGGCCGGGTGCGGCCGCGGGCTCGACCGCCGCGCCGGCCGACAGGACGCCGGGCGGTGCCGATCAGGCCGAGCCCGGAGCCGGCAAGACGCTGAACGCCGACAAGGCCGTACGCAAGGCTCCGCCTGGAACCCGCTCTCCTCGCGGCAACACCTCGCAGTCCTCGCAGTCCTCGCAGCCGGCACAGCCGGCCCAGCCGAAGCAGCCGGCCCAGCCGAAGCAGCCCGCGCGCCCGTCGAAGGTGTCCGACGCGGCAGACGCCGACGATGTGGTACCGCAGCCGTCGCAGAACGGGTCCACTCCGGACAGGCATACCCCGGCCGGCGACGACGCCCAGCCCCGGGCGGGGAAGCCCCATGCCGCTGCGGGCGTCCGCCGGCACACCGGTGGTTCCCGGCCCGCCAAGCGACGCGGCAAGGGCGGCCGTCCCGGAGGCCGACGGTGACCATCCCCGCGGTGACCATCCCCGCGGCGACTATTCCCGTCGGGAATCGGCGCCGGGCCCGCCCGGCCCGTGACCCGCAGACGTCCACCCGTGTAAGGAGCTGCTCTGATGACCGGTTCCGCATCTGACCTGGCCGCCGACACCACGGTCAGCGGAGTCGGACAGGCCGACGACCTGTCCGCACCGGCCACCTCCCGCCCGGCGCCTCCCGACGGACAGGACGGCCCCGCCCCGACGACGGCGAGCAGCCGGCAACGGATCGCCGACCTGGAGCAGGAGGGGGAGATCGCCGCCGACTACCTGGAGGCGCTGCTCGACATCGTCGACCTGGACGGCGACCTCGACCTGGACGTCGAGGGGGAGCGAGCCGTGGTCGCCGTCGTCGGGGACGGGCTCGACCTGCTGGTAGGCAGCCGGGGGGAGACGCTCGAAGCGCTCCAGGAGCTCACCCGGCTGGCGGTGCTCCAGAAGACCGGTGTGCGCAGCCGGCTCATGCTCGACGTGGGCGGGCACCGCGCGCAGCGGCGGGCGGAGCTGCGCGACCTGGCCACGGCGGTCGCCGAGCGGGTGAAGGCGGGGGCCCAGCCGGAGAAGCTCAAGCCGATGACGCCGTTCGAGCGCAAGGTCGTCCACGACCTGATCGCGACGATCGACGGCGTCGTCAGCGAGTCCGAGGGCGAGGAGCCCCAGCGCCGCGTGGTCGTCCTCCCCGCGAGCTGACACCCCGCCAGCCGGTGAAGGTGTGCTGAACGCCCCTTCCCGCGGGCCGGCATCCGGCCCTTCCACGCGCGGGGCAGCCACACGGGGGGGCTAGGAAGAGGATCGGCGGACGCAGGACGGCGAGCTCAGAGCCGTCGCGAGGCATGGGGCTGAGGGCCGGTGCCCGCGTCCACCGGTTCCTCGTCCAGACGCGGGAACCGGCGGGTCGAGGTACGGAATCTCCGGGGGCTGGGACGGATCGTGGTGTCCGCCGGCTGGCCCCGCCGGGCACCGGGGGATTACAGGGGATCGCGGCGGTGTGGGCGCGGGCGCCCACACCCACAAGCTGGCACCCGGCGCCTCCAGACCATGCCGGGACAGCCAGCACACCGGCCGGGCAGCTCCGTAACCAAAAGAACGAGTACGGAAGTGGCTGCTCCAGCAACCACTTGTTCCCTCGCTTTCATGATTCGGTTGTGCGACGGCGGGCAGGGCGGGATGGGTGGTCGCCCGGGTGGAGGTAGGAGCCGGGTCCCGGGCGGTTTTGTTCGGAGTGCGTGTCGCCGGGCGGCGGTACGGGCGGTGATGGGTGTGGTCCCGGAAGGATAGGCTTCCGCGCCCGCCGCGCCCGCCGCGCC
>NZ_CAKKTM010000478.1 GCF_920888515.1 Protofrankia sp. CiP1_Cm_nod1 | reverse complement strand
CGCCGCGCCCGCCGCGCCCGCCGCGCCCGCCGGGATCGGCTCCCCAGGCTGGTTCTCGGGCCTGCCGGGCCGGCGAAGTCGATCCGGTGGGAATCCCGGAGCGTGCCGAAGGCTGGTTGCGCCGTTTGTGTCCCGCTGTCGAGCATGCTGGTCGGATGGTGACTGTGTACGATCCCCCGCCCATCGCTCCCGAGGTCTTCGGAGCCGGTTTCGAGCTCGCCCGCGTCTACGCGGACCTCCTTGCCACCGCTGGTGTCGAACGCGGCCTGATCGGCCCTCGAGAGGCCGACCGGCTCTGGGAGCGTCACCTGCTCAACAGCGCGGTCGTGGCGGATGTTGTCGATCACGCGGCGGCCGTCGTGGACGTGGGCAGCGGAGCCGGGCTGCCCGGGATACCGCTTGCCCTCGCTCGTCCCGATCTGCGGGTGACCCTGCTCGAGCCGATGCAGCGCCGCTGTCTGTTCCTCCAGGAGGCGGTGGGCCGGCTCGGTCTTGAGGGGCGGGTCATCGTGCTTCGCGGACGCGCGCCCGACGCTGCCGCTACCGTGGATACCCGCGCGTTCGATGTCTGCGTTGCACGGGCCCTCGCGCCCCTGGAACGGTTGGGCGCGATGCTCCTACCAATGGTGAAACCGGGCGGTGTCATGCTTGCACTGCGCGGGGCAAGCGTTGTCGAGGAGCTGTCGGTCGCGCGAGGTGAGCTGGAGACCCAGGGCTGGCGTGATGTGGCTGTCGTGAAGTGCGGGGTTGGACGGGTGACCGAGCCGGCCACCGTACTGCGCGCCGTCCATGCGGCGCCACAGCCTGGGCGCCGACAGGGAAGTGGGAAAACGCGTGAAACGCGGCGAGGACGGGAGGCGCAACGTGCAGGTGGGCGCGCACGTTCCACGTGAAACAGCGCCAGGAGGAAGTAGCAGATCCATGCGCGTGGCGCGGAACGGTGTTCGTCCCGCCGACACGTCGCTGGATACGAACGATCCATCCACCCCTATCGGAGCGGCGGCAGCAGCGGCAGTGGAAGCCTTGACAATGGAACGACGACGGCCGTTTCCCCGGCCGACGCGACAGCGCATCATCACTGTGGCGAACCAGAAGGGCGGGGTGGGGAAAACCACCACCACGGTCAATCTCGCCACGGCCCTGGCCATGCACGGATGCCGGGTCCTCTGCATCGACCTGGACCCGCAGGGCAACGCATCGACGGCTCTCGGGGTCGACCACCGTTCCGGTGTCCCGTCCATCTACGAGGTGCTGCTCGGGGACCGGCCGCTTGAGGAGGTCGTCGTCAGGTCGTCCGAGGCCGAGGGGCTGTACTGCGCCCCGGCCACGATCGACCTCGCCGGCGCGGAGATCGAGCTGGTGTCGGTGGTGGCGCGGGAGACCCGGCTGCGCCGGGCGATCGCCGGGCTGCGGCAGGAGGTCGACTACATCCTGGTGGACTGCCCGCCGAGCCTCGGGCTGCTCACCGTCAACGCCCTGGTGGCCGCCAAGGAACTCCTGATACCCATCCAGTGCGAGTACTACGCGCTTGAGGGGCTGGGACAGCTCCTGCGTAACGTCGAACTCGTGCAGGCACACCTCAACCCCGAGCTTCGGCTGTCTACCATCATCCTGACCATGTACGACTCGCGGACGCGGCTGGCGGACCAGGTCGTGCACGAGGTCAAGGAGCACTTCGGCAGCCGCGTCCTGGGCACGACCATCCCGCGTAACGTGCGGATCGCCGAGGCGCCGAGCTACGGCCGCTCGGTGCTGACCTACGACCCCGCCTCCCGCGGGTCGCTGTCCTATCTGGCCGCCGCGCGTGAAATCGCCGAGCGGGGCTTCGAGCCGAACGGAGTGGGAGTGTGACCGCGCGCCGGGGTGGGCTGGGACGCGGCCTGGGAGCACTGATCCCGACCGGGACGGAGGGCGTCGGCGGGATCAGCACGAGTATTGACGACGGTTTCGGGCTGCCGGTCGGACCGGCGCCCGTCCACGGCGCCACCTTCCGGGAGGTCCCGGTCGACTCGGTGACGCCGAACCCCCGCCAGCCGCGGACGCACTTCGACGAGGACGCCCTGGAGGAGCTGGCCGCGAGCCTGCGGGAGGTCGGCCTGCTCCAGCCCATCGTCGTCCGCGAGATCATGCCCGGACGCTACGAGCTGGTCATGGGCGAACGGCGCTGGCGGGCGTCCAGGCTTGCGGGCTTCAGCCAGATCCCCGCCATCGTGCGGGACACCGCCGACGACGCCATGCTGCGCGACGCCCTGCTGGAGAACCTGCACCGCCAGCAGCTCAACCCGCTGGAGGAAGCGGCCGCCTACGAGCAGCTCCTGCGCGACTTCGGCGCCACCCACGAGGAACTCGCCGGGAAGCTCGGGCGCTCCCGCTCCCACGTCACCAACATGATCCGACTGCTGGGGCTGCCGCCGGCCGTGCAGCGACGGGTGGCGGCCGGCGTGCTCTCGGCCGGCCACGCCCGCGCGCTGCTGTCGCTGGAGGATCCCGATGCGCAGGACCGGCTCGCCACCCGCATCGTCGCCGAGGGGCTGTCCGTGCGGGCCGTCGAGGAGATCGTCGCGCTGGGCGAGGAGGGGCCGCGGCGGACGCCGCCCCACCGCCCGCGGGTCACCTCGCCGGCCCTGCACAAGCTCGCATCCCGTCTCTCCGACCAGTTCGACACACGGGTGAAGGTCGACATGGGCCGGAACAAGGGAAAGATCACGGTTGAGTTCGCGAGCATCGAGGACCTGGAGCGGATCGTCGCGGTGATGACGGCGTCGGGAGCCGTCTCCTCGTCTTCCTCGTCCGGGTGAGGGCTCCCGGCCCGGACGAGGAAGACGAGGAGAGGCCGCTGTTTCACGTGGAACCTCGCGCCCACGTGAAACAGCGCAGCCGTCCGCAGGGCCTCCACGGGCCTCGGGGGCTGACCGAACACCGTCGCGGGGATGCCGAAGGGCGAGTTCCCGGACACCTCAGCTGCCTGATGGCCGGCCACGGGGTGGTGCCGTTGGCGGCGTGGCCCGTAAGCGCGAACTCCCGGACGCCTGAAGCGTCCCAGGGGCCGGAGCACCCACAGCCATGAATCGGCTTCCGCGTCCCCCCGAGCCTGGGTATTCGGGAGACCTGGGTACTCGGGAGAGACACGGTGGCCCCACCGCGCCAGTGGCGCGGCTTGCTCCCCTGCGAGCCCGGGTGCTCGAAGGGGAGCCCAGATGGGGAAAAGCCGGGAAAAGCCCGGACGCGCTGGTGAGAGCCGGCCGGCCGGAGAGTCAGCCCCGTGTCGAGCCGATGCCCACCCTGGCCGTCGTGTCCCGCTGGTTCCCGGCCGAGGGCCAGGGGGCAGAGGGCCGGGGAGCCGAGGGCCGGGGAGCCGAGGGCCGGGGAGCCGAGGGCCGGGGAGCGGCGCTGCCTGAGCGCTCCCGGCAACGCCTCCGGAGCTGCCTGGGCACGACGGCTGGGGCGAACGTTGCCTGGCACGGCACCGTCCGGCCCGGCACGGCCGGGTGGATCCGGAACAGGCCGATGAGGATCAGGACGGCCGAGCTAGTCTGACCCTGTGCGAGATGCCAGCGTTGCCGTCGCCGCCAGAAGCCGGGCCGGGTGGGACGTCGAATCATGAGCCGCCGCATCGCCAACATCACTCTCGACAACATCGACGACCTGCCGGTGCGATGTCGCCGATGCGTCTTCTGGGAGCTCGACCCCGTCGCCCGTAGCCGGGCCGAGGAGGCCGGGGACACCGCGCTGGAGAAGGAGGCGTGGGTGTCCTCCGCCCTCCTCGAGTGGGGAAGCTGCGGAAAGATCATCTACGTGGACGGTGTCCCGGCCGGTTTCGCGATGTACGCGCCGGCCGCGTACGTGCCCCGGTCGGTTGCCTTCCCGACCAGCCCGGTCAGCCCGGACGCCGTCCTGCTCATGACCGTGAAGATCATGGAGGACTTCGCCGGGCAGGGCCTGGGGCGCATCCTCGTCCAGACGATCGCCAAGGACGTGTTCCGGCGCGGCTTCCGTGCCATCGAGGCGTTCGGCGACCTCAAGGGCGAAGGCACCCGGTGCGTGGTGCCCGCCGACTACCTGCTCGCCGTCGGCTTCAAGACCGTGCGGCCCCACCATCGGTGGCCACGGCTGCGGCTCGAGGTCAAGAACACCGTGAGCTGGCGGGAGGACGTCGAGGTGGCCCTCGAGCGGCTGCTGGGGTCGATGGCGCCCGAAGGGATGCTGCGTCAGGTCGGAGGCGTCGCCGGGACCGTTCCAGCGGGCTGACCTCCGGCCGTCCGGCGGCCCTGGCTGCTCCCGTTCCTCCGTTTCCCGTGGCTTCCGCTGTCCCTCCCCCGCCGCTGCCTCCTCCGGTGCGGGCGGGCCGTTCCGCCGTCCACCGGCCTTCTCGACAGCATCGGACAGCGCGGGACGGGTTCTGACGACACCGGACGACACCGGACGGCGCGGTGCGGGACGGTGCGGGACGGTGCGGGACGGTGCGGGACGGTGCGGGACGGTGCGGTGCGGCGCGGGACCGGTGGGGCGAGGAAGCCGGCTGCCCCGGTCTTCCAGGGCGGAAGGATGTCAGCGCGCTGGAGACCCGGCGGGCGTCCAGGCCAGCGGCTCCGGTCCGCAGCCGTCGGGTCAGCGGGGGCGGCGGGAGGCGAGGGTCGGGACTCGCAGCTGGCCGGTCGGTGGGTCAAGGTCCGGCGGCAGGAACAGCCGCTGCACCGCGGCGAGGATCGCCTCGGCGACGGTGTCCCGGAACTCCGGCGACCCGAGCGCGGCGGCGTCGTGCGGGTTCGTCAGATACCCCAGATCCGTCCGGATCGCCGGCATCCTCGTCCGCCGCAGCAGCTCCCACGTCTTGGCGTGGGTCCGGCAGTCGACCAGGTCCGTGCGGGAGACCAGCTCCTTCTGGACGAGCGTGGCCAGCCGCTCGCCCACGGCGGACGAGCCCCGGGCGTTGCCGAAGTAGTAGGACGACACCCCCTGGGCCCGGGGTGACCTCCCCGCGTCCAGGTGCAGCGACACCAGCAGGTCCGCGCCGATCTCGTTCGCGCGGTGCGCCCGCTCGACGTCGTCCGGGGACTCGTGCGGGCCGTGCAGGAGGTAGGCCTCCAGCCCGGAGGCCAGCAGCCGGGCCTCCAGCCGGGCGGCGAGATCGGCGATGAGGTCACGCTCGCAGAGGTCGCCGACGGTGACTCCAGGGTCGTTCCCGCCGTGGCCGGGGTCGACCGCGACCACGACACCGAGCAGGGACGGGCCCCGCTGGAGCAGCCGCACCGACTCCCGCAGCACGTCCGGGCGGCCACCGACGACGGTGCGCTCCAGCTTCTTCAGCTCCCGCAGGGTCAGCGGCCCGCAGCGGCCGTCGGGCTCCAGCGCGCGGTTGTACTGGAAGTCCCTGAGGGCCGCCTCGGTCCGCGGGCCGAAGATGCCGTCCGTCCGTCCCACGTCGAACCCCATGTTCGACAGCCGTTCCTGCAGCGCTGCCACGTCGTCCCCGATGAAGGGATGGTTGACGCTGTAGAAGAGCAGCCGGTCGCCCAGCCTGCGACGGGCCTCCTCCAGGGCGCGGAAGGTGTCCGGGCCGACGATGCCGTCCGCGGACAGCCCCCGGCTCTGCTGGAACGCCCGGACGGCCCGGTCGAGGGCGGCGTCGAACTCCAGGGCCACGTCGAGTTCGCGGGCGGCACTGAGTTCGCGAGCGGCATCGAAGCGGGCCGCCGCCGGCGGCGGCCTGTCGGGTGTTCCCGCCCGGGCACCGCTTCGTGGCCCGCCCGGTAGCCCGCCGCCCGGCAGCCCGCTGGTCGGTGGTCCGGCCGGTTGTGGCAGATCTGTCCCGCTCGGCCGCAGCCGGCCGGCCGCGGAGGCCTCCTGCTGGTGCGGCGCGGCCGGCAGGAACGACAGGGAGATCAGCGCGGCGCGTATCTCGGCGACCGAGGGGTCGCGGTCGCCGAGACGCAGGAGTTTGATCCTGCGGTTACCACTCGAACCTGCTCGCGGACGGGTCACGGAGACACAGGCTAGCGGCTGGGGCGTCTCTGACAGATGTTCGATCGCGTGGGTGGCGCCCACGCGGCCACCCGCCGCGTTGTCGTCGTCGCCCATAACTTCCGCTGTGAAACGCCCCCGTCCGGCAGTAGGCGCCGCGGGGGGACCCCGCTGTCCTCCGCCGGGCGGGAGGCCGCCTGGGCGCCGTCCGCATCGGCCAACGTCCATCAGGCACGCCCTGGACCCGCCGCCGTCGCCGCGGTCGTGGGGCAGCCGGGTGGCGGCCGGTGGATTTTCCCGTGCCGGCGGCGGCCCGGCCCACGCGGGTCCCGGCGGGCCGAGCCGCGGTGGCCGTGCTTCTCGCACGCCTGTGGCCTGCCTGGATCGGCGGACCGATCCGGACAGGCCACAGGTCCGGTGGGACGCGCGGGACGCCCCTTCCGACGGGCGTCCGCGGTGGGCGTCCCGGGGGACGCCTCAGATGCACACGCCTCAGATGTACGCGGAGAGATCCCGCAGCAGGGCGGCCTTCGGCTTCGCGCCGACGATGCTCTTGTCCACCTCGCCGTTGACGAACACGGCCAGGGTGGGGATGGACAGGATCTGGTACTGCCGAGCGGTCTGCGGGTTCTCGTCGATGTTGAGCTTGACGACCCGCAGCTTGTCACCGTGCTCGGCGGCGATCTCCTCGAGGACCGGGGCGACCAGCCGGCAGGGCCCGCACCACTCCGCCCAGAAGTCGACCAGGACGGGCACCTTGCTCTTCAGGACCTCCTCGGTGAAGGTGTTGTCGGTGACGGGCTGGGTGGCTCCTGCCATGATGATCTCCTCCTGGTTGTTGTCGATGCTTTCGGTTGTCGCCGCCGGGCCGGTCATCGCCGGTGGGCACCGTGTGGACGGCCGCGCCGCCGGCCGGGGACGGCGCGCCCGAGACTGCGTCCGTCGGCACGGGCACGGGCACGGGCACGGACACGGACACGGGTGGCGGGGTGGTCAGGACGGGGCGGCTCCGGCGACAGCCTCGGCGGGCGCCCGGGGCGGCCGACCGGTCGCGTCCTCGCGGGCGGCCAGATGGCGTTCGGCGTCCAGCGCCGCGGCGCACCCGGTGCCGGCCGCCGTGATGGCCTGCCGGTAGATGTGGTCCACGACGTCGCCGCAGGCGAACACACCGGGCAGGCTGGTGCGGGTGGACGGATGCTCGACCGCGACGTAGCCGGCGGCGTCCAGGTCGAGCTGGCCGCGGACGAGTTCGGTGCGCGGCTCGTGGCCGATGGCGACGAACAGCCCGCTGGCGGCTATCTCGCTGGTCTCACCGGTCACGGTGTCGCGGACCCGGACGCCGGTGACCCGCTCCTCGCCGAGGACTGCCACGACCTCGGCGTTCCAGCGAAAAAGGATCTTGTCGTTGGCGAACGCGCGCTGCTGCATGATCGCGCTTGCCCGCAGCCTGTCCCGCCGGTGGATGATGGTGACGGATCGGCCGAAGCGGGTCAGGAACGTCGCCTCCTCCAGCGCGGAGTCACCGCCGCCGACGACGAGGATGTCCTGGTCCCGGAAGAAGAAGCCGTCGCAGGTCGCGCACGCGGACACCCCGCGTCCCAGCAGCCGCTCCTCGTCCGACAGGCCGAGCCGGCGGTACGCCGAGCCGGTGGCGATGATCACGGTGTGGGCGCGGTAGGTCCGGTCCTCGGCAGTCACGATCTTCGGGTCGGCCCGCAGGTCGACCGCGGTGACGTCCTCGGCGAGCAGTTCCGCGCCGAAGCGCTCGGCCTGCCGGCGGATGCCTTCCATCAGGTCGGGGCCCTGGATGCCCTCGGGGAAACCGGGGAAGTTCTCCACCTCGGTCGTGGTCATCAGCGCGCCGCCGGCAGCCACCGAACCCTCGAAGACCAGCGGGCGCAGGTTCGCGCGCGCCGTGTATATCGCCGCGGTGTAGCCGGCCGGACCGGATCCGATGATGATGACATCTCGGACATCGGGATCCCGGGCGCCCGGGATGCTCGATTCGTTCCCGCTGCTGTGCGCGGTCACATCTCCACCTGTCCCTTCAGATCGCCGGCTGTCGCCGGTGAGGCCGTGCGCCAGCCACAACTGTCCCATTGCGCACCCGATTCCCTCGTCTGTGCTCCCGCACCGCCGCCGGGCTCGCCCGGCCGTGCCCCGCCGGGCGACGCCAGGCCCGCCCGGCGTCGCCCGCGGAACTGTCGCGGCAGCGCCGGAGCCGCTTCGCGAAGGGCCGCGGATCGTTACCGGCGCACCTGTGACCAGGGGCCGGGCATGACCTGGGCCGCACCCGGCGGATGATGGCCGCCCGCACGGGCGGCCGCCCGCGTCCACCGGCATCCAGCGGCCATGGCCCGGTTGGCTACCGCCGGGGCGTGGTGGTGCTGTACCACGTTGCGGCCGCGATGTTGGTCACCCCGCACCGCTCGTCAAGGACGATCACTTGCAGCTTGTCGGGATCGGCCGGGACGGACAGCACGACGAGCACGGCCGGCCGCCCGTCGAAAGCAACGAGATCCAACGCGATGACGTTGCCGCCGCTCTGGGTCGCCAGGCTGAGGTAGCAGGTGCGCAGGGCCGGCTGGGTGAGCTCGGTGACGAGGGCCGCCGCGGCGGCGGGCGGTAGCGGCGCCGCCGCGGCGGCGTAGTCGCGCAGCGGCACCTTGAGCGTCCCCTTGATCCGTCCGGACAGCAGGTCGAGGGTGTGCTGGGGGACGTCGGAGATGCTGAGCGGATGCCCGGTGTGCGCGAATATCGCCGCCGTGGCGGTGGCGGCGCCCTCGTCGGCGTCGACCGCCGTCGTGGCGGGGGCCGCGGGAGCCGCCGCACCGTCGCTCGAGCCTCCCCCCGCGGCACTGCGCGCCCCCTCGGACGATCCGGTGATGTCGGCCGACAGCGGTGCCACGGCCTGGCTGACGGCCTCGCTGGCGGTGTTCCGCCCGGTCTGCCGGCCCAGCACCCCCACGAGGCCGATCACCGCGACGATAACCGTCAGGCAGGCCGCCGCCGCGCTCAGCCACGGAGGGATCTGCCCCACCTGGAGCGGCCGCCCGGTCTGCCTGACGCGGCCACGCGCCCATTCCCCCGGCGCCCCGGGACGCGGCCGGTCGCGCGTGCGGGACTGCCG
>NZ_CAKKTM010000477.1:2898-11582 GCF_920888515.1 Protofrankia sp. CiP1_Cm_nod1 | reverse complement strand
ACCGGCGACGGCCGCGTTGGCGGCGCCGTCCGGCGTGCCGTTGCCGGGGGCTGGCGGCTGGGCGGGGGTCACGGGGCGGCGAGAGCCTGGCCAGGACGGCGTCTTCCCGCTGGTCAGGAGCGGAAGGAGACGTCCGTGACAGCGCCTTTGAACCGGCCGTCGTCCACCGTCGGCAGCTTGGTCAGCCAGACGACCCAGTACCGGTGGGCGGCCGCCTCCGGGACGGACACGGTCGTGTTGGTGGCGAGGGTTTCGGGGAGGACCACGCTGTAGGCGCTGGCGTCGTTCACGGCGGCGTCACCGGCACGCAGCTCGAACGCGGTAGGGCCGAAACCAAAAGCAATCGTCATCTGGCTGATGGTGACGGGGTGGCCGAAGTCCAGCCGGAGACCCACCCCGGACTTCAGCCCGCCGAACTGCCGGCCGTCGGTGTTGTTGTAGCCCTCCGTCGTCCAGACGGTGGACGGGTTGCCGTCGATGGCCTTCGGGGCCTCCGCGTCGTTCTCGCCGTTCTGCCCGGGCGGCGGGTCGAAGGCCAGCACGTTCGGGGCCGGCAGCGGCGTACCGGTACCGGCCGGGGCGGTCCTGGACGGGGCCGCGGACGGGGCGGCCGGAGCCTTCCGGCCGGTGTCACGGGTCAGCGCGACCGACGTCACCGTCACCGCGACCACCGCGATGGTGGCGATGAGCCCGGCCACGAGCAGCAGCCTGCGGCGCGGCCGCGGGCCGCGCGAGCGCCGGGCGCCCCGCTCGTCCGGGGGGTAGTCGCCGAGGAAGCCGGGCGTCCCGAGGGCGGGAGCGGAACGGTCGCGGCGGGGCTGGTCCGCCGGGAAGCGGCCGTCGTCCTGGCGGGCCCGGCCGTCCTGGTAGCCGCCGCGATGGCCGCCGCCGGGCGGGTACGCCGCGCTCCCCGGCGGGCCGTAGGAGCCCGCCACGTCGTAGTGGTCCGCATCGGACCCGTCCACGGTGTAACCGGCGGTCGAGGGCCCCGTGGTCATGGTCCGGGTCAGCGACGGCTCGTCGTCGAACCGGACCCGGCCGAGATCCAGGGTGCCGTCCGCGGGGGCGAGATCCTCGAGCGCCTCGGCGAGCTCGGCCGCGGACGTGATCGCCGGCCGGTGGGCACGGTCGTCCCCGAGCGCGGCCAGGGTGAGCGCGTCAAGGTCCGGGGGGACGTCCGCGCGGACCTGCCGTGGCGAGCGCACCTGGCCGTCGTCGGTCCTTGCCGCCGGGGGGAGCCCGGTGTCGCCGCGGTCCAACGGCCAGTGCCCGGTCAGCGCGGCGTAGAGCAGACCGCCCATGGCCCGGACGTCCTCGGCGGCGCCGACGGAGCCGGCCCAGGGCTCGGCCTGGCTGTGCGCGCCCTTCTCCAGCGCCGCCACGACCGAGCCGGTGCCGAGGTCGACGACCTTGACCATGCCGTGGCCGGAGACGATGACGTCGCTGGCGCGCAGGTCACCGTGGTGGATGCCGCGTTCGTGGGCGGCGGCGAGCACCCGGGCGACGGCGAGCAGGACGGTCGCGGCCTGGTCCGGGCGCAGCGGCCGCTGCGCGGACAGCGCCTGCAGGGAGCGGCCCTCCACCCATTCGCTCACCACGTAGGAGACGCGGCCGGCCTCGGTGGTGGTCGACGTGGCGTCGTAGGTCGATGCCGCGCCCGGGTGCACCAGCCGGCCGGAGCCGATGGCGGCCGACAGCAGCATCTCGGCGGCACGGTCGAGGGCCGCGGAGTCGCGCGCGCCGGTGCCGGTGTGTTGCACCACACGGACGGCGACGGGCCGGGCGAGGATCCGGTCGTCACCGCGCCACAGGGTGACCGGCCCACGTGCGTGCATGACCGACAGAAGCTGATATCTGCCGTCCAGCACGGTGCTGACCGGCAGGGTGGGGGGCCCGGGGGGATCCATCGGGCCGGTGGCGTCGGGGGACGCCGGTACCGCCACGGTGCCGGCCTTCCAGGTCGCGCTGCTCGTCACGTCATTATCGACGTCGACCTGTGGCGGTCGGTTGTGCCCGTCGACCACAGTGCCTCCGTCATCGCCGACGCGTCCGACTGTCGTAGCCGGATGCAGCCTGTTCAGTGTACGAGCCTTTGGGGGAGCGCCCGGGCGCTGTGTCGGTTGTAGCCGGGATCAGTCGGGATCAGTGTGTCGATCGTGCACCGAACCGGCCCCGGACGGCTGTGGCGAGCGCGGCCATTTCGGGCAGCCGCATCCGGACGATGGCCACCAGGTAGACGGGCAGCCCCACCGCGCAGGCGAGCACGACGCTCACGCCCGAACCGAGCCAGCCCCGGCCGAGCACCTCTCGTACCAGGGCGCAGACCCCCGCGGCGACGACCGCGCCCAGCCCGCCGGCGATGGTCACCTGGGTGAGCATGCGGGCGGTCCGGCTGGCGTCGATACCGCCCAGGCGGCCCCGCAGCAGGACCGAGGAGACCACGGCCCCGACCAGGTAGGACACGGCGAAGGCCAGCGCCAGCGCCACCGACCGCAGCCGGTCGGGCAGCAGCGCGCTCAGTGCCGCCGCGCCGGCGATGTTGGTGGCGACGATCCCCATGTTGACCAGCGCGGGGGTCCGGCTGTCCTGGTGGGCGTAGAACACCCGCAGCTGCACCTGGAACAGGGAGAACGGCACCAGGGCGACGGCGAACGCGGCCAGGGTGTCCCCGATGCGCAGGGCCTCGGCGTAGCTGACCGCGCCGTGGTTGAACAGCGCGACCGCGACCGGGCGGCCCAGCGCCAGCAGCGCGAGTGCCGCCGGCACGATCACCACCGCCGCCAGCCGCGTCCCGGTGGACAGGTCCTGGCGGACCAGGTCGCGACGGTTGTCCGCGGCATGCACGCTCATCCGCGGCAACAGCGCGGTGATCACGGACACCGCGACGATGGCGTAGGGGAGCTGGAAGATCTGGTACCCGTACGTGTACACGGTGTACGCCGTCGTGGAGCTGGCGAGACGCACGATGACCAGGTAGCCGAGCTGGCTGATCGCCACGTAGAGCAGCGTCCAGCCGGCCAGGCGCACCGCCTGGCGCAGCCCGGGGTGGGTGAGGTCCAGCCGCGGCCGGTAGCGGAAGCCGGCCGCCCGCAGCGACGGCAGCAGCGCGAGCGTCATGACCACGACACCGAGGGTGGTGCCGGCGGCCAGGACGGTGATCTGGGTGTCGCTGATCCCGCCGACCGTGGGCGGGCGCGGCCCGGGCACGAAGATGAACGCCACGCAGGTCGCGATCACGATCAGGTTGTTGAGCACCGGCGTGAACATCGGCGCGGCGAACGACTGGCGGACGTTGAGGATCGCCCCGATCGTGGCGCCCAGCCCGTAGAAGATCACCTGCGGGAGGAACCACCGCAGGAACGTCACGGCGAGATCCTGCTCGGCGCCGCCGGCGGCCAGGTAGACGCCGATGATGGCCGGCGCGGCCAGCGTCGCGGCCACCACGATGACACCGAGCCCCAGCACCACCAGGGTGAGCAGCGAGGACGCGAACGCCTCGCCCTCGTCCGGGTCCTCCCTGGCCGCCCGGACCAGCACCGGCACGATCACGCTGGACAGCACCCCGCCGAGCAGCAGGTCGTAGAGGATGTTCGGGGTGGTGTTGGCGACGTTGTAGGCGTCCCCGACCGCGCCGGTGCCGATCGCCGCGGCGATCGCCACCGTCCGCAGGAACCCCGACGCCCGGGAGGCCACCGTACCGATCGCCATGGTGCCGCTGGCCCGGCCGAGGGTCATCGCCTTGCGCCCGGTGGCCTTCCCGGCCCGGCCGCCCGCGGGACGTCCCCGGTCCGCCGGCCGTCCTGCGGGCGGCCGGGCCGGTTCCGCCAGCCGTCCCCGCTCGTCCCGCTGGTAGTGCTCGTCCGGCCGGTAGTGCTCGTCCCGCTGGTAGTGCTCGTCCGGCCGGTGGGGCGGTGGGTAGCCGCCGGGTGGCGGGGCGGGCCGCCTCACGGCATCCGGGGTGGGGGCGGGCGACGGCACGCCGACCGGCCCGGCCATCGGGTTTGTCGGGCCGGCCGGGTCGAAGCCGGAGCGGCGGCGGTGGCGGGCCGGCGGTTTGCGGCCCCCGCCGTTCCTGGTCCCGTCGCCGGTGCCAGCCGTCACCGCTGTCTTCCCCGGCCGCCGGAGGCGTGACCGGCGCGCAGCGGCCACGCCAGGCCGTCCTCCTCCGCGGGGACGGCGGTGCTCCGGCCGTCGGCGGAGGTGGCATCGGGCACGCCTTCACGTTCACGGGGACCCGGGCCGTCCGGGGTGGCGGACATGGACGACCCGGGCAGCCCGGACGACCCGGACGGCCCGGAAAGCCCGGACGGCCCGGAAAGCCCGGACGGCCCGGAAAGCCCGGACGGCCCGGAAAGCCCGGACGAGCCGGAAAGCCCGGACGAGCCGGAAAGCCCGGACAGCCCGGGCCGCGTGGACAGCCCGACCGTCCCGGTGGCCCCGGTCGCCCGCGGTGTCTCGGCCAGGACGGGCCCACCGCCCGGCGGGGCCGGTCCGGTTCGTGCGGACGCCGCGGTGGGCGTCCGCACGCGCAACGTCCGCAGCCGACGGGCCAGCCGGAGCAGCACCGCGAACACCAGAACCGCCAGCGCCCCTCCCGTTATCGCCACCGCTATCACGCCGAAGACCGTGGACTTCACCAGGATCCGCACCGGCGGCGCGGCTGACAGCGGCTTGCCGGCCGGGGTGAGGATCGTGACATCGACGGGGAACGTTCCGGCACCTTCGGCATCGACCTCGATCTCCACCTGCACCTTCTGCAGAGGTGGCACCGTGAGTTTAACCTGGGTCGCTGATCGTAGCCGGGCTCGGTCGGTCGAGGACAGCGAGAGCAGCACGTTGATGATGACCTCGGTGTTGTTCTCGAGCGTGACCGGAACCGTCCCGTGTTTGCCGGTCAGTGACACACTGCGTGAGGCGACCACCCGGATGCCGTCCCGCAGCGCCTGTACCTCGCCGGCGACACCCGTGCCCAGCTCGTCGGCACCGGCCGTGCCGGCGGCGCCCGCCCGCCAGGCCACCGACTCGGACGACGTGAGCGTGTTCTCCATCGCGTCGATGCCCGCGGCGGCGCAGTTGCGCACGCCGGCGGCGCCCGAGTCCGGCGGGCACAGGACGGACTTCAGCGCGTGGATCTGGCCGCGCAGGTCCTCGGCTGCGATCACTCGGGAGACCGGCAGCTCGGCTGCGAGGGCCCAGCCGGGGTAGGCCAGCCGGCCGCGTTCGTCGGCCGGGGCAGCCTGCCCCGCCGGGTTGCTTCCCGCCGGGTTGCTTCCCGTGGAGCCGGTTCCCGCGGCGGCGGTCTGCGCCGCCGGTGTCGACGGCAGCGCGGCCGGCCGGGAGAACGGCGTGGACAGGCCGCCCATGAGCATCTGCGCCCAGCCGGCCGGCGGGTCCCAGTAACGCGGCAGCGCGATCGTCTGGGGGCGGGCCAGCCCCGGCCGCTCGGCGGTGATCATCGCTATTTCGGCCAGGAGGCCCTGGAACGACTCCGCCTGGGTCGGCGAGCCGGCCTCACCGGTCCCGCCGGCGGGACCGGCCGCCAGCACCCCGAGCGGCTGGTCGGCGGCCAGCACCCGCACGACGCCACCGGATGTCGGGATCCCGGTGGCGCTCGCGGGGGTGTAGGTCTTCTCCGGGTCCTTCGGCGGCAGCAGGCGGGAGTCCGCGATCACGGTCGTGACGCCCATGCGGCGCAGCAGGTCGAGGGTGGGGGCGTCGACGAGCCCGTCGCCGGGGTAGGCGATCGTCGCGTCCGGGCCGCGGCCGGTCGCGTTCGCGATGACGGTCCGGCCGGTCAGCAGCGCCACCAGGATGCTGTGGAACTCCTGCGCGCGGGTCAGCGCCACCACGTCGACGTCCCCATAGGGCAGAGCGAAGATCGTTCCGCCGGCGTCCGCGAACGCCTTCAGCTTCGTCAGGAAGGCCGCCGCGTCCCGGACCGCCCGCCGGGGGCTGGGACCGGACGGTGTGGCCACCTCGTACGGGCCGCTGGAGATGATCTGAAGCGTCTGGACGAGGAGCGGGTCGACCGCGAGGGCGACGGGTGGCGCCGGCCGGCCGTCGCTCGGCGTGACGGCGTCCAGCAGCCGGTTCAGCCGGCCGCCGGGGGCCACCAGTTCGGTCAGGCCGTCGTCGGTGAGCCGGCCGTCGGCGCGCAGCCGCGGCACCTCCGCCAGCGGCAGTACGACCGAGACCGGCGTGGGGGCGGTCACCGCGGCCGGCACCCAGATCAGGGAGGAGTAGGTCGTCCCGACGACCTGGCGCTGGCCGCCGACGACGCCGGACGCGGTGAGGCGCAACGGGTAGATCCGCAGTGCGGCCGGCAGGCCCAGCCCCGTCAGCCGCGCGTCCACGGTGAACGTGGCCGGCAGTGCTCCCGGCACGAGCCTGCTCGCCACCGGCCTGGACACCACCGTGGTCGGATAGTTCAGTGTGGCCGCGGCGGCCGGGTTCTCACGCAGGTTCGCCAGTTCCCTGCGGCTGGACACCGCGCGCGCCAGCTCAGCCCGTATCTCCACACCGGAGATCTGTTCGGTGCCGGTGAGCTCCAGATGACCGGTGACGGTCAGTGGCAGCTGTGGGCCGGCAACGGCGGACAGCCCGTCGAGCGCCACCCGGACCGGCCGGGCGACGCCGGTGGCCACGGCCGTGGTGACCCGGCCCGCCGTGGCGGACTGGACCACCAGAGCGGACTGGACCGCCGTGGCGGACCGCTCGGTGGGCTGGAGCATCCCACCGGACTGGGTGGACCGGGCCCCTCCGGCGGGCCGCGGCCGTAGCCCACCGGAGGGGCCCGTGGCGTCCGCTGGGCCCGCGAGCTCCGCCGAGCCCGTGGGCCCAGCCGAATCCACAGGTCCGGCCTGGTCTGTGGACGAACCTGTGGATACACGCGTGGAACTTGTGGACGACGGGCCGGCCCGGGCGTGGGCCATCGTGCTCAGCAGCAAAAATATCACCGACAGTATGATTACGGCTACCATAGCGGTACGCCGCGCCGCCGGACGCGCCTGGCCGGCTGTCACACGCTGTCCGTGAGAATGGCCGGCACCCGGCGCAGGAGGCCGCGCTCGTCCGCATAGGCGAGCCGGCGCGGAACCTCGGCCAGCGGCACCCACGCGACCTCGGCGACCTCGACGTCGACGTCCGAGAGCTCCCCGGTCGTGCGAAGCAGGAGATAGTGGTGGACGGTCTTGTGCACGCGCGTCCGTCCGGTGACGAACCAGAAGTCGATCATGCCGAGCCGGCCGAGTACCCGTCCGGTCACACCAGTCTCCTCCGCCACCTCCCGGACCGCTGTCTGTTCCGCTGTCTCCCCGTTCTCGACGTGGCCCTTCGGTAACGACCACAGCAGACGGCCATTCCGGTCACGGCGTGCTATCAGCGCCGCATTGGCCATTTCCGAACGGTCGTCCAACACCAGCCCACCCGCCGAAGTCTCCTCCACCTGGCGCAACCGCCGCCGAGGGGATGCCGGGAACGGGGCCATGGGCTGATCGTACGAGCCTTGCGCGCCGCTTCTCCCAGCATGCGCCCGTAGCCTGTCCGCTGGTGGCGGCCCCGGCAACGAACGGTAAACGCCAAAGCCCACCGTGCCCCGGCCGCTCACAACCCGGGCGCGCGTCCCCCTGGCGTCCAGGCCACGCTCTTGTCGCTCTTGTCGGCCCCCGCGCCAGGCGGCGCCGACGGAACCGCGAGCGGGATTCACACCAGGCCGCCCGTACCCGGGCGCTCGACCAGGCAACCTCGGCCGCCCGCACCAGGCCGCCGGACGGCCGTGGGCCGCCGAACGGCTGAACGACCATGGGCGTTCGCGCCCTGGCCGCCTATACCCTGGGGCGGTGTCGGTGATCTGCTTGGACAATCCACGTGACTCCGCGGAACGGGCGGTGAGCGCCCTGCTCAAGGTGCCACCCGCGGCGGACGCTCTCGGACGGGTCTTCGCGAACGCCGGCTACAGCCTGTATCTGGTCGGTGGGTCCGTCCGGGACGCTCTGCTGGGCCGTTCCGACCCGTCCGGCGCCGACCTCGACTTCGCCACGAACGCCCGCCCCGAACAGATTCTGGACATCACCCGCGGCTGGGCGGACGGGGTCTGGGAGGCGGGGATCGCGTTCGGCACCGTCGGGCTGATCCGGTCCGGGGTGCGCTTCGAGGTCACCACCTACCGGACCGAGGCGTACGACCGCACCTCGCGCAACCCGGCGGTCGCCTACGGCGACACCCTCGAGGGTGATCTCGTCCGCCGTGACTTCACCGTCAACGCCATGGCGGTGTCCGTGCCCGGCCACGAGTTCGTCGACCTCTTCGGCGGCCTGGGCGACCTCGCCCGCAAGGTGCTGCGCACACCCGGCCCCCCCGAGGCGTCCTTCGACGACGACCCGCTGCGCATCCTGCGCGCGGCCCGCTTCGAGGCCCAGCTCGGCCTGGTCCCGGTGCCCGAACTGGTCGCGGCGATGCGTTCCAGGACACCCCGGCTGAAGATCGTCTCGGTCGAGCGCATCCGGGACGAGCTGCGCAAACTCATGGTCGCGGTCGACCCCGTCGCCGGGCTCGCCCGGCTGGTGGACGTCGGCGTCGCCGACATCGTCCTGCCCGAGCTGCCCGCGCTGCGGATGGAGATCGACGAGCACCACCAGCACAAGGACGTCTACGCCCACACCCTGACCGTGCTGCGCCAGGCCATC
>NZ_CAKKTM010000477.1:0-2598 GCF_920888515.1 Protofrankia sp. CiP1_Cm_nod1 | reverse complement strand
ACGAGGTGCTGCGCTGGGCCGCCCTGCTGCATGACATCGGCAAGCCGCGGACCCGCCGGCACGTCCCCGGCGGCGGCGTCTCCTTCCACCACCACGAGGTGGTCGGGCGCGACATGACCCGTAAGCGCCTGGCGGCGCTGCGCTTCCCCAAGGACGTCGCGGACGCGATCACCTTGCTGGTGTTCCTGCACCTGCGCTTCCACGGCTACGGGCGCGGGGAGTGGACGGACGCGGCGGTGCGCCGGTACGTCCACGACGCCGGGCCGCAGCTGTCCCGGCTGCACAAGCTCGTCCGCTCGGACTGCACGACACGCAACCGGCGCAAGGCCGAGGCGCTGGCCGCCACGTACGACGCGCTGGAGGAGCGGATCGCCCAGCTGGCCGAGCAGGAGGAGATCGCCGCGATCCGCCCGGAGCTGTCCGGGGACGACATCATGGCCCTGCTGGGCCTGGCCCCCGGCCGGCTGGTGGGGCAGGCCCGGGCGCACATGCTCGACTTCCGTTTCGAGGCGGGCCTGGTCGGGCGAGAGGCGGCCGAGGCGGAGCTGTTCCGCTGGGCCCGCGCGAACAACGTCCCCATCCCCGGCGAGCCCCCCGCACCCAGCCCCAACACCAGCCCTGGCCCCAGCCCCAGCCCCAGTCCTGGCCCCAACACCAGTCCTGGCCCCGGCGCCAGCCCAGCCTCGGACACTGGCCCTGGCTCCGGTGCCGGCTCCACCCCTGGCGCCCAGCCCGGCCTGCCCCCCGGCTCCCGGCCGTAGGCAGAAACCGGCGGGGCTCCGCCCCCGACGTTGCCTCTGGTGCTCAGTCCTGCCCCTCCGCTGTAGGTAGAAACCGTTGTCATCGCGACGGTAGCCACCTACGGCAGCGGAGGCCGTAGGTGGCTACCGCTATGGGAACGACGGTTTTCACCTACGGCCCGGGGTGGCCGCAGGGCTGCGGCTGGAGTGCTGGTCAGGTAACCATGCGTATCCCCCCGAACGGTGGCACGCTTCGATAGAAGCCAGCCACCGGAGAAGATCGGCGCGACTTTGTCGTTGTGTACGCTTTTGCGACCAAAAAGCGTACACAACGACAAACTCACCTGGATCATGGCCTGTACGGGTGGGTGGTCGTAGATGGGATCCGCGCTACTTGACCGGCGCTCCAGCCACAGGCAGGGCAGGCCACGGGCAGGGAGGGCTGCCGTCGCGGCAGGGACCGCGCGTGCCTCGCGTGGTCGCGTCGAGGGTGTGGCGTCGAGCGGGCCGCGCCCCGGCGGGGGCAGGTCCGTAGGCTCAGGGGTGTGGCGCGGGCCGGAGATCTGCGACAGCTCCTCGGGCTGACGGGATTCCGGCGGCTCTATGCCGCCCGCCTGAGCTCGCAGGCCGCCGACGGCGTGTTCCAGGCGAGCCTGGTCAGTTACGTGCTGTTCTCCCCGGAACGGGCGACGTCGGCCACGGCGCTCGCGGCGTCGCTGGCGATCGTGGTGCTGCCGTTCAGCGTCATCGGCCCGTTCGCCGGGATCGTGCTCGACCGGATCTCCCGGCAGCGGATGCTGGTGGTGTGCGCGCTGGCCCGGGCGGTGCTGCTCGTCCTGCTCGTCCTGCTCATCGCGGCCGGCCACACCGGCGCCGACTTCTACGCGAGCGCGCTCGCGGTGTTCAGCGTGAACCGTTTCGTGCTCGCGGCGCTGTCCGCGGGGCTGCCCGTCGTCGTCCCGACCGGGCGGCTGGTGACGGCGAACGCCCTGTCGGTGACGTCCGGGACGGTCATGACGCTGGTCGGCGCCGGGATCGGCAGCGGTGTACGGGGGCTGGCCGGCGGTGACGACGCGGGCGTCGCCCTGGTCGCCGCGCTCGCGGCCGTGGCCTACCTGGCCGCCGCGGGTACCGCCGGCCGCGCCGGCCGGTACGAGTTCGGGCCACTGCGCCCCACACCCGGGCAGGGGGTCCTGCGTGAGGCCCGGCAGGTGGTCGTGGAGCTGGCGGCCGGCGCCGGCCATCTGTGGCGGCGGCGCCCGGCCCGGTACGCGCTCGCCACGCTGACCGGCTCGCGGGCGGCGTACGGCCTGACGACGGTGATGGCTGTCCTGCTCTACCGCAACTACTTCACCGGCGCGGACGGTGGCCTCGGCGGTCTCGCGCTGCTGGTGACGGCCAGCGGGGTGGGCACGGTGGTGGCCGCGTTCGCCACCCCGCGGGTGACCCGGCTGGTCAGCAAGCAGGTCTGGATCAGCCTGGTGCTGCTCGTCGTCGGGATCGCCGAGATCGCCCTGTGCCTGCCGTTCTCGTCACCGCTGCTGATCGCGGCCTCGGTGCCGATCGGGTTCGCCGCCCAGGCGAGCAAGATCTGCGTGGACACGATCGTCCAGGAACAGACCGAGGACGCCTACCGGGGCCGCGCCTTCTCCCTCTACGACCTGTTGTTCAACGTGGCCTATGTGGCCGCCGCGGCGCTGGCGGCGATCACCCTGCCGCCCACCGGGCGGTCGCCCGTCATGGTGCTGGTCGCCGGCGGCGGCTTCATCGTGTGCGCGCTGCTGTACCTGCGGGCCCGCGGCCCGCGGACGCCGGCTCCCGGGCCGGCGGTGGCCACCGCCCGCCGCCTGCCCGCGGC
>NZ_CAKKTM010000476.1 GCF_920888515.1 Protofrankia sp. CiP1_Cm_nod1 | reverse complement strand
CCGCCTGCCCGCGGCCACCGCGACGGCGGATCCCAGCGCGGCGGGCCAGCCCCACCGGTGCGCCGACGCCCCCGCCTGACCGAGCCCGGGGCCCCGGGCCCCGAATTCAGGGGCCCGACACCAACGTCCGAGCCTGACCGTGCTTGACACAACGCCTGACCGGCCCCGGACACAACACCTGACCGGGGCCGGACACAGCGGTGCCCGGCCACCCCCTCCGGGTAGCCGGGCACCGTTCACCGGTGGCCTCCGCGGTCGTCGTCCGCCTCGGACGGCCGTGCCGTTGTTCGCCCCGTGCAGGCTGTTCGCTCCGGGTGGGTTATTCGCCCCGGATGAACTCCTCCACCTTGTCCCGGGCGATGTTGTCCCGGTACTGCTCCGGCGGCGACTTCATGAAGTAGGAGGACGCCGCGAGCAGCGGCCCGCCGACACCCCGGTCAAGAGCGATCTTGGCGCAGCGGACCGCGTCGATGACGACGCCGGCGCTGTTCGGGGAGTCCCAGACCTCGAGCTTGTACTCCAGGTTCAGCGGCACGTCGCCGAACGCGCGGCCCTCCAGCCGGACATAGGCCCACTTGCGGTCGTCCAGCCAGGCGACGTAGTCGGACGGGCCGATGTGGACGTTGTCCTTGCCGATCTCGTGGGAGAGCTGGGAGGTCACCGCCTGCGTCTTGGAGATCTTCTTGGACTCCAGCCGGTCCCGCTCGAGCATGTTCTTGAAGTCCATGTTGCCGCCGACGTTGAGCTGCATCGTGCGGTCCAGGACGACGCCCCTGTCCTCGAACAGCTTGGCGAGCACCCGGTGGGTGATGGTGGCGCCGACCTGCGACTTGATGTCGTCGCCGACGATCGGGACGCCCGCGGCACGGAACTTCTCCGCCCATTCGGGACGGCCGGCGATGAACACCGGCAGGCAGTTGACGAAGCCGACGCCGGCGTCGATCGCGGCCTGGGCGTAGAACTTCGCCGCCTCCTCGGAGCCGACGGGCAGATAGCAGACGAGGACGTCGGCCCGGGCCTCGCGCAGGGCGGCGACGACGTCCACCGGGGTGTCGTCGGACTCGGCGATCGTCTCCCGGTAGTAGCGGCCGAGGCCGTCGAGGGTGTGCCCGCGGGCGACCGTGACCCCCAGCGGAGGCACCTCCGCGATCTTGACCGTGTTGTTCTCGCTGGCGCCGATGGCCTCCGACAGGTCCTGCCCGACCTTCTTCGCGTCCACGTCGAACGCGGCGACGAACTCCAGGTCCCCGACGTGGTATTCCCCGAGCTGGGTGTGCATCAGGCCCGGGACCTGTGCGGACGGATCAGCGTCGCGGTAGTACTCGACCCCCTGGACGAGGGATGCGGCGCAGTTGCCTACGCCGACGATGGCGACACGTACCGAACCCATGACGGTCTGCTCCTTCTGCGATTGTGGAAGGCGGATGGGTGGGATCCGGGGCGAGGCGGCACGCCGGCGCGGGCACTAACGCGCGGGCGGGGCCTCGTTGCCGTCTCCCCCCGGATCCGGCGGCGTCGGCGGCGCCGGATCCGGGGACAACTCTGTGGATGTTTCGATGGGCGGCCCGCTGGACGGCCCGGCGGCCGCCGGGCGCGCCCGTCCGCCGGCCGGTGCCTGTGCGCGCTCCGTCTCGATCAGCTCGGTCAGCCAGCGGACCTCGCGCTCGACGGACTCAAGGCCGTGGCGCTGCAGCTCGAGGGTGTAGGAGTCGAAACGCTCGCGGGTCCTGGCCAGGGCGGAACGGACCTTCTCACGCCGTTCCTCCAGCCGGCCGCGGCGGCCCTCGAGGATGCGCAGCCGCACGTCCGCGTCGGTCTTGCCGAAGAACGCGAACCGGATGCCGAACATCTCGTCCTCCCAGGAGGACGGGCCGCCCTCACCGAGCAGGGCGGCGAGGCGCTCCTTGCCCTCGGCGGTGAGGGTGTAGACGACGCGGCTGCGGCCGCCGAGACGGTTCGCGGCGCTGGAGTCGTCGGCCGTGACGTAGTGCTCGGCCTGTAGCTTGCGCAGGCAGGGGTACAGCGAGCCGTAGCTGAAGCGATGGAAGGTCCCCAGCACGGTGTTGAGGCGTTTGCGCAGCTCGTAGCCGTGCATCGGGCTTTCGGAGAGCAGCGCGAGGACGGCCAGCTCCAGCATCCTCGCTCCTTTCCTCGGAAGTCATCGGAAGTCAGCCGTGACACTGATGTGACCGGTGTGTCCGGGACGGCTCCGCGTCGCGATCCATCGGCTTGATCTTTTTGGCTGTGCTGGCCCGGTGATGGGACGTGCTGGTCCGGCGGTGAGCCGTGCCGCCGCGGGCCGTATCACCGCGAAGCCGTATCCGCGTGAGCCGTGCGGGGCCGTACCTGCCCGGTGCCGCACCCGGCCGGGATATCTCCAGCTGCGACGTCTCCGGTCGGGATGTCTCCGGTCGGGATGTCTCCGGTCGGGACGTTTCTGCATGACATATCGTTTCGATACATCGAGCATGCCACTTCGGGATAACGAAGGCAACCAGGGGTGTCCGGCGCGGAAAGCCGGGATGGCCGGATCGTTGCCATCGGCCCGGAGCTCACCCTTGTCGGTATTTGCCTGGACAACCATCACGTACCGTGTTCAGTACTCGGAGCTCTTCCGGTGTCGCAGGGGCTTGTGTCCGGAGCGTCTGCCAGTGCGACGCATCCGGCGTACCGTCTTATGGCATGCGTCCACGGTCGGTTGTCGACTACGCGCTCGCCCGGCGGGCGACACTCGCTGACCTGCATGCCGGCAGAGTGTCGGCCACGGATGTGTGTGACGCGCACCCATACCTGCTGCGGGCGGCCAAGCACCACGGGGAGGCGACCGGCAGGCGCTGCCCGGTCTGCCGTGGACGCGAGCCGTTGATCAACGTCACATATACCTACGGTGACGAGCTCGGCGTGAGTTCCGGCCGGGTGCGGGCGACCAGGGACCTGCCGGCCCTCGCGCGGCAGTTCAGCGAGCTACGGGTCTACGTCGTGGAGGTCTGCACGTCCTGCTCCTGGAACCACCTGATCATGTCGTTCGTGATCGGGACCGGCCGGCCCCGGGTCAGGCGGACGGCCCGCCGCAGGACGGCCGAGGAGTAGCCGGGAAGAGGAGCGGCCGGGAACAAGAACGAGGAGCGGCGGGACGGCCGGGGCCCGGGCCCGCCGTCACCGGGTTTCCCACGTGTTGGCGGGAACCCGGTGCATGTGTGCCTGTGGGAGGCGGCGTACCGTCTGACAGCAGCCACCGACGACGCGGGGTTCACTCCCGCAGCCACGGACGGGACTGTCAGTGAGGCCAACATCTACGATCGGGACGTGTACCCGCGCGATGACGACGGCCGTACGCATGTGCGCCGTACCCCGGCCGACCGTGCTCCGGCCGAAGGGGATCATCCGGATGTCGGCTCTGTGAACGGCCACCTGGACAGCCGCCCGCACGGGGCGGCCCGGCCCGACGGTGACGGCTCCGACCGGGCGGGTGCCACCCCCGGCGGTGCCGCGTACGGCGACGCGGGCCGGACGGCGGTGCGCGACGAGCGAGGCGGCCAGCCCGCGGACAGGCGGCCTGCCGACAACAGGCCCGTCACCAACAGGCCTGTCAACAACATGTACGACACGACCGACCGGGCCACCATGGAGCGCATCGGCGTCCGGGAACGCACCGCCGACTCCACCACCTACGTCCGCCGTCCCCGCCCGGACGACGTCCCTGCCGCGGCCCCGGTCAACGGCGTCCGCGGACGTGCGCGTGCCGGCGCGGGCCCGGCGGATCCCCCGGGCGTGCCGCCGGGACGCGCCGATGATCGCCATGGCCTCGAGGGCGGGGCGCAGCAGCCACCGGTCCGGCCGGGTCAGGGAAGACGGGGGCCGATGTTCTGGCGGAACCGCCCGTTGTGGCTGCGGCGGCTGGTCATGTTCGGGCTGCTGTCCGGCGTGCTGATGTTCGCCGCGCTGGTCGCCGTCCTCTACTCCCTGACGAAGATACCGCTGCCGGCGGCCGTCAACGCCGCCGAGCAGACGTCCATCATCACCTACGCGGACCGCAGCACCGAGATCGCCAAGATCGGGACGGTCAACCGGACGGACGTCCCGCTCTCCGAGGTGTCGGTCGACGTCCAGCACGCCGTGCTCGCGGCGGAGAACAAGAACTTCTACAGCGAGCCCGGCATCTCCCCGCGGGGAATCGCCCGGGCGCTGTGGGTGAACGTCCGCGGCGGTGAGATCTCCCAGGGCGGGTCGACCATCACCCAGCAGTACGCCAAGAACGCCTATCTGACACAGGAACGCACCTTCTCCCGTAAGATGAAGGAGATCGTCCTCGCGGTCAAGCTCGCCCGGAAGTACTCCAAGGACGAGATCCTCGAGTCCTACCTCAACACGATCTACTTCGGCCGGGGGGCGTACGGCATCGAGGCCGCGTCCAAGACGTACTTCGGCAAGCCGGCCAAGCAGCTCAGCGCGGAGGAGGGCGCGGTCATCGCCGGGCTGATCCGCTCCCCGAACGCGCTGGACCCGCGGGTGACCCCGGCCGCCGCCGAGCGCCGGTGGCACGAGGTGCTGGACACGATGGTCGAGAAGGGCTGGCTGGACGCGTCCCGCGCGACCCCGGAGAAGAAGCCGCCGGTGACCCAGGAGCGGGACAGGTCCAACGGCATGGCCGTCTCCTCCCCGCAGGCCGCCTACATCCGGGACCAGGCCAAGGACGAGCTGATCGCGGCCGGGATCACCGAGCAGCAGATCAACCTGGAGGGCCTGCGTATCCAGACCAGCATCGACCAGGGCCGGCAGACCGCCGCCTACCTGGCCGTGACGAACGTGCTGGCCAAGCCCTACACCGCCGTTCCCGACCTGAAGACCGGCCTGGTCGCGGTCGAGCCGGGCACCGGCCGGGTGCTGGCCTGGTACGGGGGCACGATCTACGGCAAGGGCGACAACGGCCAGACCTCCTACGTCGACAACGTCTCCGGGGCGCAGGTGCCGCCGGGGTCGACCTTCAAGCCGATCACACTGGCGGCCGCGCTGCAGAAGGGGGTCAGCCTCAAGTCGGTCTACGCGGCCCCGGACGTGCTGGAGATTCCCGGCAAGGCCGCCGACGGCAGCGGGACGTACGTGGTCCGCAACGACGAGGAGCACGGCAACTTCGGGTACCTGAACCTGATCGACGCGACCGCCGAGTCGGTCAACACCGTCTACGTCCCGCTGGGCATCGAGGCCGGCATCGGCAACGTCATCTCCACCGCGCGCGCCCTGGGGGTGAACAAGGACGTCCCACTGACCGACGATGGCGGGGTGACCCTCGGCCGTGATGGCATCACCGCCAAGGACATGGTCGCGGTCTACGGAACCTTCGCCAACGCCGGCAAGGCCGTCGCCCCGCACCTGGTCGACCGGGTGATCGACGGCAAGGGCAAGGTCATCTATGAGGGGCCGACCAACGCGAAGACCGCCATCCCCGCGACCGTGGCGGCCGACGTGACGTACGCGCTGCAGTCGGTCCTGAAGAGCGGCACGGGCAAGGCGGCGCAGCTCGCCGACGGCCGGCCGGCAGCCGGCAAGACCGGCACCACCGACAACTTCCGGACCGCGTGGTTCTGCGGTTACGTCCCGCAGGTCGCGGCCTGCGTGAACATGTTCCGCGGTGACGGCGGGGTGAGCAAGGCGACCGCGCTGACCGGGATCCCCGGGGCTACCGGCGGTGTCTACGGCGGTGGCTACCCGGCGAAGATCTGGAAGGCCTTCATGGACGGCGCTCTCAAGGGCGTCGCACCCCAGAGCTTCCCGACGCCGAAGTACGGTGGCACCGTCACCAACGCGTCGCCGTCGCCGACCCCGCAGCCGACCTTCTCACCGACGCCCACCGCCTCACCCGAGGTGACGCCGCCCGCGGACGTACCCGACCGCGACCGCCATGGGCGCCCGACGACGCTGTTCCCACCGTCGGCGGAGCCGACCGCGTCCACCGGCGGGCAGGGCGAGCAGTCACCGACCCCGAAGCCGGGGAATCCGAGGATCAACGACGGCAGGTTACCGCCTGACCAGGACCCGACCGCCTGAGCCCGCGGCGCGGGAGCCGTCGGTCGCGGCTCCCATGGCGCGGGAGCTGTCGGTCGCGGCTTCCACGGGGTGGGAGCTGTCGGTCGCGGCTTCCACGGGGTGGGAGCCGTCGGTCGCGGCTCCCACGGGCTCCCCGGACCGGGACCGGCCGGATCCCCCCACCGTCGAACGGGAGGGCGTGTTGCACGGGTGACAATGGCACATGGCCAGGGCGTCTCTGATGGATGTTGGCCGATGCGGGTGGTGATCCAGGCTGCCTCCCGCGGGGCGCAGGACAACGGGGTCCCCGTGCGGCGCGCAGCGCCGGACAGGGGGCGTTCCACAGCCGGGCCATGGGCGGCGACAACGCGACGGGTGGCCGGCTGGGTGCCGCCCGCCCGATCGGACATCCGTCAGACCCGTCCTGGCTCCTCCGGGATCTCCCGGATCGATGCCGGCGTCCACCGCGTCGAGGTGGCAGGACACCGGCACCGGCGGCGACCGGCCCGCCCGCCCGGCCACCGGATGCCGCGGTGGGCTGCCGGGCGGTCCCGGTGGGCCCGCGGATGACCG
>NZ_CAKKTM010000475.1:35775-39785 GCF_920888515.1 Protofrankia sp. CiP1_Cm_nod1 | reverse complement strand
ATGCCGCGGTGGGCTGCCGGGCGGTCCCGGTGGGCCCGCGGATGACCGTGCGGCCGCTGGCGGCCGGGACGGGTGGCGAGCGCTCGCCGCGGGCGGCACTCGTCACCCCGGTCTGCCCGTCCCGGGAGGACCCGGTGGTCGCCGGTGCCAGCATGCTCGTCGGCGGCCCGCCGGGCGATCACGCCCGCATCGGCGCCAGCCGGAGCTGGTGGACGCCGCTGCGGATGCTCATGGCGTTCACCATCCTCGCCTGCGTCCTCGCGTACGCGCAGAAGCTGCCCTGCCGGGACACCCGCAACTGGTCGGACGAGTACCAGTACACGCGGATGTGCTACTCCGACGTGGTCGCCCTCTACGGCCAGGAAGGCCTGGCCACGGGCAAGCGCCCCTTCCTCGACTACCCGACCGAGTACCCGCCGCTGATCGGCGCGGTCATGCAGTTCGCGTCGTCGGTCGCCGGCGTCGCCTCGCCGTCGCAGCCGGTGTACCGGAACGAGGACGGCAGGCAGGTGCTGGCCGGCTACACCATCGACCAGCGCACCGCCGTCTTCTACGACGTCACGGCCCTGCTGTTCCTGGTCATGACCTGCGTGGCGGTCTTCTGTACGGCGCTGGCGGCGGGCCGGGCCCGGGTATGGGACGCGGCCCTGTTCGCCCTCGCCCCCGCCCTGGTGCTGCATCTGCTGACCAACTGGGACATCGTCGCGGTCACGTTCGCCGCCGCCGGACTGCTGGCCTGGTCACGCCGCGCGCCCGTGCTCGCCGGCATCCTGTTCGGGCTCGGGGCGGCGACCAAGTTCTACCCGCTGCTGTTCCTGCTGCCGCTGGCTGTGCTGGCCCTGCGCGCGGGCCGGGGCCGGGCCTTCGTGCGGACCATGGCGGCGACGGTCGTGACCGCCGCGGCCGTGTGGGTGCCGCTGTGGCTGATCGCCGGCTACTTCACCGAGGACCAGCGCACCGGCGACAGCATCTGGACGACGTTCCGGGCCGGTGGCGACTGGCTCGCGCTGCTCGACGGCCATGCTCCCGGCGGGGCCACGAACGCGATGCTGCGCTTCGTCGACCTGAACTCGCAGCGGGGCCCGGACTGGGACTCCCTGGCGTTCGCAGCGACCTGGCTGGCCGGCTCCTTCTCGCCCCGGGCGTTCGGGCCGCTGCATCTGATCGCCATGCTGCTGGCCGGCCTGCTGCTGGTGGCGGCGGGTTTCGCGGCCGCCGCGCGCTGGCCGGCGCGGCGGCTACCGATTGCGCTGGCCGGGCTGGTGAGCTGGCTGCTGGTCGTGGTCGCGGTCCCGAAGGTGCTCGGCAGCGTCCGGGACGACGGGATCCCCACCGGCACCCTCAACGTCGTCTCGATGATCGCTCTCGGGACGCTGCTGGTCGGCATCGCGGCGCTCGGCTGGTTCGCGCCGCGGCGGCCGCGGCTGCCGGCGCTGCTGTTCCTCACCGTCGTCGCCTTCCTGGTGACCAACAAGGTCTTCTCCCCGCAGTACACGCTGTGGCTGGTACCGCTGGCGGCGCTGGCCAGGCCGCGCTGGCCGGCGTTCCTCGCCTGGCAGGCCAGCGAGGCGTACGTGCTGCTCACCCGGTTCCTGCACTTCGTCTACAACGACACCAACGCAGCGCACGGGATCGGCCGCGGCTGGTTCGTGGGCGCTGTCGCCATCCGCGATCTCATGCTGTGCGTGCTGGCCGGGCTGGTCATCCGCGAGATCCTGCGACCGGAGCTGGACGTGGTCCGCGCGACCGGGGCGGACGACCCGGCCGGCGGCGTTCTCGATGGCGTCCCGGACCGTCGTGGCCGGCGCCGTACGGCCGTCCCGGCGCAGGCCGTCGCCGGAGCCACCGCGGATGCCGGCCGGGACGCGCGCCGGGACGGCTACCGGATGTCTCCCCACCGTTCGATGGCCGGCGGTGGGCGGCGAGGCGGACCGTCCACCGCGGGTACCAGCCCGTGACACCGGCACCGGATGGCCCGCTGGCGGATCCTGCCGGGCCGGGCCGTACCGGAGCGGAGCCGACCGGAGCGGGCCAGACCGGAGCGAGTACCGCTGGATCAGGCGTCGCCGGATCAGGCCATACCGGCCCGGATACCAGCCCGGGTACCAGTCCGGGTACCAGCCCGGGTACCAGCCGGGATAGCAGCCCACAGGACGGCCCACAGGACGGCCCGCGCACCGCCGGGGTGGGCACCGCCGGCACGGTGGGCGTCGTCCGGTCGTGCTGGGGCCGGCTGCCGCTGGCCGTCCAGGCCACTCTGCCGGTGTGGGCCGCCAGCCGGATCGCGGTGATCGTGCTCTCGCTGGCCGCGTCCCGGGCGCTCTCCGGCCATCCGCTCGCGCAGCTGCCGGGGCTGAACACGTTGTGGGACCGCTGGGACGTCGGCCTGTTCACCAAGGTCGCGCGGTTCGGCTACGTCTCGCCGGAGTACACCGACCGCACCGAGGTGGACTTCCCCGGATTCCCGCTCGCGATACGCCTGGCACACCTGGTCGTCCCGGACTGGACCTTCGCCGGGATGGTGGTCTCGTTCGTGGCCGGGGCCGCGGCCGTGGCGGCCATCTGGCAGATGCAGATGGACGACCGGACACGAGCGGACGGCGCGACAGCGCGCCGGACACCACTGCGGCCCGGGCACCGGACAGATGTCAGGGGCCGGACGGATATCAGAGACCGGACAGCCGCGACAGGCCGGACAGCCGCGACAGGCCGGACAGCCGCGACAGGCCGGACAGCCGCGACAGGCCGAAACAGCGCACCGAGCGTGCAGGACGCGCCGGGTGGGTGGTCGGCACCGGACGGGCGGGGCGGGCCTGACCGGCGGGGCGCGGATTTCGCGGTCGTCGCCGTCGTGCTGTTCCCGTACGCGGTGTTCCTGTGCGCCGCGTACTCCGAGGCGGTCTTTCTCGGTTTCGCCACCACGTCCTGGCTCGCGGCGCGCCGGCAGCGCTGGTGGCTGGCGGGTCTGCTCGGCGCGGGCGCCGCGTCCACCCGGGTCACCGGTATCCCCTTCTGCCTGGCGCTGGCCGTCCAGTACGTGGTCAGCCGGCGGCGCGCGGGACTGCCGGTGTTCGCGCCGGCGGGGCTCGCGCTCGCCCTGCCGCCACTGCCCGTCCTCGCCTTCGTCACCTACCTGCGGACGCGCACCGGCCACTGGGACGCCTACACGCAGGCCATGCGGGACGGCTGGCACCGGTGGGTCGACTGGCCGTGGGAGGGCTGGCGGGCGAGCTGGCGCTCGGCCTTCGACACGTCCCAGTCGTCGGCCTTCACCTGGTTCTGGCGCGGCGAGGTGGCCGCGGTCGTCGTCGGGGTCGTGGTGACCGTGGCGCTCCTGCGCTCGGCCCGTTTCGGCGAGGCCACCTTCGTCGGCGGCGCCACGCTGCTGATGAGCTGCTCGAACTACTACGCCTCGGGCATCCGGACGATGCTGGTGGCATTCCCGGTCTACCTGCTGCTCGGACGCGTCGTGACGCGCCGGCCATGGGTGCGCCCGGTGTACATCTGGCTGTCGGCCCCGGTGATGGCGGCCTTCGCCGTCGCCTTCACCCAGGGCCAGTGGGTCGACTGACACCGGCCCGCGCGTCTTCACCGTCCCGCGGCAACGCGGCAAGTCGGCAAGTCGGCAACGCTGTTGCGTTGTGATTCTGATGCTGCCGGGACAGCATCAGAATCACAACAATCATGGAACCCGGACCCATCCGACGCCGGTGGCGCGGGCGGGACGTGGAGCCGTGGGGAGCGTCTGCGAGGAGTGTCCATGAAGAGCGTCATTGTCACAGGCCGCGGGTCCGCGCCGTTCGTCGTGTCCGTCGGCCTGGCCGCCGCCGTGGTCGTGACGGTGGTCGCCGCGATCTGGCCGGCACCCGGCCGGCACGTGCACGGCCTGCTGGTGGTGATCTCGTTGACGCTTGTCGCGGGAGTGGCCGGCGCCGGTCTGCGGGTGGTCGCCGCCGAACGCCGGCGTGCGGCCCGCGAGAGCCGCGAGGTGACGGACGGCGGCAGTGGAT
>NZ_CAKKTM010000475.1:16909-35544 GCF_920888515.1 Protofrankia sp. CiP1_Cm_nod1 | reverse complement strand
CGGCGGACGGGCCCGGCCAGCCGGCCCGCGACCGGGCGGGATCGGGCCGGACGGTATCGAGTAGTGTTTGCGACGTTGCCGCTGGTCGGTCCACGCGGGTCCGCTCCGCGTCCGGCCGTGTGCGGCATTGTCCCTCCTGCCACGGAACCCTCCGTGGCCGCCCGAGTCCACAGGAGGTGGGTTCACCCTTGCCACGGCATTACGAACTGATGGTGATCCTCGAGCCGGATCTTGAGGATCGCACGGTGGCGCCGTCCCTCGACCAGTACCTGACCGTCGTCCGCTCCGGCGGCGGCGTGGTGGAGAAGGTCGACGTCTGGGGCCGCCGCCGGCTCGCCTACGAGATCCGCAAGAGTTTCGAGGGCATTTACGCCATTATCGACCTGCACGCCGAGCCGGACGTCGTCGCCGAACTCGACCGTCAACTCGTCCTCAACGAATCGGTGATCCGTACCAAGGTGATCCGGCTGCCCGAGAAGAAGCCGCGGCGGCGGGCCGCGGCCTGAAGGGAGCGGCCCCATGGCCGGTGAGACAGTCATCACGGTGGTCGGGAACCTGACGAACGATCCCGAGCTCCGTTTCACGCCCAACGGCGCGGCCGTCGCCAGCTTCACCGTCGCCTCGACCCCGCGCACCCTCGACCGGGCCACCAACGAGTGGAAGGACGGGGACGCGCTGTTCCTGCGCTGCTCCATCTGGCGGCAGGCCGCCGAGCATGTCGCGGAGTCGTTGCAGAAGGGCGCCCGGGTCATCGTCCAGGGCCGGCTCAAGCAGCGGTCGTTCGAGACCCGCGAGGGCGAGAAGCGGACCGTGGTCGAGCTGGACGTCGACGAGATCGGCCCGTCGCTGCGGTACGCCACCGCCAAGGTCGTCAAGGCCGGTCGTGGCGGTGGCCCTGCCGGCGGCGGATACGGTGGGCAGCCTGGCGGATACGGTGGGCCGCCGGCGTCCGGAGGGCCGCCCGCGGGCGGTGGCTACGGCGGGCCGTCCGGTGGCGGCTCGGGGTACGGCGGCGGGCCTGCCGACGACCCGTGGTCGGCGTCGCCCGGCGGCTACTCCGAGGAGCCCCCGTTCTGATCCGGCCGATCCCCAGCAGCGCCTGACCGGGGCCGAGCCCACCGGCGTCGGGCCGAGGCCCTGACGCCGGGACGAAGCCATGACATAGGAGTGCACGATGGCCAAGGCGGCCGTGCGCAAGCCGAAGAAGAAGGTTTGCGTGTTCTGCAAGGACAAGACCGACTACATCGACTACAAGGACACCTCGCTGCTGCGGAAGTTCATCTCCGACCGTGGCAAGATCCGCGCTCGGCGGGTGACCGGCAACTGCAGCCAGCACCAGCGTGACATCGCGATCGCGGTGAAGAACAGCCGGGAGATGGCCCTGCTGCCCTACACCTCGACGGCCCGCTGAGGAGGATGACGATGAAGCTCATCCTCACCCATGAGGTGCCCGGCCTCGGCAGCCCGGGTGACACGGTCCAGGTCGCTGCGGGGTACGGGCGCAACTACCTCATTCCCCGCCGGTACGCGATCGTGGCCACCCGGGGCGCCGAGAAGCAGATCGAGCAGATCCGTCGGGCCCGGTCGGCCCGGGAGATACGCGATCTCGGGCAGGCGAAGGAGATCGCCGGCCAGCTCGCTACCCTGCCGATCCGGCTGGTCAGCCGGGCGGGCAAGGAGGGCCGGCTGTTCGGTTCGGTGACAGCGGCGGACGTGGTGGCGGCCGTGGCCGCCGCCGGCGGCCCGGACCTGGACCGTCGACGGGTCGAGCTGCCCTCGCCGATCAAGGCGCTCGGGTCCCACACCGTGTCGGTGCATCTGCACCAGGAGGTCGTGGCGACCGTCAAGCTGGACGTCGTCTCCGCCTGATGACCGCCCGCCCGCGGCCGGCGCCCTGACGGGGCGGGCACGGGCAAAGGCCACGCGATGATCTCTGTCGCGTGGCCTTTGCCTTGGGCGCGCACGCTCCTGCTGGGCCGGCCGATGCCGGCGTCGCGGTCACCCGTTGTGCTTCCTGGGCGGCTGACCGTCAGGCGGCTGGACGTCAGGCGGCTGGACGTGCGGAGGCCGGTTCGGGGGTCCGCGTACGATTCGTCGTCGAATTTCTTCCATCCACAGGGGATGGACGGTGATGACGCCCTTCCTGCGCTGATAGCAGCACAGTCGACGCCGGCGCCGACTGGTTGTCCACAGCCCCGACGGGCTTGTCCCAGCGATTTCCCCAGCCTTTCCGGGGTTGTACACAAAGTTATCCACAGAGCCTGTGGATAACTTTTTGGCTGCCGGCCGGGCCCGCTCATACAGTCGACGCCCGGTGGAGTGCTCGACGAGACACCTCTCGAGGATTGACGGGGCCACCACCGTAGGCGAACATATGTTCGACTACGGTGTGGTGTGGAACTGTACCGCGCGGGACGGCACTGCGCGGGACCGTACTGCGCGGGACTGTGACGCGCGGGAGAGGGGCAGGCATGACGGGGGCCACGATCATGACGGGGTCACGGCCATGACGCTGACCGATGTCGACCGCGCCCGGGCCGCTTCCGGCGGGCCGGTCGAGCTCGACCGCACGCCGCCGCATGATCTGGCCGCCGAGCAGAGCGCGCTGGGCGGCATGATGCTGTCGAAGGACGCGATCGCCGACGTCGTCGAGGTGCTCTCCGCGAGCGACTTCTACCGCCCCGCGCACAGCACGGTCTACGGCGTCATCGGCGATCTCTACGGCCGTGGCGAGCCGGCTGACGTGATCAGCGTCGCCGCCGAGCTCGCCCGACGGGACCTGCTCGAGCGCGTCGGCGGGCCGGGCTACCTGCACACCCTCATCTCCAGCGTCCCGACCGCGGCGAACGCCGGCTACTACGCCCGCATCGTCGCGGAGAAGGCTGTTCTGCGCCGTCTCGCCGAGGCGGGCACCCGCATCGTCCAGCTCGCCTACGGCCCCGCCCAGGACGTGGACGAGGTGGTCGACCGCGCGCAGGCCGCCGTCTACGAGGTCACCGAACGCCGCTCGAGTGAGGACTACGCGCCCCTCGGCGACCTGCTCAACCCCGCGCTGGAGGAGATCGAGGCGATCGCGGGGCACGACGGCGCGCTGACCGGCGTCCCCACCGGCTTCAACGATCTCGACGAGCTGACCAACGGTCTCCACGGCGGCCAACTGTGGATCATTGCGGCCAGGCCCGCCGTCGGCAAGAGCACACTCGGGCTGGACCTCGCCCGGTCCGCGTCGATCCGTAACGGCATGACGTCCGTGATCTTCTCGCTGGAGATGAGCCGGATGGAGATCACCATGCGGCTGCTGTCGGCGGAGGCGCGGGTGTCCCTGCAGAACATCCGCACCGGCCGGCTCACCGATGACGACTGGGCCCGCCTGGCCCGCCGGATGGGCGAGGTCGCCGACGCGCCCCTGTTCATCGACGACAGCCCGCACCTGACCATGATGGAGATCCGGGCGAAGGCCCGCCGCCTGAAGCAGCGCAACGGCCTGCGGATGATCGTCCTCGACTACCTCCAGCTGATGTCCTCGCCGAAGCGCACCGAGAGCCGCCAGCAGGAGGTCAGCGAGATATCGCGCTCGCTCAAGCTGCTCGCCAAGGAGCTCGACATCCCGGTGGTGGCGATCTCCCAGCTCAACCGTGCCTCGGAGCAGCGCGCGGACAAACGCCCGCAGATCTCCGACCTGCGCGAGTCCGGCTCCCTGGAGCAGGACGCGGACGCCGTGATCCTGCTGTACCGGGAGGACGCCGTGGAGAAGGAGTCGGCCCGCGCCGGCGAGGCCGACCTGATCGTCGCCAAGCACCGCAACGGCCCGACCGGCACCGTCACCGTCACTTTCCAGGGCCACTACTCCCGCTTCATGGACATGGCCGGCTGACCCGAACAGCCAGCTGACCCGAACAGCGCGACGCTCCACACCACCGATCAGTTCAAGATCTCCAGTCGCCGCTCCACCCTCCCGTATCGACCCGCCCCTACCGGCCTCGCAGGTGATCGACATCAAAACATGCAGGTGATCGGCATCGAAGGACGCAGGTGATCGGCACTGAAGCGTGCAGGTGATCGGCATTCAAGGCTGCGGGAAATCGGTACCCTGAGATCATGGATGCTGCCGGCTACGTCCCGCGGATGGTGGACTCCCTGCTCTCGGAGCTGGTGACGCAGCTACCGGCGTTGCTGATGGTGGGCCCCCGCGCGACCGGCAAGACAACCACCGCGCGTCGGCTGGCCCGCTCCACCGTCCGTCTCGACCGTCCAGTCGAGGCCGCTGCCTTCCGTGCCGATCCGGACACGGCGCTGCGTGCGCTGCCCGAGCCGGTCCTGCTCGATGAATGGCAGGAGGTCCCCGATGTCCTCGGCGCGGTGAAGAGAGCGGTCGACGACGACCCCCGGCCGGGCCGCTTCCTGCTGACCGGCAGCGTCATGGCCGACCTGGAGACCCGGACCTGGCCGGGTACCGGGCGTGTGATCCGGCTGCCCCTCTACGGGCTCACAGTAAGGGAGGCCGATCGGCGCTCGCCCGGGACACTGTTCATCGATCGTCTGGCCACCGCCGAACTCGACGCGCTCACCGTGCCCGCGGACCCGCCAGATCTTCTTGGCTACATCGAGCTCGCCCTACGCGGCGGTTTCCCGGACACCGTCCTTCGCCTGAGCGGTCTGGCCAGGCGCGCCTGGCTGACCGGCTACCTCGACCAGTTGGTCACCCGCGATGCCCAGCACGTCGAGTCCCGCCGCGACCCCGACCGGCTCCGCCGCTATGTCGAGGCCCTCGCGCTCACCACCGCCGCCGTCACGACCGACGAGACCATCGTGCGCGCCGCAAACCTGGACCGGCGGACCGTCGTCGCCTACGAGCGGCTCATGACCAATCTCTTCGTTCTCGACCAGATACCGGCATGGTCCACCCAGCGGCTACAGCGCCTGGTCAAGAGGCCCAAGCGCTACCTCGTGGACTCGTCACTGCTCGGTGCCGCGCTGCGGGCCACGCCACGCGCGGTCCTGCGCGACGGCCACCTGCTCGGGCGCGTCATCGACACGTTCGTCGTCGCGCAGATCCGTCCCGAACTGGCCCTCAGCCCACTGGAGCCCAGGCTCTATCACCTGCGCCAGGAGGACGGCCGTCGCGAGATCGACCTGCTGATCGAGCTCGGCGGCGACCAGGTCATCGCACTGGAGATCAAAGCCACCGCGGCGCCGAGCACGTCCGACGCCCGCCACCTCGTCTGGCTACGCGACCAGCTCGAAGAGCGCTTCGTCGCCGGAGCCGTCCTGCATACCGGCCCCCGCGCGTTCCGCATCGACGACCGCGTCTTCGCCCTGCCGATCAGCACCCTCTGGGGCTGACAGCCACCTCACGGAGAGAACCGGTGCTCGTAGCGGCGCTGTCCGCATCCGCCGGTTGGCTTCCTCCGGTTCGTTGTCCGCGGCAGCGGCGATGCCGGCGGCGGTCGCGGACAGACCAGCGCCACTTCCGTTCGGTGCCAGCCGCGGGGCAAGGTAGTAGTCCATCATCCAGCAGCCGATTCCTGGTGGATCCACCATTGGAGGGCTTCCTCGGCGCCGAGGGTGTCGCGGTGACGAGGGCCGAGGATCCGGCGGCGTCTGGCCAGAATGTCCTCGCCAAGGGCGCGGGCATCCTGATATCGGCCGAGTCTGCCCAGATAGACGACGAGGTTGTAGGCCGAGGTGAGGCTGTCGGGGTGGTCGGGCCCGAGGACACGACGGCGTCGGGTAAGTGGGCTTCGCCCAGCACGGCCTTGCCACCGGGCTCGCGGCGGTTGCCCTGCCGGGCCCGGGGCGTGTGGTCAGCGTTGTTCGGAGAGGATCTGGTCGATGTAGGCGCGGCGGTGGCGGTCGAGGATCGGGTTGATGTCGGTGGTCGCCTTGCTCTCGAGCTCAGCGAAGATCCGGAGAAGAACCCGGACGGTTTCGGGCTTCTTGTGCGACACCACGGACAGTATCGCCTCGGTGAGCGCGCGGTTCTCGTCCAGTATTTCTATGCTGCTGGACGGCGGCACCACGAGCTCGGTCCCGTTGGGGACCAGAGCGATGGTGATGTTCGGCCGGCTGTCCGCGAGATCCCGGATGCGGTCGATTTGGGCGATCATGGCCGCGGGTGCCGCCACCGGATAGGCGAGTACCGACTCCAGCAGCACGAAGTAGAAGGTCCGCCGTTCGTCGTAGAGGATTCGCTGCCGTTCCATCCGCAGGGCGACCGCCTGGGCGCCCTCGGCGAGGTAGTCGATGTCGAACAGCTCGCAGAAACGCAGGATGATCGCCTGTGCGTACTCGCTCGTCTGCAACAGGCCGGGCACGAGGGTCGGCTGGAAGAAGCGGACGACCTGGGCGGCGGACTCGTGCTCAAGGTACTGGGGCTGGAAGCGGCCGATGTAGGGGCTGGGGTCGATGACCGGGTCCGCGCCGGACACAAGGCGTTCGGCGGCCTGCCGGAACTGCGACACCACAGGCTCCGGCTCGTTGAGGGCACGCACGATTGCCTCGACGTCGTCAGGGCCGGGTGTGACCGCGCCGGTCTCTATCCGGGAGATTTTGGACTGGCTCATCCCGGTCCGGCCGGCGAGCTCCTGGCCGCTGAGCCGGTGCCGGTGCCGCAGGGCCGCGAGTTCGGCTCCCAGCTGCGCCCCGGCCGCTCGGCCTGACGCGTCGTCGTCCGGGAGGTTCCTCATGCCATACCCTTCCGAGTTGGTCCGGAGATCCGAGCGGCCCAGCTCCCTGGCTGGCCGGAATGACAGCGGCGCGGTGACGGGTGATGTTCGCGCCGCCGCGGCGGCTCGTGCGCGGGTTCGTCGTGTGCGGGGTTCCTTCAGGCCGTGTGGGTGAGCTGGCCGGGGGCCGGTCAGGCCTGGAGCGCCTGGGCGGCCTGGCGCAGGAGCGCGACCGGGATGCGGACCATGGACTCGCCGTCCGGCATGTTGTGACCGGAGTTGACCACGTATCCCTGTACCAGGACGGTATCGGGGCCCTCCTGGTAGACGGTTGGACAACTTCCCGAATAGTCGCAGGATGTAGCAATGACTATACCTGGCGTGCTGGTGCTCACGGTGGCTCCTGGTCGCGATGAAGGGCAGGGCGGAACGGCCCGGTGTCCGGCGGGTCATGGTCGGCGCGATCGTGTTTTCGCGCCGGGGCTGCGGGAACAGAGCCCGCAAGGCCCGCGGGGCCGGGCTCCCGACTCCCGGGGTCGCGGAGGCCCTACTCATCTTCCTCCGGACGCCGGCGGGTCGTCTATGCTCGTCGAGTCGTCGGCTATGCGGGTGGGCTGGCCGACTGGAGCATCGACGAATGGCTCGCCTCTTGTGGGGGCTGACCAGCATCCTAGCCGGCCTGCTGGGCTGCTTGCCCGACTGGGCTCCGGTCCGGGAGCGGGCGCGTGGGAGCGGCGAATCATCAAGATCATTTATCCATCCGCCCTTGTGGGTGGGTGGATTATGAATTGTTCGATCTTCATGAATAGTTCTTGCGTTACCACAGTTTGGTCTGCATAGTGGAGGCATCTCGCCGCAGCGAGGCGGCCCCTCCTTCTCAGGGATGTGGCGCTATGAGGCAGAGTCCGCGAACCGCGAGACCGATGCCCTGGCCTGATCAGGTGTCGGTTCGCGGGTTCATCCGAGGGCCGCCGGGCGCTGGGCCACTCCTGATTATGCGTATGGCATGAGGACGCTCCGGCGCGTCCCGGTGGGCGGATTCACCTGATCTCAGGGGTGGGCCGCTCTTCGTCGTCTCCGGGCTTTCCAGGCCCTCGGGCGGGCGGGGTGAACCATACTCGCGCGCTCTTCGGCCAGCGCCCGCGCGGACCGGGGCGGCGGTCCATGCGATCCCGGATCCCGCGGCCGCGCAAGACGATTCCTGAGAGTCCTGAGATTCCTGAGAGACACGGGAGAGATGTGGAAAGGTAGCAATGAGCATCTATTCGGAAACAACGACCATGTCGGGCAGCTCGCCCGGCGCGGTCGGCGGGAGGGTGTTGGCGCACCCGCCCGCCGAACCGGACCAGTCTGACCCGCACCCCGGTTGGCCCCGGTGGGAGAACGGACCGTCCTCGACAATAGTCCTTCTCCCGCGTCCGCTGTTCCAGACAGGTAACCGCTTGGTATCCAGCTTCCGGATCCACGTTGTCGACCAGCCCCGGCGGGAGGAGCGATGACCACCCAGGTGTCCGCCGCGGCAGTGGCGCTGGCGGACGGCAGCCAGTCGATCACACTACCGTCCACGAACGCGATGATCATGATTGGCGTAGTGCTCAGCGGGATCGCGCTCGTCAGCGGCCGGCTGCTGGTCGCGGCCGTCCTCGCGGTCGTGACGGTGGGTATCGCAGGCCTTGCCTCCATCGCCGCCACGGTGTCCGGGCCGGACGATGTCACGCGGAGCGTGACAGCCAGCATCGCCATGCTGGTCGGCCCGCGGCTGCTACGGGGCAGCGCGGCGCTGGTTCCAGCAGGTGACAAGCGTCGGCCCGGCTGGCGCCGGCTCCGCCGGCAGCGGCCGGATTCGGTGCCGGCCGGACAGCCCGCCCACCCCGCCGAGGAGAACTCCGGCCACTCGCGGGAGAACTCCGGCCACCCGCGGGAGAACTCCGGCCATCCCAGGGGGGAAAAGCAGGTCGTGAGAAAGGATGCCTGAACATAGAAGCGGCTCTCCTTTCCGTCCGGGGCCGGGCAGGGCCTGGCCCCGGACGGAAAGCGTGGGCGGGGGACGGCGGGCTACCCGCCCGCGCCTTCCGTCCGCGTCTTTTCTGTTTTCCGGGGATCGGGCGACCGGGCGACCGGGATTCGGGCGACCGGAGCGCTCGGGCCGGACCCGCGCATGCCAGACTTGGGCCATGACCGCTGCCGAGGACGGCGCCCAGGGCTCGCCGGTGCTGGAAGTCGCCCGTTTCGACGTCGTGCCCGGCCAGGAGGAGGCGTTCGCCGACGCCTACCGCCGCGTCGTTACCGAGATCACCACCTGCCCCGGCTGCCGGTCGGCGCGGCTGGCCCGCGGGGTGGAGACGCCGTCCCGGTTCGTCCTGTTCGTCGAATGGGAGAACCTGGACGCGCACCTGGTGACCTTCCGCACCTCCGACCGGTTCACCCGTTGGCGGGCGGCGCTGGGTCCCTTCTTCGCGCAGCCGCCGAGCGTGGAGCACGTGACCGAGCTGTCGTGAGCACCTTCGCCAGCTATTTCTTCTTCGCGCCGGTGTTCGCGGTCGTCTTCGGCTTTCTGGGCTGGATGGTCCCGGCGCTGCTCTTCCGTGGCGCGGTCGCGCGCCGCCGGGTCGGCGTCCAGACCCTTTTCCGGACGGGATACGCGATCATCACCGTCGTCAGCCTGTTCCTGCTCGTGCTCGGGACGCGGACGAGCCAGCGGGTCCAGCACTCCGACGGGACCGTCGGGTACGTGACCGGCCCTCGCGACCACGATGTGGCCCCGCTGCTGGGCACGGCCGCGTCCTTCGTGGTCGTGTGGCTGGTCCAGCGCCAGTGGCGGCGGTGGCGGCTGCGCCATGGCGGCCCCGGTGGCCCCGGCCGCTTCGGCGGGCTGGGCGGCCGGTGGTGGCCGCGCCGCGGTGGCCCGCGCGGCTTCGAACACGACGAGCGTTAGGCTTGAAGTGGACGGGTGGGGCCCGGCAGGCGGGTTCCGGCGGCTTTCGAGCGGCTTGATGCCTGGCACCTGATGCCCGGTACGGGTGTGCCCGCGGCCCCGGCGTGACCCACGTCCGCGCCGATCGATCGCCGTGAGGACTGCCCGATGCCTGTTCTGCGTTCCCGTACCACCACCCACGGTCGCAACATGGCCGGTGCCCGCGCGCTGTGGCGCGCCACCGGCATGACCGACAGCGACTTCGGCAAGCCGATCGTGGCGATCGCGAACAGCTTCACCGAGTTCGTGCCCGGCCACGTGCACCTGCGCGACCTCGGCCGGATCGTGTCGGACGCGGTCGCCGAGGCCGGCGGCGTGGGCCGGGAGTTCCACACGATCGCGGTCGACGACGGTATCGCCATGGGCCACGGCGGCATGCTCTACTCGCTGCCGTCCCGCGAGATCATCGCCGACAGCGTCGAGTACATGGTGAACGCGCACTGCGCGGACGCGCTCGTCTGCATCTCGAACTGCGACAAGATCACTCCTGGGATGCTGCTGGCCGCCCTGCGGCTGAACATCCCGGCCGTGTTCGTCTCCGGCGGGGCGATGGAGTCCGGCCGGGCGGTCGTCAGCGGCGGGGTGGTCCGCTCGGGGCTGGACCTCATCTCCGCGATCGCGGCCTCCGTCGACCCCGCGGTCGGGGACGCCGAGCTGGACGCGGTGGAACGCTCCGCCTGCCCCACCTGCGGGTCCTGCTCCGGGATGTTCACCGCGAACTCGATGAACTGCCTGACCGAGGCGCTCGGGCTCGCGCTGCCCGGCAACGGCTCCACGCTCGCCACCTCCGCGGCCCGCCGTGACCTGTTCGTCCGCGCCGGGCGCACGGTGGTGGATCTCGCGAAGCGCTGGTACGACAAGGACGACGACACGGTGCTGCCGCGCTCGATCGCGAGCGCCTCGGCCTTCCGCAACGCCTTCGCCGTGGACGTGGCCATGGGTGGCTCGACCAACACCGTGCTGCACCTGCTGGCCGCCGCGGCCGAGGCCGGGGTGGCGGTCACCCTCGACGACATCGACGAGATCTCCCGCACGGTGCCGTGCCTGTGCAAGGTGGCGCCGAGCTCGGACTACCACATGGAGGACGTCCACCGCGCCGGTGGCATCCCGGCCATCCTCGGCGAGCTCGACCGGGCCGGCCTGCTGCGCCACGACGTCCACTCGGTGCACGCCGCGAGCCTGGCGGAGTTCCTCACCCACTGGGACGTCCGCCGGCCGGGCCCGGCACCGGAGGCGGTGGAGCTCTTCCACGCCGCCCCGGGCGGCGTGCGCACGATCGAGCCGTTCTCGTCCACGGCCCGCTGGGAGTCGCTGGACACCGACGCCGCCGCCGGCTGCATCCGCGACGTCGCGCACGCCTATTCCGCCGACGGCGGCCTGGCGGTGCTGCGCGGGTCACTGGCGCCGGACGGCGCCGTGCTCAAGACCGCCGGGGTGGAAGCCGGCCGGCTGACCTTCCGCGGCCCCGCCCTGGTGCTGGAGAGCCAGGAGGAGGCGGTGGAGGCGATCCTGTCGAAGCGGGTCACTCCCGGTGACGTGCTGATCATCCGCTACGAGGGCCCGCGCGGCGGCCCCGGCATGCAGGAGATGCTGTACCCGACGGCCTTCCTCAAGGCCCGCGGGCTCGGCCCGCGGTGCGCGCTGGTCACCGACGGCCGGTTCTCCGGCGGCTCGGCGGGCCTGTCCATCGGCCACGTCTCGCCCGAGGCCGCGCACGGCGGCGCGATCGCGCTCGTCCGCGACGGTGACATCATCGAGATCGACATCCCGGCCCGCCGGCTGGACCTGCTGGTGGACGCCGACGAGCTCGCCGCGCGGCGGGCCGAGGTGGAGGCCGCCGGCGGCTACCGGCCGAAGGAGCGCCAGCGCCCGGTGTCGGCGGCGCTGCGGGCCTACGCGGCGATGGCGACCTCGGCGTCCACCGGTGGCGCCCGCGACGTCTCCCTGGCCGGCGGCTGACCGGGGCTCGCCGCCTGGTCAGCGGGTCCGGCTCGTCGGCCGGGCCCTGCCTGCCGGGCCCGGCCCGCCGAGCCCGGCAGGCGCTGGTCCTTGCCTGCCGGGCCCTGCCGGCCGGAGTTGTCAGGCGGGGACGGCGAGAGCGAGCCCGAAGTCACCGGCGGGGTCGGTCCACCAGCGGACCATGGCCAGGCCCGCCGCGGCGGCCTCGGTGGCCAGGCCGTCCCGGGTGAACTTGGCGCTGATCTCGGTGCGCATCTGCTCGTCCTCGGCGAAGGACACCGACAGGCCCAGCGCGCCGACACGGACCCGCTGGTCGCGGACGGAGCGCAGGCGCATCTCGATCCAGGAGTTCGCCGCGTCCCACCGGGCCACATGGGCGAACCCGCGCGGGTCGAAGTCGGCGTCGAGTTCGTGATTGATGACCGACAGGACGTTGCGGTTGAACGCGGCCGTGACGCCGGCGCTGTCGTCGTAGGCGGCCACCAGCCGGGCTGGATCCTTGACCAGGTCGCAGCCCAGCAGCAGCATGTCGTCACTTTTCAGGTGGGCACGCATGCTGGTGAGGAATGTGTGCCGGGCCGCGGGCGCGAGATTGCCGATCGTCCCGCCGAGAAACGCGACCAGGCGGCGGCTGGCGTCGGGCAGCAGGTGGAGATGACGTTCGAAATCGCCGACGATCGCGTGCACGCTCACCGCCGGGTATTCCTGCCGGATCGCGGCCGCGGCCTGGGAGAGCACGGAGTCGTCCACGTCGAACGGGACGAACCCGCGCAGGTAGCCGCCGCGCTGGAGGGCGTCGAGCAGCAGGCGGGTCTTGGCGGAGGTCCCGGAGCCGAGCTCGACGAGGGTGTCCGCCCGTGACATCACGGCGATCTCGCGGACGTGGCTGGCCAGAATCGCCCGTTCGGCCCGGGTGGGATAGTACTCGGGCAACCGGGTGATGGCGTCGAAGAGCATGCTCCCGTTGGCATCGTAGAACCACTTGGGTGGTAGTTCCTTCGGATTCGACGTGAGCCCGGTGCCGACGTCCCTGGTCAGTGCCGTGGTCCGGTCGGACGCGGTGAGATGCCGATCGAAGACGATTTTCGGGTCGAGATCGCCCCTGGCGGAACCGACATTGGTGAGACCGGTGCTGGACGCTGTCATGAGCTGTAACCTCCGGGAGCGTTAATGCAACCGAGAGTAGCTGAATCTCAGGTCAAATTACTGACGATGACATTGCGTGTGTCAGCTACGAGCAATTGATGATCATCGAGATCGATCCATCCGTCTCCGTCATCGCTGGGTTCGCTGGCCACCTCGACTCCGCCGCCGGACTCCATATCGCTCTCTGTGCTGGCCTCGATGCCGATTCCGGTGTTCTCGCGGCCGGACACGCGGTACGACAGGGTTTCACCCCAGGTTGTCGCCACTATTTGCGATCCGTCGGTTACCAAAAGATTGAGACGGGCCGCGCCGTCCCTCCTGCCCGCCGCGACGACGACCTCCGCGACGGCGTCCGCGAGACGCGCGCCCGCGGCCAGCCGCTGCCACACCACGGCCGCCAGCAGCGCGGAGTCACAGCGCGAGTCGGGCACCGGCGCTCCCCGCGCGCCCCGCAGCAGGCCCAGCGGCACCGTGAGATCCACCCGTCCGTTGTGGCTGAGCAGGTACCGCCCATCGGTGTACGGCGCGGTCGCGGTCTCCTCGACGGGCATGCCGACGGTGGCGTTGCGGACCGCGGCCAGCACGCAGCCCGAACTGATCACGCCGGCGAGGGACGCGAACGAGGCGTCGGTCCAGATCGGGACGGCGCGGCGGTAGCGGGCCGGCTCCGTGCGAATCTCAGGGGCGTACCATCCGGCGCCGAAGCCGTCGGCGTTGATCCGGCCGTGCAGCATCCGCCGCGGCTCCCAGGCCTGGCGCAGTAGGCCGTGCGGAGGATCATGCAGGAGCGAGGCCAGTGTCCGTGGTGTCCCCAGCCACGCCGTGTGACGACACAACCGGAATCATCCTTCTTCCCTCGGTATCGGGCTCTTTGCTCGTCATCGTCGGTGACCAGCTTCGATGGTTAGCTTCGATGGCCGGGTTCGGTAGCCGGGTTCGATGACCGGATCTGGTGGCCAGGGTGCGCGGGAGGCGCGGCCGCACCTCCCGCGGCCTGCTGGCTTCCGCGGTGGCGCGGTTTGTCAGGCGTCGCGCGCGAGCCGGAAGCCGGCGAAGATCTGCCGGCGGATCGGGTGGTCCCAGTTACGGAAAGTAGCCCTAGCGGTGCTGTGATGCGTCGCCCAGGAGCCACCGCGCAGCACCTTGAACCCGGCGTACTCGGTGACATCGACCGCCCCGACCGCCCCAGCGGCACCGTTCGCCCCGGCGTGCCCGGCCGCCCCGGCGGGCGGCTCTTCGCCGGCGCCGGCCGCGGGTGGGAAGAACACCTCGCTGTACTCGCGGTAGGGGAACGACCGGAAACCCGGGTAGCCCACGAAATCCCCGGCCGTCCACTCCCACACGTCACCGATCATCTGCTCGACGCCGTACGCGCTCGCGCCGGCCGGGTACGCCCCCAGCGGTGCGGGGCGGGTGGCCGCCTGGCCCAGGTTGGCCCGCCGCGGCGTCGGCTCGCTGTCCCCCCAGGGAAAACGTCGCGAACGCCCGGTGACGGGATCGTGCGCGCACGCCTTCTCCCACTCGGCCTCGGTGGGCAGCCGCCGGCCCGCCCAGCGCGCGTGCGCCTGCGCCTCGTACCAGCAGACATGCTGGACGGGCTCGTCCATCGGGACCGGCTCGTCCCGGCCGAACCGGCGGTGGATCCAGGTGCCGCCCTCGCGGCGCCAGAACTGTGGGGCGGTCAGGCCCGCCCGGCACCGCCACGCCCAGCCGGCGGCCGGCCACAGGCGTTCGTCGTGATAGCCACCGTCCTCGATGAACGCCGCGTGCGCGGCGTTGGAGACCGGCAGTGTGCCGATGAAGAACGCCGGTACGTACACCCGGTGAGCGGGGCGTTCGTTGTCGTACGCCCAGGACGTGCCGGCGGTGTCGCCGTCGGTGCCCATCGTGAACTCGCCGGCCGGTATCAGGACCTCCGCCGCGGGCACCGGCCGGCCGGGCGGCAGCGTGGCCCGGTCACCGATGACCGGGGCACCCGCGCGGAGCTGGTGGGTGGCGAGCATCGTCTCGTCGTGCTGGTGCTCGTGCTGGACCACCAGCCCGTAGACGAACCCGCCGGCCAGCAGCGCCGCGCGTGAGCCCGGCCCGGGCGCGCCGACCATGTCGGCCATCCGCGGGGACGGCCCGCCGTCGCTGGCCATCCAGGTGGCCGGTGTCAGCAGCGCGTCCGGGCCGAGCCGCGCCAGGACGTCCAGTACGGCGCCGCGCACCTCGTCGAGGTAGGACCTGGCCTGCGCCGGGCCGAGCAGCGGCAGAGCCGGCCGGTCCGCCCGGGGGTGGCGGAACGCGTCGTAGATGTCGTCGATGCCCGGCCGCAGCGGCCGGCTGCCCGCGACCGCCCGCAGCAGCCACGACTCCTCGTAGTTGCCGATGTGGGCGAGGTCCCAGACCAGTGGTGACATCAGTGGCGAGTGCTGGCGCCGCAGGTCGTCGTCGCCGAGATCGGTGTAGGCGAGGCTGCGGGCCCGGCTGTCCGCGAGCGCCCGGACGATCCCGTCGATGGTCGGCTGGGTGGTCGGCTGGGTGGTCGGCCGGGTGGTCGGCTGAGCGGTCGGCCGGATGGTCGATGGGGTGGCCAGCTCGGTGACCAACTGGATGGTCATCGAGCTGCCGCCTGTGGCCGGATGCTCGCACGCTCGTGGCCGGCGCCAGCGCTGCCCCCGAGGACGGCGCCGGTGCCGGTCCCGGCGTTGGCCCCGGCGTCGATCTCGGCCTGGAGCAGGCCCAGCGGGCCGCCGGCCGGCAGCCGGTCGAGGAGATCGTCGGCGGGGCAGCGGCCCGGCTCGGCGTAGGTCTCGAGATAGGTGTCGACGGCGGCGAGCAGGGCGCCGTCGACACCCAGGCGTCCCAGCGCGTCCCGGGCCGCGCCCGCGCACCGCCGCGCCGCCCGGTGCAGCATGTCGTCACGCAGCCCCAGCGTGGCCGCGGTCAGCCAGCGGCCGGCCACGGGCTCGCACGCGTCGGCCGCCGTGTCCGCGGCGCGGGGGTCGTCGAGCAGGGCGGTGGTCACCGCGACCGCCACCGGCCAGTTGCCGGCCGGTGCCGCGTCGAGGTAGCGCAGTTCCAGCCAGCCGCGCGGACGTACCGGCGGGAACACCGTGGTCGCGTGATAGCGCAGGTCCGCGACTGTCGGTGGCCGCGCCACCGGGCCGGCGCCGGCCACCCAGTCGGCGAACGTCGACCCGTCCTGGGCGAGCCGGAAGTCACCGTCGGGCAGCCGCACCAGCATGATCCTGGCCGCCAGCAGGTAGTCCGCCCAGGCCGTCGCCGGATCCGGCCGGTGGGGGGCGGCCACCGGGGAGGTCCGGCTCGGGTCGATGTCCGCCCACAGCGACTGCCGGGTGGAACGCCACCCGGTCGCCGTCCCGCCCAGCACCGGGGAGGCGGCGAACATGGCCACCAGCACCGGCCCGAGGGCGTGCGCCAGCTCGAAGCGCCGGCCCCACTGCGCCGGGCTGCCCGCGTCCAGGTTGACCTGGACGGACGCGGTCGAGCACATCATCGCCTCGCCGGCCCGGCCGCCGTCCGTCCGCCGGAAGTACCGCTGCATGGCCACGTAGCGGGGGGCGTGCAACAGGCGGCGCGGTGGCCGCAGCGGATCGGTGCCCATCGCGGCCAGGGCGAGCCCGGCGTCGGCGAGCATGGCGCGCACCGCGGTGAGATCGGCGGCGGTCCGCGCCAGCGCGTCCGGCAGCGGCAGGGGCGGGGCGGACAGTTCGAGCTGGCCGCCGGGCTCGAAGGTGATCCGGGTCCCCCCGGGCAGGAACAGATCGTCCACCGGCTCCGGGAAGGTCCGGGGGGACGCTTTCTCTCCCTGCCGCGGTCCTTCCGGTGACAGCCCTTCCGGTGACGGGTCGCCGGTGAGCGCCGCCAGCGTGCGGCCGGGGGGCACCGGCAGTGCCGGGGAGGCGATGTCGACGACGAACCACTCGGTCTCGATACCGACGCTGCCGGCAGGCTGATCGGTCAGGCAGGTCAGGTGCGCGTAACGGTGGACGTCCTCCGGTGAACGGATCTCGTCGTCGGCGCGGAGCCCGCCGTCATGCTGGTTCCTGTCGTCGGTGCGGATCTTGCCGTTGGTACAACAAGGGCCGGTACAACAGGGATCGGGGCCGGGTGCTGGCATGGCTGCCGGTGTCCGTTTCATGAACCCTCCAGGTCCGGACCGGCCAGGGTCGCTGGCCGCGGGTCGAGGTACGGGCCGATGGCGGTCGGTGCGGGTCAGGTGGCTCCGTTCCGCCGCGTCGTGGACTTTCCGGCCCTTTGACCAGACCTTCACAGCAGGGTGTTGCCCGGTAGTTACCGATGCGCGAACGATGTGGCGCACATCGAAGGGCCGCTGTCGGATTGTGCCCATCACCCGACCCCCCTCACACCGGAAAGTTCGGTCATCGTCCGGAGTCTGATGGGAGGCGTGTGCGGCGTCCAGGCTGGGCGACGTCGGCTCCGGGCACCCTTTCAGGCTGTGTGGCGCCCGGAGCGGGCGCCCTTTCGGGCTCTGTGGCGCCCGGCCTGGGCACCGTTGGGTCAGGGTGTAAGTATGTGTCATGTTGGACGACTGTTGCGATTTTTATGAAATGGTGGCCGTCGCATAGTTGGTTTGCTGTGGCGTTCGGTGACCGTGTCGCGGCACACTCGGTGATGGTCAATGTGCGACGCGCATGGGGCAGGCGCAGCCGCATGCGGTCGTACGGGGCCGGACCGAGGACGGACCGAGGACGGAGCACGTTCCGCGCCGGCCCGTGCGTCAACGGTGGAGGTGACGGATCCCGCGCCATGCGGGTCCCGAACCATGCCAGCTCCCGCGTCACGCGGGCCAGGCCGGCGCGACGGAGCGGCGGGAAACAGGGCGACCGGAAGGCGGTGACGACCGGGATGCCGGAAAGGCAGTGGCCAGGACGGTCGGCCATGGCGGAGTACCTGCGCCGCAGGGAGCTGTACATGGCCGAACGTAAGGACCGCCTGACACGAGCGGCCGTCACCGCGGCTGTGGCCGCCGCGCTGGCCGCGGCCGCCGTCGGCGTGCTCGGTGCCATGGCGGGCCTGTCCGTGCTGGTCGTGCTGCAGATGGTCCTCGGGGCCGTCCTGGTCGTCCTCGTCGCCGCCGCGGCGCGCTTCCTGCGTTCCCCGTCGGAGATCGAGTCTTGGCGGCACGACGCCGAGGCCGAGCGCCGCACGGCCCGCGCCCTCGACCGCCTCGTCCGGGCCGGCTACACGGTCCTGCACGACCGCGCGCTCGCGGACTCCGCCGGCAACGTCGACCATCTGGTGATCGGCCCGTCCGGGGCGTGGGTCGTCGAGACGGATGCCCACCGCGGGCCGCTGCGCCAGAACCGGGCCGGGCTGTGGGCCGGCAAGGTGCCGTTGCGCGCCATGCTCGGCCTGGTCGCGTGGATGAGCGAGGAGGTCACCGGCCACCTGGTGGCCGATCTTCCGGACGGCTGGCAGCTGCAGGCCCAGCCGGTGGTCGCGTTCTCCCGTGCCGAGCTGCCGCACGGGCTCGCCCTGCTCGACGGTGTGGTGCTGCTGCCGGCGGCCGGGGTCGCCGACTACATCCTCACCGCCGGTGTCGTACTGAAGCCCCTGGACGTCGCCATTCTGGTGGACGTCGCCGAGCGGGCCTTCCCGCCGTATCCGGTGGACGGGCCGGCTCCGACCTGGCCGGCGATGTCCAGGCTGCGGGGGATACTGGGCCGCTGACGGGCCCTGCGGGACACCGGGCCGGCTGATGCTCCTACAGGGATACCGGGGCCGGCACGGGGCCCCTATGGGAATACCGGGGCGGCACTGCCCCACGGGGATACCGGGCCGCTGACGCCGGTCCTTTGGTCCTTCGGCCGGCCCTTGCGCACCGTGGGCCCCGCCGCTGTCGGGCACAGTGGTGCGTGGAC
>NZ_CAKKTM010000475.1:0-16468 GCF_920888515.1 Protofrankia sp. CiP1_Cm_nod1 | reverse complement strand
CACAGTGGTGGATGGGCACAGTGGTGGATGGACAGGGCGCCGGTTGCCGGACGGGGCCGTCGGGCGGGCTGATGGCCGGTCCTGGCCCGCGCCGTTGGCGCGTCAGGGCACGCCGGGGCGTCCACCGGTGAGGGGGTTTTGTCCCGGAGTGCCGGTTCGCCGGTAAACGGGCGATGTCCTGATAGGGTCGGCGATCAGACAGGCCCCGCCGGCCGGTCGTGAGCGGTTCCGCCGCCGTGCCGGTCCCAGCGGGACGGGCAGGTAACACTCCGCGCGGGTATATGTCGCCGGCCGGCCGGCATATGATCAGGGGGCCCTGTTCGGGCCGGGCCGGACTACCGGTGGCTGTCCTCCCGGGCCGGCGGGGATACCGCACCAGCTTGTTGCGTCCGGGACGGAATACCGCGTGCCGACTCCGGCCGCCGTGGTGTTCGCCGGCCGTTGTACGTTCCGGGCCGGTACAGGCGCCTCGAATCAGTCCGGCGGTGACTGGCCGGGCCGGCGCCGGCGGAATGGCTTTCCGGTACCACCGGAATCCGGCCCCGGGAATAGCGGAAAACTCGATATATGCGAATCCCGCAGGCTTGTCGTAAGCTGCTCCCAGGCCAGCCACCCGGCACTGTTCGGATCACCGGCGAAGGGTGTTGAAATGGGTAAGAGAATACTCGTCCTGGACGCCGACGGAGAACTTCTCGGTAAGTTCGCGGACACCTACACGGCACACCTGTGGAGCCATTTCAGGATTCTCGCGCCAGGTTTCGACGGCCACGTCGAGGTGTTTGACCCGCATACCCGTACATCTCTTGTGGTGGGCGCCGACGAATGCCGGAGCATCATCTGGGGCAGGGTCCAGAACACCGCGATGTCCTGCGAGGAACGGGCCGTGCCGGACGAGCCGTCGCTGTCGGAGCTGTCCGTGCGACAGTTGTCACGCCGATCCGTCACGCGCGCCTGGCTCACCGCCGGGGCCTGACCGCCGCGGTATCCGGATCCGGCTCGACCGGTGGACGGGCGGCCCGGCCGGTCCGAACGACAGCGTTCCTGAACGAAGATTTCTCGAACTGCGCCGTTCCTGAACGAAAATGTTCCTGAATGAAGGCGCTCCGGAACAATGGTGTTCCCGAGCACCGCGCAGAGCCTTGTTCCCAACTCCCCGGCCGCCGGCTGACAGTGCCCCGGCCGCCGGGTGAACCGACACCGATGGTGCCCGTTCCCCTGAATGCCTCAGGGTGCGGGGCTCCACAGGCGCGACGGAGAAACAAACGCGCTGCCGGGGGCCCTGGAGGGCCTTCCGGTGTCGGGCCGAGACGGGAGCGGCGGCGTGGGTAGCGGTGGTACACGGCCACCGCCCATCCCTTGCCCGCGCCGCCGCTCCCGTCCTTCCTTCCCGTTCTTCCCGGCGGTCCGTCTCCCGCCGCGTCGGCCGGCGTGTGCTCCCCGGCCGGCCGTTCCCGTTGTTCGGTTCCCGACGGTCGCCGCTCGCGGTTCATGCCGTCCGCCATCAGATCGTTCCACGTCGCCCGCCGCCGGCCCGCCCGCCGCCGGCCCGCCCGCCGCCGGCCTGGTACTCCGGTCAGATGCTCTGGCCGATCTGATGGCGTACCACGAGAGAGCCGGCGAGCAGGAAGAACAACATCAGGACGAACGTGTTGGACGTGCCACCGGTCGAGCTGGACAGCACCATGTCCACCTCGGAGCGTAGGACCGGACCGCAGGTCGCGGTGATCGAACGGGTTCCTGCCCGATAGGTGGCGAACTGCACGGCCGTGGAGAACTCCCCGTTCTCGTCCGCGACCGTCCGGCCGATCGTCCGGCCGTCCTCGGAGACGATGACGACGTCGGCAGCCGGCGTACAGCCGGCGCCGGTGGCGAACAGGGTGTCCCCGCCGGAGACGACCGGTTTGTCCAGCGCCAGCTGCCCGGGTAACGGGCTGGGGAGCGCCGGTGCGGGCGAGGGCGCGGGGGCGGGCTGCTGCGTGGCCGTGGGCTCCGGCCTGACCGGCACGCAGCGGTCGGACGCGTCCCGCACGGATCCGGCCGGGCAGGGAGGCGGTGGCTGCGGGCACTGCTGCCCGGCGGGCACCAACAGGCCGCCGGGGCAGGAGACCGACGGCCGTGGGCAGACGCCGCCCTGGCCCGGTGGCGTCCCGCCAGGACAGGTCTCCCCGGGCCGCGGCGGCGGGCACGGCTGCCCGGCCGTCACCGTCACCCCGCCGGCGCAGGTCTCGCGCTGCGGTGGGCACTGCTGCCCGGCGGCGGCCGTGCTGCCGTCCCAGCAGGTTGTCGGTGGCGGCGGGCACTGCTGCCGGCTGCGGGCGGTGGAGCCGTCCGGGCAGGTCACGGGGACCGGCTGGCAGACCCCGTCCGTGCCGCGTTGCTGGCCGGCCGGGCACGGCGGGTAGCGGCAGGTGCCGTTCGCGTCCCGTTCCTGGCCGGTGGGGCATGGCGGGTAGCCGCAGACGCCGTCCGCGTTGCGTTGTTGCCCGGCCGGGCACGGCGGATAGCGGCAGGTCCCGTCATCGCCGCGTTGCTGGCCCTCGGGACATGGTGGGTAGCCGCAGGTGTTGTCCTTACCGCGTTGCTGCCCTTCGGGGCATGGCGGGTAGCCGCAGACACCGTTCGAGTTGCGTTCCTGGCCTGCCGGGCAGGGCGGATAGTCGCAGATCCCCTTCGCGTCGCGTTGTTGCCCTTCGGGGCATGGCGGATAGTCGCAGACGCCGTCCGAGTTGCGCTGCTGGCCGGTGGGACACGGCTGCGGTGCGCATTCCCGCCCGCCGGGCACCACGGAACCGTCCGGGCACAGGCAGCCGTCCGGAGTCCCCTCGGGGCAGGCGGTGGGGCTTGGCGCGGGCGCACTGCTGCTCGGAGCGGCCACGACGGCCATGGTCATGGGGATCGGTCTCGTACCCGTGGCGGGTGCGGCGGCCGCCGTGGGCCCGGCCGTGGACCCCGCGCCGAGTATGCCGAGCAGAATCACCGACGGCAGGATGGCCGTCAGGATGGTCCTGACGCCCGCTCGGCGTAAGACCGGACAAGAAAAGCGCATGACGCCCCCCGACCGCGAACGGAGCGGCGACGTGTCGTGTACTGGACAGCATGTCCAGCCGCAGCCCCGTTCCCGGGATGACAGTAACATCGACGTCACAACAGAAAGTGGATTCCCGGGGGGCGTTGTGGCTGTTGTCGTGGAGCCGACGCGGCGAGCCGCGAGGCCACTCACCGCTTTGGTGATCATGATGCTGACGGTCCTGGTCCTGTTACCTGCCCCGGCCATGGCCGCGGCCGGCGACGGGCCGAGGGGCCCCGCCGGCGGCATCGTCGCCGCGGGCAGCGGGGGCCTTCAGCTCGACGCGGTGGTCAACGAGGTCTCCGTGACCGGGCGGCGGATCGTGCTCGATCCGGAGCGGCCCACCCGCGTTCTTGTCACGGTCCGTAACAACCGGAACGAGCTCGCCCAGATACGGTCGATCCGTGTCAGCGGATCGGCGCTGGGCCTGACCTTCTTCGTCTTCGACACCGCCGTGCGGATGGACGTACCGGCCGGCGCCTCGCTGGCCTGGAGCGTCGACGTCGACATGGCGGAGCTGCGCGGACAGGCGACCGGACTGCTGCCCATGTCCGTCACTCTCCGTGATGCGAAGCGTGACGTCCTCGCCTCGGCCGAGGGGATCGCCGACATCCGCGGCACGCTGGTCTGCACATACGGCATGTTCGGGCTGGGCCTGCTGATCGTCACGGCCCTGCTGTGGGCTGCCGCGCTGATCGCGCTCGCGCGCCGTCGTCTTCCCCGCAACCGGTGGCGGCGGGCCGTCCGGTTCGCGCCCGCCGGGTGTGGGGCCGGCTTCGTCGCGATCGTCAGCCTGTCGGCGTTGCGGGTGACAGCACCGTCGACATCGTCCAACCTGACCTTCATCGCGGCAGCCGCGGGGCTCGGCTTCCTGCTGGGGTACCTCACACCCACCCCGGTCCCCACCCCGACGCAGGCCGGCACACCGGCCCTCGCGCCTGTGGCGGCCGCCGACCCGGCCACGGGCCCATCCGCGGTGACCACAGCCGCGGCCAGGCAGACACCGTCCCCAGCCGGTGGTTCCGCGGGCGGCCCCCCGGGCAGCGGCGAGAGCCGGGCCCCGGGCCCGACAGCCCCGTCGCGGCCTGTCATCGTCCGGCCGCAGCCGCCGGGCGTGGAGGTGGATGGGCGCGGGTATGAAAGGCAATCGCCGCCCCGGCCCGCCGTCCGGCCGCAGCCGCCGGACGTGGAGGTGGACGGGCACGGGAAGCCGTGGCAGCCACCGCCCCGGCCCGCCGCCCGGCCGCAGCCGCCGGACGTGGAGGTGGACGGGCACGGGCACGGGCACGAAAAGCCGTGGCAGCCGCCCGCGCGGTTCTTCGACGAGGAGACCGACCCCTCCATCACCCGCCGCGCTGACTGGCATCCGCGTCAGGACGACTCCTCGTGACGATCAACCCGTCCGTGTCCGATCCGTCCGTGGCCCCACGGGCGCTGGTGGCCGCCCTGCCGCGGTACAGGCTGGGCGGGGAACTCGGCCGTGGCGGGTTCGGTGTCGTCTACGCGGCCCGGGATCCACGGCTCGACCGGGCGGTCGCCATCAAGCACCTGCCGAACCGGATCGCCGCCGACCCGCAGATGCGGCTGCGGTTCAACGAGGAAGGACGGGCCCTGGCCCGGCTGAGCCACCTGCACATCGTCACGGTCTACGAGTACGCGGACGAAGAGGTGACCGTCGACGCCACGGGCACGCCGGAACGGGTCTGCGCGCTGGTGCTCGAACACCTCCCCGGGGGGACGCTCGCGGAGCGTTTCCGCCGCATCGGGCTGACCATGGAACAGTCCTGCGCGGCCGTACTCGCCGTTCTCTCCGCGGTGCAGGCCGCCCACGACCAGGGCCTGCTGCACCGCGACATCAAACCCGGCAACGTGATGTTCGACGGTCGCGGCACTGTCAAGGTGACCGACTTCGGGCTGGCCCGGGTCATCGGCGGGGAGACCACCCTCGCATCCCGGGACGGCCGGTTCGTGATCGCGGGCACGCCCGGGTACATGTCCCCGGAACAGTCCCGGGGCGACTACCTGGACGTCCGCACCGACATCTATTCGGCCACGGCGATGCTGTACTACCTGCTCGCCGGACACCTGCCCTACCCGACCGACGGCGGATTCCACCAGTTCCGGGCACGCCAGGACACCGCTGAGCCGCCGTCGCCCGGCGGCGAGGTGCCGCCCGGGCTCACCTGGCTTCTCATGCGTGGGCTGGCCCGGGATCCCGAGCGCAGGCCGGCGAGCGCCGAACAGCTCGCGGAGTCCGTCGCGGCCGCCGCGTCCGAGGCGTTCGGGCCCGGCTGGCTGGAGCGGTCGGGGCTGGCCGTACGGGACATCTCCCCGGCGGTGCGGACGGCCCTGGAAGCGTCGGCCCGGCGCGGCCCGTCCGGCCGTGGTGAGGAGTCCGTGCTGGTGACCGACCTGGTGCCGGCGCCATCCGGCATGCCCGCGGGCCGGCCGTCACCGGAGGCTGTCGATCTTGACTATGCCTCCCTCGTGCCGGTGCCGGAACTGTCGGCCACCGGCCGGCAGCCAGGTCGGGCGCACCGCCATCGCCCGCCGTCGGTGCCGGGGCCGGGGCCGCTCCGGCAGCTGGCTGGTATCGCGCTGGCCGCGGCCGTGCTGATGGTGCTGATCGCCGTGCTGTGGCCATCCCCCCAACCGGCCGTCCCCACCGGCCCCGCCGCGGCCGAGGGCATTCAGGTGGCCGGGGCCACCCCGCCCGCGGCCGCGCGGGTCGACCTGGCCGAGCCAGTGGAGATCAGCGGCACGGCAGTGGCCCCCGGAACCGTGACGGTGCTCCTGCGGCTGTCCGCGGCGGGCATCCCACTGGGCACCGCGACCGGCGGCCCGGTGACGGTGAACGCCGGCGAGCCCTGGCGGACAGACGTCACCGCCCCGCCGCTGACCCGGTGGATTGCCGGTGGAGCCGTCCACGGGCAGGTGCGGCTGGATCGGGCGGGCAGGAGCAGCGTCCAGGAGGTGACGATCGAGCCGAGGCAGGTACCGCTGGCCAGCGCCATGGGCGCCGGCGGTGTGCTGGCTGCCCTGTTCGCGCTCGCCTACCTGGAGTCGACCCGCCGGCTGCTGCGCGACGGCTCTCGCCAGAGAGCCGCGATGTTCGCCGCGGGGGCTCTCGGAGCGGTCCTCGGGTTCGGCGTGTGGCTGTCCGCTGCCACGCTGAGCCGACACGTCCCGGTTGCCGCCACCGGCGTCTGCTGTGTCCTGCTCGGCGCGGCCGCCACCACAGCCGCGGCTGCCGCCAGCCGTTCACGAGCCAGAGCTGGAGGCTGACGCGGGGCTGCCCGGGGCTCTGCCGGGCCGGACCCCAACCCGCCAGCAGCGCGGCACCCAGCACGCGGGGCGCCGGCTGAGGCTTCCCCACGGCGGCCGGGTGCGGGCTCGCACCGGCTGTGTCGCAACATCACAGATGGTGCTTGATGGTAGGTTGGCCTACCATATCGACCTTGGTGGCGCAAAGTCGATGTGAACGTTACGATCGCGGTCGTCAGAAGGTGGAGCTGCAATCCATGAAGCCAGATGTCCGGTTCTGAGCACCCCGGTTCTGAACTCGCCCGACGGCTGTTCGTCCCCGCCGAGCGGTGGGGCTGGGAATATGTCGACCCCGGCGTCAACCCGCACCCCCACCGCGACCATCCACCTGTCTGGAACGAACCACCCCCACCGGATCTTAAAAAAGACGAAGACGACCTTGCAAAGCGTACGCGACATCTTCCTAGGAATTTGATTCTCCCTCTTATTCTTCTGATATTTAGTATCAAATACGAGATTTTTGGTAAAAATAGGGCATTTTTTTGGCTTCCAATCTCGCTATTTCTGACAACAGTTCTTTTTTATCGAGTAGTGAGTCTTAAAAGAAAAATTAATCAAGCGAAGGTTGAATGGCATAGGCATCGTGATGCCGAGTGGGAGAGGTATCAGGCCGCTACCGCCGGCTGGCGGGCGGCGGTGGAAAGTCACGAGGCCGCTGACCGTGCCCGGCGGGAGACGGTGCCGTTGTTCCATCCGCTGGCGCCCCGGTCGGCAGCGAGCCGGGTCGACGTTTTCGGTGGCACTCGTGACGGCTGGGCGGGCCTGCTGGCGACCGTTGGCTCCTCGGCGCTTGCTTCCGGTGGCGGCATTCTCCTGCTCGATTTCAGTGAGCGCGGAGTCGGCGGTGGTCTGGCCCAGCTCGCGGTCGACGCGGGATGCCCGGTCACGGTAGACGATCTTCCCGCTGATATCGGCGGGCTGGGACTGTTGCACGGTGCGGATCCCGAGGACGCCGCCGAGCTTCTCGCGGATGCCGTCGACGTGGGACGTGGCGGGGGTGCTGATCCGACGCTCCGGGTGCTCGACGCCGAGATACTCGCGGCTGTCGCCACCCGGCTGGAACCACCTCTGACCTTCAGCCGGCTTGCCGCCGGCCTGCGCGTGCTGGAGGGGAACGAGCGGAACGACGGTCCGGGCCTCCTGTCGTCCGCGGAGCGGAACGCCGTCGCCGACCGGGCGGGCGGGTGGCGAGAAAATGAAAGAACCCAGCGGGAAATCCACTACCTGCGGGCCTCCCTGGAGCGGTTGGCCGGCCGGGAGGAAACGGCACCGGCTACCACACCGCGGCCGTGGTGGCCGGTGCCCGGGCTGCGCATCATAGCGACATCGAGCCATGACACGTCGGCCACCCGTAAGGAATTCGCCGACAGGGTGCTGTTCCACATCGTCCTGCACCAGCTCCGCCGCCGCCGTGGTGACGCTTCCCATGACATTCTGGTGGTTGCCGGCGGGGACCGGATGGGACTGCCCGCGCTGGAGGGCATGGCCCGGTACGCGGCCAACGCCGGCATACGTCTGGTGAATCTTTTCGAGCATCTGGGAGAGGGCACCGAACGTCTGATCGGCGCGGGCGACAGCGCCACCCTCGTCATGCGGCTGGGGAACGCCAGGGAGGCCGAGAGGGCGGCCGAGTTCGTCGGCCGTGGGCACAAGTTCGTCTTCTCCCAGGTCACCCGGCAGGTCGGCAGCAGCCTCACCACGGGGGCGTCCAGCAGCACGGGGGGGAGCGTCTCGGTCTCCGAGACCGAGAGCCGCGGCGGTTCGCGCGGGAGGGCTGGAAAATCAAGCAGCTGGAGCCGGTCGGTCACGGTATCCCAGTCGGCGTTCTGGGAGAGCACCGAAAGCCTGTCGGTCACTGATTCCCATCAGGACGGTGCGGTTCTGCAGCGGGTCTATGAGTTCAGCGTCGAGCCGACGCAGATCCAGCAGCTCCCGCCGACGGCTTTCGTGCTGGTCGACTCGTCGTTGGGTGACCGCCGGGCGGCACTCGGCGACTGCAATCCCGGTATCGTTCTCCTGCCCAGGGTGGCCTCCACCGCCCGCCCGGCCGTGCCGCCGGTGGCCCAGCAGGGGCTGCCGCCCGGCCAGGGGACGCCCCTCCCGATCGACGGGCCGGATGTTCCGCCGGCTTCCCCTCCCGGCGGCCCAGGTGGCCAGCCCGAGACGATCGACCCGTTCCGGCCGTGGAGCCCGGGGAACGGGTAGCGCGATCATGCGGCCCGCGGCCGGCTAGATCTCCCGGGACAGCGGGCCATAGGGAAAGGTGTCCATCATTTCTTCGGCGGAGAACTCGTCCTGACCGGCTGGCGGGGCGTCGACGGCGAAGCCGCCCGTCCCGTACCGGGCACCACGCTCGGCATAGTGGCCGGCGTCGGGACCGTAGCCAGCGTAATCCGCGTACTCACCGTCGTCGGTGGCATCGTACTCAGCCCGGTCGCGGTAGTCGTAGCCGTCCAGCACGACGGGGTCGAGATCATCCGGGACGAGGTTGATGTTGTCGACCTCGCCGTGCATCTTCGATCCGTTGAGAACGACCGGGATCTCCAGGTCGCCGACGACGTGCTCGACGTAGAACGCGCGGTTCCCGATCAGCCACAACGCGAAACCGGGGTCCAGCCGGGGCAGCATGTCCGAGGCTACGTCGGTGAGGTCCAGCGCCCGCTGCGTGTCCGGGATCTGGTCGGACGCCTGCTTGTACAGAATGCGGATCGCGGTCTCGGCGAGCAGGCCCTTGGCCACCTCGACGGAGTCCGGGGACGCCGAGAGCAGGTCGGAGATCCGGTGCGCGACGATCGCGTTCGCGCATCCCCACTGGCGGGCGAGCTTCTGCTGGGCGGACAGCCGCCGGACCAGGCCGGCGAAGCGCATCAGCCGCCAGCACTCGTCGTAGACGACGTAGCGCTGGACGCCGTCCTGGCGCATCAGCGCGGCTTCCATCCACGCCTGCGCACACGTCATGATCAGCGCGATCATCTCGTCGGAGCCCTGGACCCGCTCGAGATTGAGTACGGCGATCGGCCGGTCGAAGTCCAGTGGGGAGGTGGTCGGGCCGTCGAAGAGCCCGCCGAGCGCACCGTGGGTGAGCCGGCGCAGGGTCAGCGTCGCGTCCCGGGAGGAGTCGCGCAGTTCGGCCGCGGTCACCGGCAGCGCCGCGCAGTCGGCTTCTGACGGGTTCGTCATCGCGTCCAGGACGTGCGGCAGCAGCGGGGTCGCCTGCCGGTCGGTGGAGGCGCCGGTGATCTGCCGGGTCACGACGTCGAGGGCGAGGTCGACAGCGGTGTGCTCGGACGGGGTGAGTGGCACGCCCTTCGCGGTCTCGATCAACGAGGACAGCAGTGCCGACCGAGCCCGTTTGACCTCCCGGGACCAGTCCGCGTCCGCCATGCCCGGCGGCCGTGGCGGGGCGTCCAGCGGGTTGAGCCGGGTGGACAGGCCCGGGCCGATGTAGGTCGGCTCGCAGCCCAGCCGACGGGCCAGCCGGGTGTACTCACCTTTCGGGTCGCAGGGCACCGCCGCCTGGTAGCCGAACGCGGCCCCTCGCGAGATCAGCGTCTTGAGCAGGGACGACTTGCGTGAGCCGACCGAGCCGAAGACCGCGAAGTTGGGGTTCTCGATGACCTGCTGGCGGTAGAGCTCGAACACGTCGAAGACGAAGGAGTCGCCGGACCAGACGTGGCGGCCGATGTACATGCCGGGGGTGTCCAGCCCGGCGTCCACGACGAACGGGTAGATGCCGGCGATCTGCGCGGTCGTCTCCATGTGGGCTGGCAGGCGCAGCTTGTGGAAGGTCCGGCCGGCGTGCGGGCCGACGAGGGGCGGTGGCTGCTCGCCGCGGCGCAACGCCATCCGGGCCCGCCGGATCGCCGCCCGTTCGGCCCGGGCGGCGGCCCGTTCGCCGCGCTGTGCCTCACGTTCGGCCCGCCGCAGGTCCTTCAGCTCGCGATGGGTCTCCCGGTCGGTACCGGCCCCGCCCGACGAACGGTGCGGTGTCATGACACCCCCACGGCCAGCGGCAGAGCGGCGACGCTGAACCCCTGATCCTGTTCGCCGACCAGACGGACCATCTCCAGCCGGCTGCGGGACGCCAGCGTCTCCGCCTCGCCGCACGCATCGGCCAGGCTGTCGAGGTCGTCCGCGGAGACCGTCACGAACCCGTGGAAGCGGAAGGCGCCGAACCCGGCGATGAGCTCCTGCTCGCGGCGCTCCACCTCGGACGCTTCGGCCATGTCGCGCTGGGTGGTGACCTTACCGACCTTGTCGCGCATCTGCTGTTCACCCAGGTGTGCCATCCGGCGGCGGTTGACCGCCTTCTCGGCCTTGCGGCCGGGCATCGGCTCGACGATCAGGGAGACCGTCCGCCGGCAGGTGGTCTCCATCAGCAGCGGGGCGAGGAACGCGGCCGGGGACGGCACCCGTGGCCAGCCGTTGATCCAGTAGGTGGTGTGGAAGCCGGAGTCGGTACGATAGTGGTCCCAGCCGGCCACCGCGCGCACCGGGCCGGCGATCGCCGGGTCGACACCCGACGGCAGCCCCGCGAGCCCGCCGGCCCGGTCGGAGACCGCGCCACCGCGTGCGTCGATCATCTCGATCGAGTACGGGTCGTAGGTCGTCCGGATCACTGCGGCCAGGGCGCGCGGTGGCAGCCAGCCGACCGTGTTGATCGACGCTCTGGCCAGCGCGGCCTCCATGGTGCGCAGCTCGCCGAGCAGGACCGCGCAGGCCGCGTGGTCACCACCGCCGGCGCGTTGGATCGCCCGCCGTACGTCGCGGGCGCGCAGCTGGAACGACAGGAAGGTCTCGTGCCGCTGGGCGACCGGGCCGGCGGCGTCGATGACCTCCTGGTACGCCTCGGCCGCCCACGAGCCGTCGTGCTGCCCGCGCACCCGCCAGTGCCGTTGCAGCTGGTCCCCGGAGTCCGGCAGGGTGCGTTCCAGCCACTGCAGGCGGGACAGCCGCCCGCCGCCGACGGTCAGCCCGGCGAGCAGCTCACCCCAGGCGTCCACCCTGGCCTGCTGGTCGCCGGACTCCAGCAGCGCGAACTGGCTGCCCTGCACCTGCAGGACAGCCGTGAACGTCCCCCGCCTGGTGTCCTTGACCACCGCCACGTAACGGCCGTTGCCCACCGGCACCGACAGCATCACCAGGGACGACAGCGGCCCGGGCAGCGCGGTCCTGGACAGGTGGTCGGAGCTGTTGCCGACCCTGAACACCGCCCCGCGGAACACCGTCTCACCCATCACCTTCTGCATGGTGAAACCGAAGAGGATCGGTACCCACTGATCGAGGTTACGGTCGTCGACGCGGACGAACGCGATGAACCCCAGCGCACCGGCCAGCACGATCCATCCCGGGGCGAACATGACCGGCGAACGCAGCGCCCCGAGGACGCACAGCATCACGCCGACCATCAGGCCCAGCTGTGGCCAGCGCATACCGAGCAGGATGCCGCCACGTTCCAGCGGCCCGAACCGGTAACTGCGTTCGGCGACCACGCCCTGCTCAGCCTCCCCCGGTACGCGTGGGGTGGACGGGTGGCCTCGGCGAAGTTACCTTGGGTGATGATCCCGCGACCGGTAGCGCCCGCGGAACAACGCGGGGAGACCCCGCGGAGGCGCCGTTGGCGGCCGGTGCCGCGACCCGGCTGCCCGCGCCGGTTGCCGACCGGGTTCGTGGTGCGGGGGAGCCGACGTTCGCGTGTTCCGCGGAGCGGGCCGCGGGCCGTGCTGATTGCCCGCTGCCGGCCCGGGCGACAGGCGCGCCGACCCGTGCCGGGCTCACCCCGGCCCCGCGACGGCCGCTGGCCCGGGCCGGGACACCGGTGCCGACCGGGGCGAGGTCGCCGGTGAAGGGCCGGCCCGCGTCCACCGCCGAGCCGCTGCGCTGCCGGTTCTGCAGCCGCCCGCCGATACCCCGGAAGGTCTCCCGCGACGACGAGCCGAGCAGCGCACCGGCACCGTGGCCGAAACTCGCCGCGCCGCGCCTGCCCGCCGCGCCGATGACCTGCATGAGCTGGACGTCAGCCATCCCGATCACACGTAGCAGGACGAACGGTGAGAACACCGCGGCAGCCATGACCACGATACCGCTGAGAATGGTCAACGTCTGGTCCATACCCGACCCGGTCGCGTCACCCGCTATGCTCGCGCCCAGGGTGAAGATCGCGTAAATGACCGGCTTGGCCAGGATGAGCGCCGCGAGGATCTCCATGGCCCGCTTCATCCAGTCGCGGGTCGATATCGCCGGCTGCCCGGCCAGGTACAGCGGGATGAACACCGCAACCGCGATGATTGCTATTTTGCGGATGTAGAGAACCAGGAAGAGCGCGAACGAGAACAGCGCGACCAGCAGTGACAGAACCATGTCAAGGGCGAAGTTCCCCTGCTGGGGGAGAGTTCTGAGCTGGGCTACCAGACCTGCGCCCAGAGGCGCGCCGTCACCGAACGCCTCGGACATGCCGTCGGCAGCGGAAAGCACCATCTGCAGCAGGGTCAGCATGACGAAGGAGCCGAAAATCGCCGTCCCGGTGGACGCGAGCGAGCGGCCCAGCAGATGTGCGTCCCCCCGGATCGCTCCCGCGATGCACGCGCACATGAACAGACCCGTCACGACCAGGATGGCAACACCGAAGACGATGTTGTAGTTGTTGACGATGTAGTCCCGGTTCAGATCGATCGCGGTCTGCTGCGCGGCAAAACCGAACACAGAAGCAGACAAGTCTGCTGCCATATTCGTAAATGCGGAACCTACCGAATCCAGGAAACTGCCAGTCCCATCGGAAACGGCATTCCTAATACCAGTAAGAGGATCAATGCTTATAGCTATAATTTCTCCGCTGGCCAACGTATGAGCGCTCATTTTGCTGGCCTTCCTATGTAGATAAACCGTTCGATTCCCTCAGCTGCACGCTCGGTGAGGGATGGCCCGTTAGACCCATCTCCTGCATTTGATAGTTTCCAGTCGTCGTCTTGCCAAGTGACTGTGCAGATATCAGTACCCCAGCTTTGCTGCGGTGCAAAACTTGCTTTATTGTCGTAAGATCCAATTCCGGCGACTGACCATACTGATACTGTTACCTGGTTGGAACTAGAAGATTTTATTGAATACCCAAGAGGTCGTATATTAAGCAGCATGTCGGGGGAATTAATAGAAGTAAGGCCAAAATTTTTTGCCGTTATTGAATCTGCTGAAACTATCTGATTTGATAGCTTATCAGCAACTTCGGAAATGGAAATTGAATCGAATATTTTTTTGATCTGCGAAGCGTTGCGATTGCGTCGATCGACATATGCGGCGACGTAGTTTCCGCAGGCGCTTATGGCGCCGGCTTCTGTGTGGGGGTAGCCGACGGGGATGCCGAACTCGTTGATGTGGGTCGGCATGCCTGGTATCTGGCCGGCGGCCGGGTGCGCTGTGGGAGGCACGGTGCTGCCGCTTCCGGGTGGCGTGGTTGCGGGTATCACGGTGGGGCGCGCGGTGTTCGGCGCGGTCGCTGTCGGACGGGTGTCGACGCGTGGCGGGGGCTGCCCCTGGATGCCGACCGAGGGGGATGACGGGATCGCGTAGCGTCCGATGAGGATGCCGGCCGTCATGGTCACCGCTCCGGCTGCCACCAGGAGGCCGACGGGACGGCGCATGGGCCAGTCAGCCTGGTTGACCAACATCCCTCCCTCGGTGTGACAGCCTCGGACGCGACTACTCGCGCGACGGCAGCGGATCCATCATCCCAACATCAGCCGTCAGGTTTCACGAGAACCAGTCAGACGGGCTGTGGTGGAGGGCCTGAACAGGCTCCTGGAGGTCGATCGTTTCGATGATGGCTGGCCTGTCCAGCCCCTGCGGCTGGTTGCCGGCGCCGGACGACGCGGAGGCTCCGGTAGCGAGAAAGAAGTTGACGACGGCGGCCGTGGCACCGACGAGGAAGGCCAGCCCGAAGCCGGCGAGTACGCCGCTCTTGCCGACTGCCGAGGTGCGGTCGAGACCCATCCGCTCGCCGAGCGCCCAGGCGATTCCGCCGAGCAGCACGGAGGCCACAGCGGCGATCACCGCGTATGCGGCCAGGCCGTTGACAAGATCTTTGAGCGCGTTGATCCCAGGGGCCTTGGAGTCGTCGGGCTTGACCTCTACCTGAGCCAGGACGATCGTCGCCTGTGCGGTCACAGCATGGACGATCATCACTGTTCCCTTCTGAACTCGGTCCGGCACGCAGATCGTCGGATCATACGCCGGGAATCAAACCGCGATCTTTGGAGGTGGTGGTGGCGGCGATGGTTGTGTTGTCGCTCTCATCTTCCTCAGGAACCGTGCTGTCGGGATCGTCACAGGCGTCGACGACAGTCGCGGCCAGCCGGAGAAATGCCCGTCGGCTGCGCCACCGCACCCGGGACAGGACGATCGCTGGACGCCCGCCGGGCGGCGGCGAGCCCGGAGCGTGCCGGGGAGCGCTGTGGGCGTGGTCGGGTATCTCGTCGTCGAGTCGTGTGTCATACGGGATGCGCACCAGCGCGTCGACCCGCCGGGCCAGCTTGGCCGCGGCCGAGCGGGTCTGCGGCGACCAGCGTCCACGGCGGACCGACATCGCGGCTACGATCACCGCTGGTCGCGGGCCCGCGTGGTCGGCACGCAGGATGGCCGCGCCACGCAGGGCGGCGGCCGCTTCGGCCAGGTCGCCGGGGAGCGCCGGTACGACCAGCAGAATCACGTCCGCGTCGCTGAGCGTGATCGACGCGAACTGGCCGTCCCAGTCCAACGGGGTGTCGACGAGTACCAGCTGATACGCCTGTTCCAGGGTGCGCAGGCCGGCGGCAACCACCTGGGTGGTGGGTGGGCCCGGCATGCCGGCCGCCACCAGCGGAGCCGGCTGCGCCTCGATGTCGTCGGCGGCCGGGACGGCGCCGTTGGCGGTGGCTGCCGCCGTCTGGCCCGGCGTGGCCCGCCCAGCGGGCTGGAGATCGGGCTGGGGGGTGCCGGCGGGGTGGCAGGCGGGCAGGACGTCGAAGCCCGCGGTGGCCCGGGCCGGTGTGGCTGTCCGGCTGGTGTCACCGCCGATCAGCCAGCGGATCTCCCGGGCCGGTCGTGGAGTGCCGCCGCGGCGGGCCCGGTAGGAGATCGCGTCCGCGACCAGATCACTGAGCGTCACCGGCGGGCGCACGCCAGCGCGTTCCGCGAGTGAGGCGCCGAACTCGATACTCACGTCGGAGCCGCCGGTGGCCGTGGCGCGTTCCAGATCACCGGAGATGTCGAGGGCGACCACGGGCTCGGCGCGGATGCCGGCCAGGGTCATTCCGAGCATCGCGGTGACGGTGGTGCGTCCCGAACCGCCGATCAGCGAGGTGACCGCGATCCGCCAGGAGCCTTCCAGCGGTGTGGCGACCCGGTCGGCGAGGGACTCCCGGATGGGAATCTCCTCCCAGGGCGCCAGTTCGGTGATGTCGTCCCAGGGTTCCTGCCAGGGCCACAGCTCGCGCCCGCCGCGGGGGCCGCGTAGGGCCGGGAGCAGTGCCGACCGCCGGCCGCGTGCCGCCGGCGCGGGGTCGTCCACCGCTGACGGGAGAGCCGGCGCCGAGGAGCCGACGGCGGGTGGCTGCACGGCGGGTGGCTGTGATGACGGGCCAGGCGTTCCGGTCGGTGTGCTGGCCGAGGTGGCTGCCGGCTGCGCCGGTGGCTGGACGCCGGGCTGGGCGGCTGCCGGAGGCACCGTCGGTGTCGTCGGTGCTGTCGGTGCGGCCGCCACCCGGGGAGCGTGCGCGGACGGCCGTCCCGATGGCCGGGCCGTGGTGGCGGGACGGCTGCCGGAGCCGGTGGCGAACGGCCGTACGGGCGGCGCGTGGCCGTCACCCGGCACGGGTTCCTCGGCGGCTGTCTCCCGGGCGGCCGGGGCGGATGCCTCGGTACTGTCCGTCGTCGGTGTGGCCCGACCGGCAGGGGTGCCGGAGTGGTGGATGGCTCTCGGCCGGCCGTCGCCGGCGCGGGTGCCGGCTGCTCCGGCGCCGGGTGCACCGGTCGGCTCCGCAGCGGCGGGGACTGCCGGCGGGTGGCCGCCCGCGGCCTCCTCCACGCCGTCCGTCCGCCCCGCCCCGC
>NZ_CAKKTM010000474.1 GCF_920888515.1 Protofrankia sp. CiP1_Cm_nod1 | reverse complement strand
GGGCTGGTGGCCGCGGGGGCGGCAGCCGCGGGGGCGGTCGGCCCTGCGGAGCCGCCGCGGGCGGCCGCCCCCGGCGTGGTGGAGCCTGCGGCGTCCTGGAGCAGGAACGCTTCGGCCTGGCGCGGGTCGTCCGCGTCGGCGGGGGCGTGCTCGCCCGAGGCGTCGCGCGACCGGCGGCGCAGGCGCCTGGTGATCCGTCCGGTCCGGGTGTCCGGACCCGGCTCGGCAGCAGAAGAAGATCTTGATGGTGGCGGGCTGCCGCTGGTCGCGACGCCGGCGGCGGGTACGTCACGGGTCGTCGAATCCGGTCGTGGGCCCGCCGCGGGCAGGCGTGTACCGATCAGCGAGACGGGACGCGCGTCACCGTCATCGCCGTAGGGCTCTCGCGACACATCGGTCACGCGCTGTCGACCTCCGTGGTATTCTCCGGCTGGTTAGTGCCTGTTACTGCTGCTTGCGGTTGCTTGGCTTGAACTTCGGACGGATCGATGTAACACGAGCTGTTCAAGTATGACAAGGCTCCTTTGGGGGTCGTCAGGGTGGCTTGGGTGGGTGTAACTTCCTGCGCCGGCGGTAGGTGCTCGGAGAGGGAGGCCGTCGCGTGGCACAGGAGGGCGTCTCGGTGGCGGCGTTCGCGGCGGGCAGGGATCCCGCGGACGATGACGTGCTGACGGTCGACGAGCTGGTCGCGTGGCTGCGGCTGTCGGAGAGCACGGTGCTCAGGCTGCTGTCCGAACGGGAGATCCCGGCTCGCAAGGTCGGCCATCAGTGGCGGATCCGCCGCGGCCGGGTCAGGGACTGGCTGGACGGCAGGGAGTGATCTTTTCCGGCAGGCTGCCCGGGCGGACGCCTCCACGGATGCCCGCACGGGCCGCGTCCAGGCTGTGCCTGCTGGTGGCGGCGGCGCCGGTGCTGCTGTGCGGTGTGCCGGCCTGTTCGGCCGTGCGTGACGTCGTGGCCCGGGCGAGCGCCACCCCGGCCGCGACCGGGCCGCCGCCGGCCGCGAGCCAGCCTCCTGGCCCGCCACTTGCCACCGCATCACCACTGGCCTCCGTCCCGCTCGACCCTCATGATCCCGGAAGCGTCGCGGTGGACTGCTTCACCCGCTGGCAGTCCTATGACACCCGGGCCGACAGCGGGCCGGACGCCGGTCTGCTGCGTGCCCGCGCCTGCATGACCCCGGACTTCTTCGCCCAGCTCGGCGGGGAGCGCGGCGCCACCGCCACCGAGGAGCCGGCGCGGGCCTGGCTGGAGCTGCGGGAGCTGGGCAGCCGGTCCACCGTCGAGGTGCTCGCGGCCTCGCCGCTCGGCGGTGTTGACAGCACCGCCAGCGGCCGGCTCGTGCTGCTGCTCAACGTCCGGCGCACGACCGTGAGCGACCGGGCCGGCGACCGCACCGAGACGGTGTCGAACCCGACGCTCACCCTGCTCCGCCAGACCGACGGCAGCTGGCTGGTGGCCGGCGCGGATCTGGCGAACTCCTACGGCGACGCCCCGGGCCGCTGACGCTGTGGCAGGGGGGAGCTACCGCGCCCGTCGGCGCCGGCAACGGTGGATGCTCTGGGGCGGGCTGGGGCTGGTCGGTGGCATCGCCGCGTTCGTCTTCGGTGTCACGGCCATCGTGGTGATCATTGCCGGTCCCTTCATCGGGAACGACGGCTCCGACGTGCGCCGGACGATCAGGAACGCCGCCGGCATCCCGTCGGAGTACCTGCCACTGATCATCGAGGCTGCGAACAACGCCGGCTGCGCCGAGGTGTCACCAGCGGTGCTGGCCGCCCAGCTGCACCAGGAGTCCGGTTTCAGCCCGAACGCCCGTTCCGCCGTCGGCGCGATGGGTATCGCCCAGTTCATGCCCGGGACCTGGGCCATCCACGGCCAGGGTGACGTGTGGAACCCGGCGGACGCCATCCCCGCCGCGGCCCGTTACGACTGTGCCGTGGCCGCGGCGACGGCGTCCGTCTCGGCGGATCCGCGGGAGAAGATGCTCGCGGCCTACAACGCCGGGCCGGGGGCGGTGCTCGCCTACGCCGGTGTCCCGCCGTACCCGGAGACCCGTGACTACGTCCGGACCATCCTCGCCCAGGCGCAGGTCTACGGCGACGTCATCGACGCCATGGTCGCGGGCACGGTGTCGGCGGCCGCGGTGGCCCCGGTGCTGGCGTTCATGGAGAGCCAGATCGGCAGGCCCTACGTGTGGGGCGCGACCGGGCCGGACGCCTGGGACTGCTCCTCGCTGGTGCAGGCGGCCTACCAGCGGATCGGGGTGTCGTTGCCGCGGGTCACCGTGGACCAGATGCGGGCGGGCCCGCTGGTGTCCGCGGTGGATCCGCAGCCGGGTGACCTGCTGTTCATCCCCGGAGCCGACGGCACCGCCGCGGCGCCGGGGCACGTCGGCATGTACGTGGGGAACGGTCGGGTGATCGCCGCGAAGGGCGCCCGCTGGGGTGTGGTCGAGTCCGCCCTGTCGGACTGGACATCGATCGTGGCGGTCACCCGCCCGCTGGCCGCCGCCTGACCGGCCGCCCCTGACCGGCCGCCCCTGACCGGCCGTCATCCGGCCGGCCATCCCGCGTAACCGCGGCCGCCTCTCCGGGCAGGGTTGGAGGAGCCCGCCGGCTCCGTGGCGGGAACAGCGGATAGTGGTCATCGTGTCACGGTTCATCCGTGCTCCCGCCCGGTTCCGTTCGACGTCTCATGTGACGCCTCATGCGGCCTCTCACGCGACCTCGGTGACGAAATGGGACAGGCCTTCCGCGGCGTCCCCGAGCACGATGACCGCCGAGCGGACCACGTAAGCGGCGTCGCTTGGCGTGTTCGCCAGATAAAAGATCAGCAATGCGAGCAGGGACAGATGCGTCAGCTTTTTCACGGTCATGCCGGACCTCGCGGGAGACGGGGTGGACAGGCGCCGTCCACGCTCACCGGAGCCTCCCGCCATCCACGCTCGATGACATGTCGACCGCTCGTTTGTGTAATCGAGTGGAAACTCTGGGTGCCCTCTGTCCGGGAAGCGGGGCAGGTGGCTCCGTTGACGACCGCGGTGCCGAACGTCCCGTCATCGCTCGACGTCCCTAAGGGGAACACTCTCCGTGAACAGTCCGGTGCGCCCGGACGGTGCGGGAGAGCGGGCAATGACGGGGAACGCGGGCAACGGTGTGAGACGGCCAGGACTGTGTGCGATGGCCAGGACCGGACGAGACGCCAGCCGCGGTGCGGCCGGCGCGGCATGCGCCCAGGGGTGCCCAGGGGTGCCCAGGGGTGCAGGGGCCCAGGGGGCCCGGCGGCGTCAGGAGGGCTTGAGGACGGTGGATATGAGGCCGTCCGGCCCGACCCGGCGGACGATCCCGCCGTACTGGGCGATGTAGACCGCGCCGGTGCCGTCGACGGCGATCCCGGTCGGCGCGTAGACCCGGGCCTCCCGCGCGTCGCCGCCGTCCCCGGGCTCGGTGGCGGCGCGGGACCCGGCGAAGGTGCTGATCACGCCGGTGGCCGCGTCCACCAGCCGGATCACGTTGTTCGCGTAGTCGGCGATGTAGAGATCACCGTTCGGCGCGAGCGCGATCCCGCTGGGATCCCCGAGCGTCACCGCGGTCGCCGGGGAGCCGTCCCCGGCGCTGCCGACCGGCGGCGGTGAGGCGGTCGGCGTGGGCGACGCCGTGCCCGTCGCTGACGGTGCCGCGCCGGCGAAACGGGAGATGACGCCCTTCGGGCTGATCTTCCGGACTGTTTCCGTCCCTCTGTCGAGGATGTAGACGCTGCCGTCCCTGGCGATGACGACACTCGCCGGATTGTTCAACAGGGCGTCGGCGGCCGGGCCGTTGTCACCCGACGTCCCGCTGGTCGACGAGCCCGCGACCGCGGCGATGCGGCCGGTGGCGACCGTGACCTTCCGTACCCGGCTGCCTTCGGAAAAGAGGACGTCGCCGTTGTCGTCGACCGCGATCCCGCGTGGGCCCGACAGTTCCGCGGCGGCTGCGGCCCCGTTGTTTCCCGTGAATCCGTCCAGCTCGGAACCGCTGCCGGCGACCACGGAGATGCCGCCGTCCCTGGTGATCATGAAAACCTGGCCGTCGGAGGTGCTGGTGGCGACGTAGATCGCGCCGGCGGTGTCGACCGCCACACTGCCCGGTGAGGCCAGGACCTTCCGGCGGGCGTCGGTGTCGGCCGTGGGCTGTGCGCTCGCCCCGGCCGTCGGCCTCGGTGACGGCGGGCGGGAACCAGCCAGCCACTCGACGGTCCCGGCCGGGCTGAGCGTCAGGACGCGGCCGGCGCTGCTGTCCGACACGACGATGGTGCCGTCCGGGCCGATGGCGATGCCGTTCACCGAGGAGAGCGCGCCCGTGATGGTGGGGCCGCTGTACGCGGCCCGGCCCGGCCGTGGGCCGGAGCCACCGCGTGAGAGCGCGACCAGGATGACGGCGACCAGGACGAGTACCAGGACACCGGCGCCGATCCGGTTGCGCCGCGGCCCGAACAGGGCCGCCACACGCCGTGCCCCCGGACCGGCTGCCCCCGGACCGCGTGCTCCCGGATCACGCGTCCGCGGACCGCCTGCCCCGGGGTACTCCTGGCCGCGCTCTCCAGCGTCAGCCGGCCGGCCGTCCGGTGAGCCGGGCGGAGGAGTCCGGGTGGGAGCCGTGAGCGGGTGGAGCGGCCTGCCGTCCGGCGGTCCAGCGCTCGGGCCTCCCCGGGGCTGCTGGGCCGGTTGCCAGGCCGCCGGGGCCGGCACCGGGCCGTCCGGCCAGCCGGCCACCGGATCCGCCGCCGGGGCCGGCGGGGAGCCCGGGGTGACCAGCCGGGTCGTGTCGCCCTCCGTGCCAGTGCCGGTGCCAGTACCGGGGCCTGCGCCAGGGCCTGTGCCAGGGCCTGTGCCAGGGCCTGTGCCAGGGCCTGAGGCTGTGTCGGACGCCGACCACCATGGCTGGGCCGTCGCCGGGCGTGTCTGTGCTGCCCGCGGGCGGGCTGTGGCCGCCGTGTCACCTCGAGCCGCTGTGTCACCTCGAGCCGCCGCGGTGACGGCGTCCGGCAGGCTGGTGGGTACTCCGCTGGCGGTCAGCCAGCCGGGGCCGTAGACGCTGGCCGCGGCCCGCGCCAGATCGATGGCGAACTCCTGGGCGGAGGAGTGCCGGGCGGGCGGGTGCTTCTCCAGCGCGCGCCCGATCACGGCGGCGACCGGCTCCGGGGCCTCCGTCAGGTGCGCGGGCGGCACGTTGAGGTGATGGTGGAGCATCGCCGGGACGCTCAGGTGCCGGTCGAACGGGGGCCGGCCGGCCAGCAGTTCGTAGAGGACGAGCCCGAGGGCGTACAGGTCCGTCGCCGGGCTGAGCCGGTCACCGCTGATCTGCTCCGGCGCCATGTAACGCGGCGTGCCCACCAGTCCGGTGGTGGTGGTCGCCGTGGTCTCGAGGATCTTGGCGATGCCGAAGTCGGTCACCTTGGGCAGGCCGGTGCTGGTGAACAGCAGGTTGTCCGGCTTGATGTCCCGGTGCAGGACGCCCCGCGCGTGCGCGGCGGCCAGCGCGGTGGCGGCCGACAGCCCGATCGCGCAGGCCGCCGGCTGCCTCGGCCCGCCAGGCCCGCCAGGCCCGCCGGACCCGGAAAGGCCGTTGCCACGCCGCTGCCGGCCGTCCGGGCCGGTGGCGAACCGCTGGCGCAGGCTGCCGCCGGTCAGTTTCTCCATCACCAGCAGGCACAGGCCACCGCGTTCCACATAGTCGTAGACCCGGACGACATGGGGATGGTCGAACCCGGCGAGCAGCCGCGCCTCCACCAGGAACCGTTCGCGGACCTCCTCGGCCCCGCCGTCCTCCTCGGGCAGCACCTTGACGGCGACATCACGCTGGATCAGTCTGTGCCGGCCGGCGAAGACCACACCGAAGCCCCCGCGGCCGAGCTCGTCACCGACGTCGTAGTCCGGTAACGCGGCCGCTACCCGTGCGCGGTCGACTGCCATGTCGTGGTCCTACTCGATTCCTCGGGGTCGCCGGCGCGCGGGAAAGGGAAGCGAACGAAGTACACAGGCCAACGAAGTGCCTGAAGTGTACGAAGTGCGTGGAGCGCACATGGTGGCACCACCGCCGGCCGCCAGCTGCCCGGGTGGCCGGCGACACGCGGTAAGGATCATGATCCGACGGTTCCCGGCCGGTCTACCCGGTCTGGGCAACGGTCGTGATGATGCCGGTGGTGCTGACGCGCCGGACGCGGTCGTTCTTGTCGTCGGCGATGTAGAGGTTGCCGGCGCCGTCGACGGTGACGCCGGTCGGGCTGGACAGCTGCGCCCGGACAGCCGCCGCGCCGTCCCCGGCGGAGCCGGCGGTCCCGTTGCCGGCGACAGTGGTGATCACGCCGTTGGTGGCAACCCGCCGGATGCGCTCGTTGCTGTAGTCGGCGATGTAGAGGACGCCGTCCGGGCTGAGGGTGGCGCTGGGGACGCGCAGCTGGGCCGCGGTGGCCGGGCCGCCGTCCCCGCCGTAGCCGGAGGTGCCGTTCCCGGCGGCGGTCGTGATGACACCGTCGGGGCTGACCTTGCGGATCCGCGCGTTGCCGAGCTCGGATATGTAGAGAGTGCCGTCAGCGGCCACGGCCAGGTTGTTGGGGTTCTTGATCTGGGCCTGGGCGGCCGGGCCGCCGTCGCCGGAGAAGCCGGCCGTGCCGGTGCCGACGACCGTCGTGATGATCCCCTGCGGGTCGATCTTCCGGATGCGCTGGTTGTCGTAGTCGGAGATGTAGACCGAGCCGTCCGCGGCGATCGCCAGCCCGTAGGGCTCGTTGAGCTGGGCCGCCGTCGCCGGGCCGCCGTCGCCGGAGAAACCCGCGGTGCCGGTGCCGGCGATCGTCGTGATGATCCCCCGCGGGTCGACCTTCCGGATGCGGTGGTTGTGCGAGTCGCTGATGTAGACGTTGCCGTCCGCGTCGACGGCCGTTGTGGCCGGGCTGTCCAGCTCCGCCTGGGTGGCCGGGCCGCCGTCGCCGCCGAAGCCCGCGTTGCCGCTGCCGGTGCCGGCGACGGTGGCCACGGTTCCGTCCGGGGAGATCTTGCGTACCTGGTGGCTGGTCCAGTCGGTGATGTAGAGCGCGCCCGCCCGGTCGATCGTGACGTCGTACGCGTCCAGGCCGGGCAGGGTCAGCGCCGTGCCCGAGTAGGCGGTGCCCGGGACGAACAGCGCGGAGCGCTGGGGCGGGGCGTCTGCGCCCGAGGCCGCCACCAGGGTGATGCCGACGCTCAGCGCGGCGACCACGACGAACACGACTCCGGTGATCAGCCACATCCGGCGGCGGGACGGCCGTCGCTGGCCCTGCGGCCATCCCGGGCCGGGTCCCGGGGGTGGCTGCGGGCCCGCGGGCACCCGCCCGTCCCGGGGCCCGGACGGCCCGGACGGCCCGCCGCCGGGAGCGAACGGGCTGGGCTGCCACCAGTCCGTACCGGGC
>NZ_CAKKTM010000473.1 GCF_920888515.1 Protofrankia sp. CiP1_Cm_nod1 | reverse complement strand
CGTCGGGGGTGCCCGGCGGCGGCCCACCGGCCGGCGGGGCCGGTGCCGGGTATCCCGCCGGTGGCGCCCAGTAGGGGGCCTGGGGCCCGGCGGCGGCCCGGCCGCCGTACGGAGGCTGGTACGCCCGCGGCTGCGGCTGCTGCGGCTGTTGCCCGGACCATCCCGGCTGTGGCTGTGGCTGTGGCTGTGGCTGTGGGCTCGCGGGCCACGGCCGCGGCGGCTGGGGACCGGATCCCGGCGTCCCGGGCTGCCCGGACGGCGTTTCCACGCCCCGGACGGTCGGCTCCGACCCGGACGCCTGGCCCAGCGCCGCGTGCCGCACCTCGTCGTCCAGCAGCACCTTGATCCCGCAGCGGGCGAGCCAGTTCGGGCCGAACGCGCCCGCGGCGGCCCGGGCGAGCTCGAGGGCGAATGCGGTGGCGCTGGTGAAGCGGGCGGCGGGCTCCTTGGCCAGCGTGCGCATGATGACCGCGTTGAGGGCGGCGGGCATGTTCTCGAGCGGGAGCGGGGTGACGTTGAGATGGTGGTTGACGAGCGCGCCCACGGACAGGGAACGGCCGAAAAGAGGACGTTGGGCGAGTAACTCGTAGAGCACTCCGCCGAGCGCGTAGAGATCGGTGGAGGCGTGCAGCCGTCCCCCGGTGATCTGCTCGGGGGCCATGTAGCGCGGTGTCCCGAGAATCCCGCTGGCGGTCGTCTCGGTGCCCTCGAAAATCTTCGCGACGCCGAAGTCGGTGACCTTCAGCAGCCCGTCGGAGGCGAACATCATGTTGTCGGGCTTGATGTCCCGGTGCAGGACGTTGTGGGCGTGCGCGGCCTGCAGCGCCGCCGCGGCCGCCAGGCCCAGCGCGCAGGTGGCCTCCGGCGGGATCGGGCCGGTCGCCAGCCGCTGGCGCAGGGTGCCGCCGGGGAGCAGTTCCATGACGAGCAGGCAGGTGCCCTGATGCTCGATGTAGTCGTGGATGCGCACGATGTGCGGATGGTCGAGTTCGGCCAGGACGCGCGCCTCGGCGAGGAAGCGGGTCCGCAGGTCCGCGTCGTTGGCCGTGTCGAGCAGCACCTTGATCGCGACGTTGCGGCCGATCAGCCGATGGCGGCCGCCGAGGACCAGCCCGTAGCCACCGCGGCCGAGTTCACCCTCGACCTGGTATCCGGGGAGAGCGGCCTCCACCAGGGAGCGATCAATCAACAAAGGTCAGTTCCGTCCGCCACCGTATGGACAGCTGTTCCCGCATCCGCGCCGGAGCCGCAGAACAACCGGAGCCGCAAAACAGTCGTGAGTGTACGACCGTCACCGTCCGCCGATCCCGTCGCGGGTCACAACCGGCGCTGACAGATGGGTGACACGAATCATAGCCAGCGACAGCCGGTCACGTTCATGATCTATCCGTATCCGCGGTGTCACATCTACTGGTGGACGGCCTGCGCCGGCTCCCGGCGGTACCGTGCCGCCGCGGCGGCCCGCCGGGTGACGCGCGCGGTGACCTGCTGGGCATGCGGTGACGTGGACCCGGCACGGGGGCATGCAGCATCGTGGGCATGTCGCAGCCGCGCCCGCAGCCGTCCAGCCGGGAGGTTCCCGAAGATCATGTCGTCCATCGAGCCGTCCCACGGTGCCGTCCAGCACGATTCCCTGATAACCGGCACGCCGGAATGGGCGGCGCTTGAGAAGCACCACGCGGAGCTCGCCGGTGTCCACCTGCGCGGCCTGTTCGACGACGACCCGCGCCGGGGCGAGACGTTCACCGCGGCGGCCGACGGCCTCCACCTCGACTTCTCCAAGAACAGGATCACCGCCCGGACGGTGGAGCTGCTGGTCGCCCTGGCCGAGCGGGCCCGGCTGCGGGACCAGATCGAGGCCATGTTCACCGGCCAGCGGATCAACACGACCGAGGGCCGGGCGGTGCTGCACGTCGCGCTGCGCGCCCCCGCGGACGCCGTCATCGAGGTGGACGGCGTGAACGTGGTGCCCGCGGTGCACGCCGTGCTCCAGCGGATGTCCGCGTTCGCCGACAAGGTCCGTTCCGGGGTCTGGCGGGGCGCCACCGGAAAGCACATCCGGACGGTCGTGAACATCGGGATCGGCGGGTCGGACCTCGGCCCGGCCATGGCGTACGACGCGCTGCTGGACTACTCCGACCGCTCGATCCGGTTCCGTTTCGTCTCCAACGTCGACGGCACCGACATCTGGGAGGCGACGCACGACCTCGACCCGGCCGAGACGCTGTTCGTCGTCTCGTCCAAGACGTTCACCACCCTGGAGACGCTCGCGAACGCCCGCACCGCCCGCGCCTGGGTGACCGACGCGCTCGGGCCGGACGCCGTCCCGTCCCACTTCGTGGCGGTGTCGACGAACACGGCGGAGGTGACCGCGTTCGGTATCGACAGCGACAACATGTTCGAGTTCTGGGACTGGGTCGGTGGGCGCTACTCGGTGGACTCCGCGATCGGCCTCTCCCTGATGCTGGCGATCGGGCCGGAGCACTTCCGTGACCTGCTCGCCGGGTTCCACGCGATGGACGTCCACTTCCGGACGGCTCCGTTCGAGCGGAACCTGCCGGTGCTGCTGGGGCTGCTCGGCCTGTGGTACCGGGACTTCTTCGGCGCGCAGACCCACGCCGTCCTGCCCTACAGCCACTATCTGGGACGGTTCCCGGCGTACCTGCAGCAGCTCGACATGGAGAGCAACGGCAAGTCCGTGGACCGCTCCGGCCGGCCGGTGTCCACGCCCACCGGCCCGGTGGTGTGGGGCACGCCCGGGACCAACGGCCAGCACGCCTACTTCCAGCTCCTCCACCAGGGCACCGCGCTGGTCCCGGCCGACTTCATCGGCTTCGTCCACCCGGACCACGACGTGCCGGCGAGCCCGGACACCGGGACGGACCACCACGTCCTGCTGATGGCGAACTTCTTCGCCCAGACCGAGGCGCTCGCCTTCGGCCGCAGCGCCGAGCAGGTCGCCGCCGAAGGGGCCGACCCCGCCCTCGTCCCGCACCGGACGTTCCCGGGGAACCGGCCGACCAGCACGATTCTCGCGGACCGGCTGACGCCGTTCACCCTCGGTCAGCTCATCGCCCTCTACGAGCACAAGGTCTTCACCCAGGGGGCGCTCTGGGACATCAACAGTTTCGACCAGTGGGGCGTGGAGCTCGGCAAGCTGCTGGCACAGCGCATCATTCCGGAACTGTCAGCGGATACCACGGACAGTGACGACATTGCCGGGGCCGCCGGGGCCGCCGGGGCCGGGCGGCTGGACCACGACAGCTCCACCAACAACCTCATCCGCCGCTTCCGCGAGGCCCGGCGCGCATCGAGGTGACCCGGGTGGCGGCCCGCGCCGGCCCGGTGACCGTCAGGAGCCGGCCCGTGGGCCGCCCGGCGGCTCCCACCGGGCCCGCGCCCCGGGAGAGTCGGAATCTTTGGTCACGCTCGGTAGTATCGCTGTGTCGAGTGTGTGTATCTCGTGGCTCGGGGAAAGACCACGGCTGTTGACGATTCTCATCCGGTCTCGTCCGGAGGTGTGGCAACGGGTGACAGTGGTGGGAAGCCGGCGGTATCACCGGGGGGCAAAAGCATGCAGGTGCAGGCCGGTCGGCTGCGCATGTCGGTGACGCGGTCCGAGTGCGAAGTGATCATCGTACTCGACGGCGAGCTCGACACCCGCGGCCGGTTGCGATTCCGTCAGCAGATCCATGAGCTGCTCGGCCGTGGCGGCACCGACGTGGTGGTGGACGTCGGCGGCCTGACCGCCATCGACATCGCCGGGATGGCCGCGCTCCTACGGGCCGACCTGCTGTTGCGCGGGGTCCACTCGACCGTGCGGATCCGGGGGGCGTCCCCGGCGTTCATGGCGCTGCTGCGTTCCACCGGCCTGACCGGCCGGCTGCAGGTCGAGCCCGGGCCGCGACGGTCAGCCACCGGTGCGGCGGCCCGGGCCACCGCCACCAGCTCCTGTCTCTTATACACATCTGACGCTGCCGACGACTAGACGAGTG
>NZ_CAKKTM010000472.1 GCF_920888515.1 Protofrankia sp. CiP1_Cm_nod1 | reverse complement strand
GCCACCAGCTCCGCGCACTGACCGGCCGCGCGAGCCGGCGCGCTGGCGGTGGCCACGCGCCGGCCACGGGCCGGCCACGAGTACCGGTCAGGGGCGCTGCGGGTGCCGGCCGGGTGTGCCCTCATCGGGCGCACCGGCCAGCGCGCGGACACCCGCCCTTCTCCGTGCCGCGAGGTTTCCCTCTCCACGCGGCTGTCGCACTCCCCTGCCGACGGCCGCCTTCGGCGGATCCGTTACAGCCCCAGCAGGTTACGTACCCCGGCATGTGACGCGGACGCGCATGACAGCTGGCACGCGTGACGCTGCCAGCGGCCTCGGGTACCCGTCGACGGCCCCGGACGGCGAGCTGGCCGGGGGCGGGGGCTGGTCAGGGGCGGACGGCGTGCCGGGAGACGATCAGCCGCAGGAGGCGGGCCGGGGGCGGGCCGGTCTCCTCGACCTCCTCGACGCAGGCGTCGTCCAGGTCCGGGACGGCTCGCAGCACCGGCTGGCGCACCCGTTCGATCATTTGTTCCACCCGCTGCATGGCCAGCATGCCGGCCATCAGGAGGAGCGGAAATCCCAGCACAACCGCCACCGATCCGGCCACCACGTCCCCCGGCCCCCATCGACAACACGGAAAGTTCCGATGTGATCCCTTTCCGTTATCTCGCTATCGGTCCTACCCGTGGTCGCGGGGCATTCACTTCCTGCCGCCGACTTCGTACCCAGAGGGTGAGTACCGCCGCGGACGCCGGACAGTGGTGGCTGGCGGCGGTATCATTACCGGGCCCAGCCGGGCGCCGATCGTAAAGCGGTGCCTGTCACCATGTCTGTTATGCCGAGGTCCGCCGTGACGCAGTCGGCCGGCTCGGGTGGCCCCCCGATGAGCGGGCACCGCCACAGGCCCTGGTCGGTCGGGCGGGCCGTGCCGAGCGACGCCGAGCTGTGGACGCGGACGCGGATGCTGGTCGAGCAGATCGAGGTCGCCCAGGCGGAGATCGTCCTGCACCGGGCGGCCTACGAGCGGGCCACCGAGGAGGAGACGGCGGACCGCCCGTGGCTGCGCAGCCCGGTGGAACGTCTCTCGATCGCCCGGATCGCCCGCGCGCTGGCCGCGGAGCTGGCCGCGGTGGGACGCTTCCGGGTGTGGGCCGAGGAGCTCCACTACTTGCAGGAAGAAGCCCGCGCCCGCGGGTGCGGGGCGGCCGGCTGACGGGATCGTGGGACCGGCTACGGCCGGGCCCGCGAGCGAGGGCATGCCGAGGGCCTTACACCGAGGGCTTCACGTGGCGGAGGGCCCCACATGGAGGGGCCCACGTTGAGGGCTTCACACTGAGGGCCCGGTACGGGGCCCTCACACGGAGGCTGCGAGGTCCTCCAGCAGCCGGCGGGCCCGCGTCGCCCCGGTGAGGTTGCCCTTCTTCTCGTAGCAGGCGACCGCGGCGTCGACCTTCGGCCGGACCAGGTCGCTCTGCCCGGTCCGGTGGAGCACCTCGGCGTAGGTCAGCCAGGCCTGCGCCTGCCCGTCCCAGTCGTCGGTCCGGCCGGCGAGGTCGCAGGCGGCCTCGGCGAACCGCACGGCCTCGACCTCCCGGTCCCGCCCCCGCATCGCGAGCAGTTTGGCGTGCACCCCGCACCAGCCCGCCTGGGCGGGCACCTGGTCGCCGGCGGCGGCGTCGCGGGAGCGCGACACGTAGGTGGCGGCCTCGTCCAGGCGCCCGAGCTTGACCAGGACGTCGGCGAGGGCCGCGGCACGGGTGGCCAGGTGCGCGCGCTCGCCCATCCGGGCCAGCCGGCGGCAGCTGCGCCGCAGCTCGTGCTCGGCCGTGTCGAGGTCGTCGGTGAGCAGGGCGATCCGGGCGACGACGAAGCCCCCGTACAGCGGGTCCCCGCGGGGGCTGCGCACGTCCCAGTCGATCGCCTCGGCCCGGATCAGGTGCTCCATGCCGGCGTCGACGTCCCCGGCCATCGTGTGCAGCAGCGCCAGCTGGGCGAGCAGGGAGCGGCGCAGGCCGCGGTCGTCGCCGACACCGGCCAGCGCCCGCTGCGCGCGCTCGATCGACTCGCCGACCGGCCGGGGAGCCAGGCTGAGCAGGTGGACGAGGTCGCGCCTGGTCGTCTGGACGTCGCGCAGCACCCCGGACTCCTCGGCGTGCCGGACGGCGGCCTGCATCGCCCGTTCCGCCAGGGCGTAGCAGCCGGCCGCCATGTAGGCGGCGGCCTGGCTGCGGCAGGCGAGCGCGGCGCCGACCTCGTCCCCGCTCTGCATGAAGATCGGTAACGCCCGGGTCGCCTCGCCGAGGGTCTCGGCGACCAGCCCCTCCGGGCTGGTGGCGAACATCAGCCGCAGGTGGGCGAGGCGGGCGTGGGCGCGCAGGCCGGCCTCGCCGATCCGGGTGGCCCGGTCGGTGGCCTGGCGCAGCATGCGTTCGGCGTCGCTGAAGCGGTCGAAGGAGTACAGCGCCCAGCCAAGGTCGATCTCGGCGCGTATCCGCAGCGGATCTGTCACTGGAAGTAGCTTGACCGCCCGTTTGAGGAGCCCGGCCGCTCCTGTCTCGTCGCCCTGGCGGACCCGGTCGGCGGCCTCGATCAGGCAGGTGGCGGCCTGCCGTCCCAGCTCCTCGGTCTCGGCGTCGCGCAGCCCGAGCGCGACCCGGTACCGGTAGGCCTGCTCCAGGTGATAGCCGACGAGCTCGTCGTGCTCGCCGGGCCGCCCGGCCATCCGGGTCTGCAGCCAGCTCGCGTACCCCTGGTGCAGGTCCGCCCGCTGCCGCTTCGACGTCGCCTGGTAGGCGCAGTCGCGCAGCAGGACGTGCAGGAACCGGAACGCCTCCACCCCGGGCAGGTCCGACCGGTCGGGATGGACCAGCTCCTTGCGGACCAGCGACAGGCAGTGCTCGGCGACCGCCGCCCGGTCCGCCGGGGCGGAGAGCTCCACCACCGCGTCCAGGTAGAAACGCTGCCCGACCACGGCGGCGCGCTCCAGGACCCGCCGCTCGTGGGCGTTGAGCCGGTCCAGCCGGGCGGCGAGCAGCGCGGAGATCGTCGGGGCGACCTGGACCGAGCCCAGGTTGCCGGTGGCGATCCAGCGGTCGCCCTCGCGGCGCAGCAGCCCGTCGTCGACGAGGGCCGCCAGCGTCTGCTCGACGAACAGCGGGTTGCCCGCGGCCGAGTCGGTGATGCGCGCGACCAGCGCCGGGTCGAGGTCGTTCGAGCCCATCAGGGTGCGGATCAGGCGCTGGCAGCGCTCCTCGCTCAGCGGCTGCAGCAGCATGGACGTGGCGTTGAGCTTGCCGCCGCCCCACGTCCGGCGTTCCTCGAGCAGTTCCGGCCGGGCCAGGCACAGCAGCAGGACCGGCGCTTCCCGGGACCAGTCGGCGACGTGTTCGATCAGGTCCAGCAGGGTCGGCTCGGCCCAGTGCACGTCGTCGAACCAGACGATCAGCGGACGTTTCTCGGCGAGCGCGGCGAGGAAGGTCCGTACCGCCCAGAAGCTCTCCTGCGCGCCGACCTCGGCGCCGCCGAGCCCGACCAGGGGTGCCAGCCCGTCCACCACGGCGGCGGCGTCCCCGGTGACGCCGCTGGTGACGTTACCGACCTCCTCCAGCAGCTCGCGCAGGCGGCGGCGGCCCTCGGGCGCGCTCTCGTCGGCGGACATCCCGGTCGCCTGCCGGACCATCTCCATCAGCGGCCAGTAGGTGATGCCCTCGCCGTAGGACAGGCAGCGCCCGGTGAGCACCGTCGCCCGCGGCGCCATCGCCTCACAGAACTCCCGGACCATCCGGGACTTCCCGATACCGGCCGGGCCGAGCAGGGTGAACAGGTGGCAGGTGCGTTCCTCGATCACCTGCTCGAGGGCGTCGTCGAGGCGGCGGCGCTCCCGGTCCCGGCCGATCACCGGGGCGGCGAAGCCCTCGGGCGCGAACCGCGCCCCCGGCCCGATCCCCGGGTGGGTCAGGTCGATCAGGCGGTGGGCCCGCAGCGGCGCCCGCTTGCCCTGGACGACCAGCGGCCCGACCGGTTCGGCGCGTACGTGCGGCCGGATCAGCCGCAGGGTGGCGTCCGCGATGAGGATCTCGTCGGGGGCGGCGGCCTCCTCCAGCCGGGACGCGACGTTGACGGCGTCCCCGGTGACACCGCCGCCCGTCCCGGGCCCGCCGACGGTGACCTCGCCGGTGTTGATGCCGATGCGGATGCGGAAGCGGAACCCCCAGTCACGCTCCAGGTCGGCGTTGAGCACGTCCATGCTGGCACGGATCTCGCAGGCCGCCCGGGCGGCCCGCAGCGCGTCGTCCTCGTGCAGGACGGGAATGCCGAAGACGGCGAACACGGCGTCCCCGATGAACTTCTCGACGCTGCCCCCGTGCGAGGAGATCACCTCGCGGGCGGCGCTGAAGAACCGCCACATGACCTGCTGCAGCGGCTCGGAGTCGAGCTGCTCACCGATGGCCGTGTAGCCGGTGACGTCGCAGAACAGGATCGTGACGGTCTTGCGGGCGCCGATCCCGAACGTGGGCTGGGGAGTACCGCAGGAGAAGCAGAAGCGTGCTTCGTCCTGATTGGCCTTTCCGCATGTCGGGCAGGCGACCATGTGCCGGATCGTAGGCCGGAGAACCGCCGTACGGGACAGGATGGCGATGTCAGTCGTTTCCGGTGATCGTGATCTGTCCCACAGTCGTGAGTGACGCGTCCCGACCCGGTCACTCCTGGTTCATGACAGTCGGAAAATCCCGGCCGGCGCCCGCCGGGCCGATCGTTCTTCCCGCGCGCCGCCGTGCCCCGCCGGCCGGCGCCCAGGCCGCGTCCGACGGATGTTCGACCGCGGGTGGCGCCCGGACGGCCACCCGCATCGACCAACATCCGTCTGACACGGCCTAAGCTGGACGGTGTGGCGGCTGGACATGCAGGACACGGGTGTCTAAGAGCCCATGCCGCAGCCCGTGCCCGAAGCGCAGCCCGTGCCCGAAGCGCAGCCCGTGCCGTCGCGGCGGTCGCGATGACGGCGCTCCTGCTGGCCGGCTGCGGGTCGGCCGGCAGCGACATCGAGATGTCCTCGCCGCGGGCCTCGGCCACGGGCCCCTCGGGCGGGCCGGGCGAACGTTCCGGGCCGCCGGCCGCGACCGGCGGGACGGGCGCCCCGGCCCCGGGCGCGCAGGACTCCCCGAAGGCGTCCGATCCCGCCGCGCCGGGCGGCCTCACCGATGCTCCGCCGGGTTCTGACTCGTCGCACTGGTCGCCCACGGTGTTCGTGGGTCAGCCATGCGTATCCGCGCGCGATGTCGCCCCGCGGCAGGCCATCAGCGGGCTGATCCTGTACTGCCAGCAGACGGACACGGGCCAGCCGCGCTGGGGGCTGGCCGGCCCGCCGCCGCCCGACCCGGCCGCTCCCGTGCCGAACGCCGAATGCACCGTCACCGACACCGGCCAGGTCGTCCAGGGGGCCAACGGACGTCCCGTGGTCTGCCTGCGCGATCCCGACGGCAACCTGCGCTGGGGCGACGTCTCCTAGGATCGCCGGCCGCCTCCCCGTCGCGGAAAGTGTCGCCAGCCATGGCATTCGCTGCGCAATGTCATGGTCCTGGCTCGCTCCGGCTTGTTGTTCCGGATTCCGCGCATCCGTACCAAGGATGGTTACCGGCGGGTAGCATGGGTATGAGTTACTGGCCAGTAGGAGTACGCCGGCCCCATCGGTGAGCACCGAGGCCGGCTCTTCCCCGGGAGACAGCCATGGGGCACTACAAGAGCAACCTCCGCGACATCGAGTTCAACCTGTTCGAGGTGCTGGATGTCGACAACACGCTCGGGCACGGCCCGTTCGCCGAGATGGACCGCGACACGGCCCACGAGGTACTCGCCGAACTCGACAGGCTGGCTACCGGCCCGATCGCCGAGTCGTTCACGGACGCGGACCGCAACCCCCCGGTCTTCGACGCCAGCACCGGCAGCGTCACCCTGCCGGAGTCGTTCAAGAAGTCCTACGCCCAGCTCATGGAAGGCCAGTGGTGGCGGCTGTTCGTGCCGCCGCACCTCGGGGGGATGGGCGCTCCGCCCTCGGTCGCCTGGGCCGCCTCGGAGCTCGTCCTCGGGGCCAACCCGGCGGTGTTCATGTACATGAGCGGGCCCACCTTCGCGGCGATCCTCGACCGGCTCGGCAATGCCGAGCAGAAGAACCTCGCCCGGCTCGCGATCGAGCGCCAGTGGGGCGCGACCATGGTCCTCACCGAGCCCGACGCCGGCTCGGACGTGGGAGCCGGGCGCGCCAGGGCGGTACCCCAGCCCGACGGCAGCTGGCACATCGAGGGCGTGAAGCGTTTCATCACCGGTGGTGACTGGGACGTACCGGAGAACATCTTCCACCTCACCCTGGCCCGACCGGTCGGCCACGGGCCGGGCACCAAGGGCCTGTCCCTGTTCCTGGTGCCGAAGTTCCTGGTGGACCCGAACACCGGCGAGCCCCGCGTGCGCAACGGCGTCTACGTCTCCAACGTCGAGAAGAAGATGGGGCTGAAGGTCTCCACCACCTGCGAACTGCGCTACGGCGAGCAGCAGCCCGCGGTCGGCTGGCTGGTCGGCGACGTCCACAACGGCATTGCCCAGATGTTCGAGGTCATCGAGTACGCCCGGATGATGGTGGGCACCAAGGCCATCGCGACGTTGTCCACCGGCTACCTCAACGCACTCGAGTTCGCCCGGACCCGGGTCCAGGGCGCCGACCTGACCCGGCTGATGGACAAGACCGCGCCGCGCGTCACGGTCATCCACCACCCGGACGTCCGGCGGATGCTGATGGTGCAGAAGGCGTACGCGGAAGGCATGCGGGCGCTTGTCCTGTACACCGCCACGATCCAGGACAGGATCGCCCTGGCGCAGGCGGCGGGCACCCGGGACGACCTCGCCGAACGGCTCAACGACCTGTTGCTGCCCATCGTCAAGGGCGTCGGCTCGGAACGGTCCTACGAGCTGCTCGCGACATCCCTCCAGGTCCTCGGCGGCTCCGGCTACCTGCAGGACTATCCGGTCGAGCAGTACATCCGGGACTCCAAGATCGACACCCTGTACGAGGGCACCACGTCCATCCAGGGGCAGGACTTCTTCTTCCGCAAGATCGTGCGGGACCGGAGCACGGCGCTGGGCACGCTGTTCGGCGAGATCCAGGCGTTCGCCAAGGGTGACGCCGGCGACGGCTCGCTGCGGCACGAACGGGAGGCCCTCGGCGTCGCGCTGGACAACGTCCAGTCGATGGTCGCCGCGCTGGTCGGCTTTCTCACCAGCGCGGCGGAGGATCCCCGCAACGTGTACAAGGTCGGCCTGAACACCACCCGGCTGTTGATGAGCGTCGGTGACCTCGTCATCGGCTGGCTGCTGCTGCGCCAGGCCGAGGCCGCGGAGAACGCGCTGGCGGCGCGGGGGACGGCGGGGACCCTGTCGGCGAAGGACCGGGCCTTCTACGCGGGCAAGGTGTCCGCGGCCCGCTGGTTCGCCGCGAACGTGCTGCCCGAGCTGTCCGCCCGGCTCGGCGTCCTGGCGGCCACCGACCTCGACCTGATGGACCTCCCCGAGGAGGCGTTCTGAGTGACCGGCAGCTGGTAGCCGGCTGACCGGTAGCCGGCTGGTAGACGGGTGGCGCGGGCAGGTGCCCCGTCCGCGCCACCGCGGGCCCGTGCCTGGCCCCGGGATGAGGTCGGCATCCCGAGGCCGGCCGCGTCCGTGCCTGTGCCTTTGTGCCATGGATCCGCGTCCGCGCGGATCGGTGCCCAGATCGTCGCCCGCGTCGAGCGGGATCTACGGGAAGTGTTCTCAGGATCTACAGGAAGTGTCCTAGGACGTGCGCAGCGGCGGGAAGGCCTGGTCCAGTTCGTTGCGCATGTCCCGCTTGAGCAGGTCGTCGGTCTCGGAGGCGCCCTGCCCCTCCAGGAGGAACCGCGCGACCCGCAGCGTCAGATCGACCCGTTCAGCGAGGTTGAGAGCACCGTTGAAACGTCCGCTGGAGCCTGCGGAGGTCAGGACCTTGGCGACGAACTCGTCCGCGGCCTGCAGTGCCTCCACGCGCGTCATGCGTTCCACCCCTTTGTGCCGGAAGCCGTACCGGAAGCCGTAAGCAAGGCGCAACCGTACCAGGCAAGCTTCTTCCTCCGTTGTCCACCCCATCCCACCCGCTTTGCTCTGGTTGGGATTCCTGCTCGCTCTGTTGTGTTCACGCCGGTGGATGGCTCTGGGGGCCCGGTCCGCTCGCCCGTTTGTGGCAAAAGGTATCATTTCGACTGCCTGGGGTCGCGGATCGCGGTCCTGGCGGGCTGCCCGTGCCGTCGTCGGTGGGTCAGTTCCAGGCGAGGGCCACGGCCGGGTCGGTGAGCATCCGGGCGGCGTCCGCGAGCACCCTGGAGCCGAGCTCGCCGTCGACGATCCGGTGGTCGAAGGTGAGGGCGAGCTGCGCCACTGTCCGGACAGCCAGCTCACCCCCGTACACCCAGGGCATCGGACGGATCGCTCCCAGCGCGAGGATCGCGGCTTCCGGCGGGTTGAGGAGGGGGGTTCCGATGTCGACGCCGAACACCCCGACGTTGGTGATTGTGATCGTCCCACCGCGCAGCGCCTCTGGTGTGCTCTTTCCGGCGCGGGCGGTGACGGTCAGCTCGTGCAGCGCGTGCGCGAGCTCGACGAGGCTCATCCGGTCCGCGTCCGCGATGTTCGGTACGACGAGCCCGCGCGGCGAGGCCACCGCGATCCCGAGGTTGACGTACTCGTGGACGGCGATCCGCGCGGGCTCGTCGCCGGCCGCGTCCTCCCAGCGGGAATTGACCATCGGATGGCGGCTGACGGCCGTCAGCAGTGCCTTGGCGACGAACAGCAGCGGGGTCACCCTGACGTCGGCGAACTCGGGCAGCGCGGCCAGCCGGTCGCGGGCCGCCATCGTCTCGGTGACGTCCACGCTGATGAACTCGGTGGCCTGCGGCGCGTTCGCCGCGCTGGTCACCATCGCCTGCGCGGCCGCCCGTCGGAGGCCCGTCACCGGGATGCGGCGGACCCGGTCCCGGCCGGCACCCGGGGCGGTGTCCGGGCTGGCGTCCCAGTGGGTGTCCCGGCCGGCGTCATGGCTGGCGTCCCGGCCGGCATCGTGGCCGTTCGTGAGTGTCCGGGCCGCCTCGACGTCGGCGCGGCTGATCGTTCCGTGCGGTCCGGTGCCGACGATCGTGCCCAGGTCGACACCGAGGTCGCGGGCGAGCTTGCGCACCGGTGGTTTCGCGAGCACGGCGACGGCCCGGGCCGGCCGCCGCGGCGCGTCGAGGCCGTCGGGCGGCCGTGGGCTGCCGCCCGCGTCCGCGCCCGTACCCGCCGGCCTTCCCCCGCCTGCCGGATCCGGCAGGCCTGTCCTGGTCGCCGGACCTGTCCCGATTGCCAGATTTATCCTGGTTGTCGGACCTGTCCTGGTTGCCGCGGCTGCCTCGTCCGCCCTGCCTGTCGGGTCCTGGCGTGAGCTCCGGCGCGCGGCCCGCCTGGACACCCCTGGCCCCCCGCGCGGGCCGTACCCGACCAGCACGGGCATCCGCTCGCCATCTCCCTCCCGCGAGCCGGACGCGGGACCGGACGGGTGACCGGACGCGGGATCCGAGCCGGGCGCGGCAGGTGTCTGACCACGCCGCCGCCGGCTCTCCGGAGCGGCCGGGCCGGCCGTGACGGGGATGGCGCCGCCCGCCCGGTGGGTGCCGTTGGTGCTGGATGCACTGCTTTCAGCGGCGGCATCCACGGTGCCGCTTCCGCTTCCGCCGGCGCTGGCGTCGGTGTCGACGGTCACCAGCGGCTGCCCCACCTCGACCGTGTCGCCCGGCTCGGCGTGCCGGACGGCCAGCACGCCCGCGAACGGGGAGGGCACCTCCACCAGCGCCTTGGCGGTCTCCACCTCGGCGATCGGCTGGTTGACGGTGACGTGCTCACCCACCTCCACCAGCCATCGGACGATCTCGGCGTCGGGCAGGCCCTCGCCCAGGTCGGGGAGCCGGAACTGCTCACGTGACACGGTGACCTCCAACTGGTGGCCGGGACGACCGATGACCGAGTGACGGCTGACGACCGGGACCCGGCCCTCCGGCATCACGCAGGCTGTCGAACGTTTCGCTGGTGTGGCCCGGTGGATGCCGGTCAGTAGTCGAACGACCGGTCCACGGCGTCGAGCACCCGGTCGACGTCCGGCAGGTAGTGCTCCTCCAGACGAGATGGCGGATACGGAGTGTCGTATCCCGTGACACGCAGCACTGGGGCTTCCAGCGAGTAGAACGCCTTCTCGGTGACCCGCGCGGCGATCTCCGCGGACAGCGACACGTTCGACGGCGCCTCGTGTACCACCACCAGCCGCCCGGTCCGCCGTACGGACGCGAACACGGGCGACAGGTCGAGCGGGGACAGCGTGCGCAGGTCGATCACCTCGAGCTCGCGTCCCTCCTCGGCCATGACGGCGGCCGCGTCCAGGCAGGTGCGCACCATCGGGCCGTAGGCAACCAGCGTCGCGTCCTCCCCGGTGCGCACGACCCGGCTGACGTGCAGCGGGGTGGCTGTCGACAGCGGCAGGCCGGTGGTCACCTCGGCCTTCTCCCAGTAGCGGCGCTTGGGCTCAAAAAAGATCACCGGGTCGTCCGCGGCGACGGCCTGGCGGATCATCGTGTGGGCGTCGACCGGGTTGGAGCACGCCACCACCTTCAGCCCGGCGGTGTGGCAGAAGTACGCTTCCGGTGACTCGCTGTGATGTTCGACAGCGCCGATGCCGCCGCCGAAGGGGATTCTGACCGTCACGGGCAGGTGGACCCGGCCCCGCGTCCGATAGTGCATCTTGGCCAGCTGGGTGACGATCTGGTCGAAGGCGGGGTAGACGAAGCCGTCGAACTGGATCTCGCACACCGGCCGGAAGCCGCGCATCGCCAGCCCGATGGCCGTCCCGATGATCGCGGATTCCGCGAGCGGGGTGTCGATCACCCGGTCCTCGCCGAAGTCGGCCAGCAGCCCGTCGGTGACGCGGAAGACCCCGCCGAGCCGGCCGACGTCCTCGCCCATCACGACGACCCTCGGGTCGTCCTCCATGGCTGCACGCAGCCCCGCGTTGAGAGCCTTGGCCAGGGTCAGCGTCGACGGCCCGGCCCCCATACCCCGCCGGAGCGACGCGGCCTCCAGGCCCCGCTGGGGTGACGCGGCCACAGCATCCTGCTGGCGCGATGTGGTCGCGGCGTCCCGCTGGCGCGACACGGTTGCGACGTCCTTCTGGCGCGGCATGGTCACAGCGCCTTCCGGACGCCGCGGGCCGCCGTCACGGCTACCGTCGACGCCGGCCGGACCACCGCCGCCCGGACCGTCGCGCCCGTCCGGACGGCCGCGGGTGGCCCACCCGGACGTTCGGCTCGCTGCGCCGTCCCGGCTGGTCGGGACGGCTCGTTCCGGTGCGCCTGCTCATTCCAGTAGGACGGTTCGCCCCGGTGGGACGGCTCGTTCCGGTAGGCCGGTTCGCCCTGCTCGGCCTCGGTGGAGCCGGTCTCGGGGAGGCCTGCCTCGGTGAAGTCGGTCTCGGTGGAGCCGGTCTCGGTGAAGTCGGCGAACGTGGCCCGGGCGTCGACCAGTTCCTCGGTGTCGTGCGCGTACACGTGGTCGAACAGGCTCAGCGGAGCCGGGTCGGGCAGGTTCAGGCAGCGCTGCCGCATGGTGGCCGCGAGCGCGTCGGCCTCCCGGTCCAGGGCGCTGGCCGCGTCGTCGTCCAGCAGCCCGCGGCCACGAAGGTAGGCCGCCATCCGCTGGATGGGGTCGAGGGCGCCCCAGCGCGCGAGCTCCGACGCCTGGCGGTAGCGGGACGGGTCGTCCGCGGTGGTGTGTGCGCCCATCCGGTAGGTGACCGCCTCCACCAGGGCCGGCCGCCCCTGACGGGCCTGCCGCAGCGCCCAGCGCGTCACGGCCAGGGTCGCCAGCACGTCGTTGCCGTCCACCCGGATACCGGTGATGCCGAACCCGCGGGCCCTGAAATAGATCGGGACGCGGGTCTGCCGCCGCGTCGGCTCGGAGATCGCCCAGTGGTTGTTCTGGCAGAAGAAGACCACCGGCGCCTCGAACACGCCCGCCCAGTTGAACGCCTCGTTGACATCACCCTGACTGGACGCTCCGTCGCCGAAGTAGACCAGGGTCGCCGGCAGGCCGTCGCCGTCACCGGCGGTGCCGCCGCTCCCGGCGGTGCCGCCGGTGCCGCCGGTGGTGGCGACGGGCCGGTGGGCCGTCCCGACCGGCCGGCGACCCAGACCCGTCCTGGTCTCCTTGGTGACCCCCATGGCGTAGCCGGTCGCGTGCAGGACCTGGGAACCCACCACGATCGCGTACGTCTGGAAGCCGTGTTCGTCCACGTCCCAGCCGCCGTGGGCCGTCCCGCGGAACAGGCCGAGGACGTCCAGCGGGTCGATGCCCCGGCACCAGGCCACCGCGTGCTCGCGGTAGGTCGGGAAGACCATGTCGTCGGCGCGCAGCGCCCGCGCCGAGCCGACCTGGGCCGCCTCCTGCCCGCGCAGGCTCGCCCACAGGCCGAGCTCACCCTGGCGTTGCAGGGCGGTCGACTCCTCGTCGAGCCTGCGCGCGATCACCATGTCGCGCAGGAGCCCGACCAGGTCGGCGTCGGTGAGGTCGGCGATGTACGGGTCGTAGGCGGCCAGGGGCAGCCGGTCCCCGTCCGGCGTCAGCAGCCGGATCGGCGCGGTGTTGTCACTACTGGCGTCCGTCGGGTTACGCGGGACGGGTGCGGCGACGGTGTCGAGGCGGTCCGCGTCGAGGCGGTCTGTGCCAGGAGTGGACTCTGTGTCAGCAGACTCTGTGTCAGGAGTGGACATGGCGTCCTCCGGTCGTCCTCGGCCGTTCCCGAGATCGTCGGTGGCGGCCTGCGCGATGGGTGTACCCGGTGGATCTCCGTTGGTGTCGGCATCCACGGGACGCGCCCGACGCGGCCGGCCACGCGGGTCGGCGGGACCGCCGCGCAGTAGACGATAGTCGCCCGGACACGGCGAGCAAGCTCGGACGCCCGGCCTGACCTCGACGAATCCGGCCCGGCCCGGCCCGGCCCCGGACCCGTCCCGGTCCAGCCCGGTCCCGACAGGTCCGGCCTGGCCTGCGCCGGGCCCGGTTCGTCCGGCTCGGCGCTTGCGGAGGGTGCGGCGCTTGCGGAGGGCGCGGCGGGCCATCCCGACGGTGCGGGCTGCCATGGGGCCGGTTCACCCGGCGCGGGCCTGAACGGATCCCGGCCGGTCGGTGGGTGCCTGCCGCGCGGGCGACGTCCCGTCGCGGTTGAGCCGAGCCGAGCCGGCAGGTGGTCGCTGCCGGCGACGCTCCCGGAACAGCCGACGCTCCCGGAACACCGGGGGCGGAGCCTGGTGCCGCGGCCGGGCCGCCCGACGGGCGGTCGCCGCCCCGGCCCGGATAGCGTGGTGCGGTGACAGTTGCGCAGACGCCCATCACCACCGGTGAGCCGGAGCCCGGCGTACCCGCCACCGCGGCCCGCCCCGCCGACCCGTCCGCGTCGGTGACGCTCGGTAAGGTAGGGATCTGGAGCGGCCAGTTCGACTACTCGCCGGCGTCCGTGGTGCGCGACGCCGTCGCCGAACTCGACGAGCTGGGCTATCCCGCGGTCTGGACCGGCGAGGTCAGGGGCCGGGAGGTGCTGGTCACCGCGGGGCTGATGCTCGCGGCGGCCCCCCGGCTGACCGTCGCCACCGGCATCGCGCAGATCCTCGCCCGGCACCCGCAGACGATGACGGCCGGGCAGCTGACGCTGGCCGAGGCGTTCCCCGGCCGGTTCCTGCTCGGCGTCGGCGTGTCGCACGCGTCCCTGATGGAGATCCGCGGGGTGCCGTACACCAGACCGCTCACGCAGATGCGCGCCTACCTCGACGAGATGGACGCGTCCGCCCGGGAGCAGTACCGGGCGGTTCCGCCGGCGTCGTCACCGCGGGTGCTCGCCGCGCTCGGGCCGAAGATGCTGGAGCTGGCGCGCGCCCGGGCGGACGGCGCCCACACGTTCTTCGTGCCGCCGGAACACACCGCGAGCGCCCGGACGATCCTCGGGCCGGGCAAGCTGCTCGTCCCGGAGCAGGCGTTCGTCCTGGACACCAACCCGGAGACCGCGCGGGAGCTGGCCCGGCGGCACACCGGCTCCTACCTGCGGCTGCCGAACTACACGAACAACCTGCGCCGGTTCGGCTTCACCGACAGCGATTTCGCGGACGCGGGTTCGGACCGGCTCGTCGACACGATCGTGCCCTGGGGCGACCCGGACGTCCTGCTCGGCCGGATCAAGGAGCATCTGGACGCCGGCGCCGACCACGTGTGCGTCCAGGTGCTCGACCCGGACCGCCGCGGCCTGCCCCGCCGGCAGTGGCGCGAACTCGCCCCGGCGCTGCTCGACCCGCTCGGCGAAAGCCGCCCAGGCCAGAGCGCCGGTCGCTAGAACGCCGGTCAAGTAGCGCGGATCCCATCCACGACCACCCGCGCAGGCCATGATCCAGGCTATTTTGTCGTTGTGTACGCTTTTTGGCCGCAAAAGCGTACACAACGACAAAATAGCGCCGATCTTCTCCGGTAGCTGGCGCCCATCGAAGCGGGCCACCGTTCGGGGGGATACGTATGGTTATCCGACTGGCGCTCTAGAACGAGCAAGAGCAACCGGCAGCAGGCCCACGTGAGCCGACGGGTGGTGGGGCGGCTGGCCCAGCGGTACCTCGCCGCGCCTCCTGGATCAGACGACGGACAGTGACGAACGCTGCCGCCAGGTACAGGTAGAAATCGACTGCCCTGCCGTTCTTCTCGGTGCGGCGGCGTAGCTTGCCGTAGCCGTTCATCCAGAAGTGGGTGCGCTCCCCGGCCCAGCGCCGACCGAACTGGACCGGGCTGCGTTCCCCCTTCGGGACGATCTCACCGGCCAGGCGGTGGGCGGCGAGCACGTCGCGAGACGGTTGGCCATGGTAGCCGGAGTCCAGGTGGACGGTGGCGGCGTCGGGCAGGCGATGGAAGTCGCGATCGCGGGCGCCAAGCAGATCTTCGGCGTCGGGCAAGGCCCGCGACCGGGTGAAAGCCGTCGTGGAACGCACCGTCCCGTTCGGCCTGGCCTGCCAGACGCTGACCGCTGTCTGGTACACCGTCGCCGGCCACCACTCCGACGGACGCCACCGACCACCACGCGCGCCCCCTGGTGCACCACCAAGACCCGCCTCTCCACCGCTGAAATGGCCGCAAGCTTCGCTGCGTCCTGATCGCCACCAGATATCAGCCCACTCGACCCGAACCACCGACCCCGGCGGAACTCCACACCCTCCGACTGGTCTGGGGCACCGACACCGCATAACCGCGAAAGTCAAGTTTCATGTCAGTACTTCCCGTGCAAAGTGATCTGGATGGTCCCGGGTCCACCGTTACCCGATATCGGCCTCAGCTTGAGGCCCTGCACGATCGTATCCAGGTCGACGGTCTCTTCGTCGCGTACACGACGCGGTTCCTGATCGAGGCCCGCAAGCCCGGTTGAGACTACATCTATGAGCGGCACGCGGCGTCAGTCCGGGTTTCCAGGAATCTTGGTGACGTGTTTCTTACAGAGACGCCGGCTCCGCCGCCTGCACGCGGTAGCATATCCAATGATCATCATAGGTGATGGTCCAGGTGTGATGCCACGGAGGTGGGCCATGCATCGATCGTTCGGTCCGGGGAAAATGGTCGCGTCGGCCCTCTTGCTGGTTCTGGTCCTCGTCGGCTGCGATCTGGAGGGCAAATACCACCCGCCGCTTCTCCCGATCGAGTTCACGCTGTCCGGCGACGGGAGCATCACCGTAAATGCTTCACGGCAGATCGTAACTCCATTGGGAACTTTCTCTGTCGAGGCGTCCGAGTCGAAAAAAATTCAAGCTCCGGCGAACGGCACCCTGCTCGTTGTCCGACAGACGGTCCTCGGCAAGGCAAGGGACAGCTTGTACAACATCCATGTTGCGGATAAGCTCCGCTTCCTGCTGGACGGTAAGTCCGACATGGCGACCGAACGGAACATCGTGACCCTGAACCTGGGAGGCGATGTTCACGGTATCCGGATCCAGAATGTTCAACAGGTGAAGACTGCACCACAGTACGAAGCCAAGAAGGTCAGGAAACTGCCGCCCGTGCCGAAGGTCGATCCCTCCGCGCAGGCGACGCCCGGGCCATGCCGGTCGATATCCGCAATTCCGTCCAGGACAGCAGCCAGGACAGCGCCCGCGACACCGTCCAGGCCGCCGTCCGCAACGCCGTTCAAGGCCTCGGCCACGCCATCCGCCCTCGCACCGGACACCGTCTCGACAATGCCTTGCTCGTTGCCGACGAGAACGCCGTCCACGACACCGTCGGGAACGGTGTCACCGACGAGGACGCCGTCCACGACACCGTCGGGAACTCCGAGCAGAACACAGTCGCCCAACCCGAGCCGGTCCTCAGGGTCGCAGCAAGAAGATGGCATTTTAGGTTGATCAGATCATGCCAGATGTTCGACCGTCTGCCGCGAAGTTACGGTAGTCGATCATAAAACCCATGCGGTGGCCAGATTTTTCAATACCATTCACGCGGTCACGCAGGCAGAGTTCTGCTACCTGGAGTGCCGGTCAAGCAGCGCGGATCCCATCCATGGCCACCCGTACAGGCCATGATCCAGGTTGGTTTGTCGTTGTGTACGCTTTTTGGCCGCGTCAGCATAACGGCGGACGGTCACCGCCGGCTGCCACGGGAGCGGAAACCGCTGTTCCCCGCCCGGGGCAGGCCCAGCCATGGCAGATCATCACCACCCCGTGGCCGGGTACGTCTGCCTACCCGTACACCATCGAGAGTGGATCCCGCGCTTTCACATGGCTGCGAGTGTGACCGGCCCGGTATTCGACGGGCCCCGGCCGCGCTATGCGGCAGGGGCCGCGGCAGGTACCGCGTGACCAGCAGGAGCGGGGATTTCCGCCTTACCCGGTCGAGCCGGCGGCGGCGCAGTCGGCGCAGGTGCCGTAGATCTCCAGGGTGTGGGCGACGTCGGTGAAGCCGGCGGCCGCGGCGACGCGGTCGGTCCACGCCTCGATCTCGGGTCCTTCGACCTCGACGGCCCGGCCGCAGCGGCGGCAGACCAGATGATGGTGATGGTTGTCGGTCGCGCAGCGGCGGTAGAGGGTCTCCCCGTCGTCGCGGCGCAGCACGTCGACCTCACCCTGGTCGGCGAGGACCTGCAGATGCCGGTAGACGGTGGTCAGGCCGACAGCCTGCCCCATGTCGCGCAGGTGGGCGTGCAGGTCCTGGGCGCTGGTGAAAGCGTCGATCTCGGCCAGCGCGGCGCAGACGGCGTCTCCCTGGCGGGTGGCCCGGACGGTGGTTCCGCGGCCGAGTATGGCCCGGCGTCCGCCGCCACCCGGCCCGGCACGCGATGGTTCCGCGGCGGACGCGGCCCCCCGGGACGACGCCGTCGGGGCAGGGGCCGCTCGGCTGGATTCGGCGCTGGGCACAGCCTTCACTCTCTCACCGTACGGCGGCCGAGGCCCCGGACGACGGGTCTCTGTCATGGTCAGGGAGACGAAACGGTTTCGGCGCGGGTGTCTCTTCCGTCGCCCGCGCCGCCCGACACCCCTCAGCCGTAGGTGGAAACCGCTGCTGCCACGCCGTTTTTCACCTACGGCTTGCGCGGCCGTAGGTGAAAAACGCTGTCATCGTGACCTGTTCCACCTACGGCTTCCGCGGTGGGGCGGGCAGCGCTGCGGCGTGGCCCGGTCCTCCGGTCGGCGTGGCCCGGTCCTCCGGTCGGTGTGGCCCGGTCCTCCGGTCGGTATGGCGCACGGCATCGTCATCTTCGGCCTGGTGCCGTTCCTGGCTGGCGCAGGTTCCCGATCGGATCCAGCGTGGCCACGGTTGTCCTCGTCGAGCCCGTGCGCGAGACCGCCGAAAACGCTGATATCCGGCAGCATTCAACGGATCGGACGGATCTGGCCACGGTTCCGCCGCCTCTGGATCCGGCCGGATCAGCGTGTCTCCCGGGAGCCGGTCAGCCCGCCGGTATGTGCTGCGGTTCGAAGGTGGGCCGGCCACCCTGGCGGTGGACTGCCCCCCCCCTGGACGTAGGCGGTGAGGAACCTGCTGATACGGCCCACGGCGTCGGTGAGGTCGTCCACGTCCGGCAGCGTGACGATCCGGAAGTGATCGGGCCGCGGCCAGTTGAAACCCGTGCCCTGCACAACCATGATCTTCTCGGTCAGGAGCAGGTCCAGGACAAGCCGTTCGTCGTCGGTGACCGGGTAGACGTCCGGATCGAGCCGCGGGAACGCGTACAGCGCCCCTTTCGGCTTCACGCACGACACGCCCGGAATGTCGTTGAGCAGCTTCCACACCACGTCCCGCTGCTCGCGCAGGCGGCCACCGGGCAGGACGAGGTCGCCCGCGCCGCCGTCGTCCTCGAGCGCGGCCCGCATGGCGAACTGGCCCGGGACGTTGGCGCACAGCCGCATGTTGGCCAGGATGTTGAGCCCCTCGACATAGCTGGACGCGTGCGTGCGCGGGCCCGAGAGCACCATCCAGCCGGAGCGGAAGCCGGCCAGCCGGTACGCCTTGGACAGCCCGTTGAACGTCACGCACACGACGTCCGGAGCGAGGGCCGCGGTGGAGACGTGCTCGGCGTCGTCGTAGAGGATCCGGTCGTAGATCTCGTCCGAGAAGATCATCAGATTGTGCCGGCGGGCGAGTTCGACGATGCCCTCGAGGATCTCGCGGTCGTAGACCGCGCCGGTGGGATTGTTCGGGTTGATCACTACGATCGCGCGGGTGCGCGTGGTGATCCTGCTGGCCAGAGCGTCGAGGTCCGGCATCCAACCCGCCGACTCGTCGCACAGGTAGTGGACGGGCCGCCCGCCGCACAGGCTGACCACGGCTGTCCACAGCGGGTAGTCCGGCGCCGGGAGCAGCACCTCGTCGCCGTCGTTGAGCAGCGCCTGCAGCGACATCATGATCAGTTCTGAGACGCCGTTGCCGAGGTAGACCCCGTCGGGGTCGATACCGGTGATGCCCTTCCCGTTCGCGTACCGGACCGCGGCCGTGCGGGCGGAGAGCAGGCCCTTGGAATCGCTGTAGCCCTGTGCCTCGGCGAGGCCGTTCACCACTGCCTCAAGGACCGCCGGCGGCGCGTGGAACCCGAACGGCGCCGGGTTGCCGATGTTCAGTTTGAGGATGCGCTGACCAGCGGCTTCCAGCTTCGTCGCCTGGTCCAGGACGGGGCCCCGGACGTCGTAACAGACGCCGGTGAGCTTGTCGGACTGGGTGAACTCCATGAACCAAGAGTAGGTGCAGCGTCCACCGGGTTTTCTCGCCCATGACGAGTGGGCCACGCTTTTCGGAACCTCGGGCACGCACAGTGCAGGACCAGCGGCCAACGGCGATACGATCATGTTTGTGGTGTGTCGCTGGCGGGCGGGCTTTCCGGGCCATGCGGGTTTCCTGGTCATGATGGGTTGAAGGCGGGATGGCCGGGTGTTTGCGGGATCCGGTCCCGTCGGGTCCGGGTGCTCCGGAAACCGGTCCCGATGGCCGGGATCCCGACGCTCCGGAAGGCTTTCGGCCTGGCAGGCCCGCGGGCCCGCAAGCCCGCCTGGTCGCCGGACGCGGTGGGCCATTCGGCGCGGACCGCTCGCGGTTGTGGGCCCCGTGCCCAGCCGTGATGCCCGGCCACGGCGTCCAGAGGATCATTTTCGATACCGGCCGTGTTCGAGGATGGCTGGCTCCCGGACATCTGGGCGGCTATTCGGCGCGGTGCTGTGACAGCTGCTGCCGCGGCCGCTGGTGTGACAGGTGCTGCGGGCCGCCGCCGTGGTAGGTGATGCGCAGCTTCTCCGGGGTGAGGGTGGCCGCCGCTGGTCCGGAGCCGAACTGGCGGCGGTTGAGCAGCCAGACGCTGTCGCAGGTCAGATGGGCCAGCGCGAGATCGTGCGTGGACATCATGACGCTGGTGCCGGCCGAGCGCACGGCTGCCAGCGCGGACAGCAACGCCTGCTGGGACAGGACGTCCACGCCGTCGAACGGCTCGTCGAGCAGCAGCAGACGTGGCTGCTGGGCGATGGCACGGGCGAGGAACACCCGCTGGCGCTGCCCGCCGGGCAGCGTCTCGAACCGCTCCCCGGCATGCTGGGCGAGCCCGACCGTTTCCAGGGCGCGTGCCGCGATGGCCCGGTCCGTGCGGGTGGGCCGCCGCACCCAGCCGAGCGAGCGGTAACGACCCATGAGGACGGCCTGGGCGACGGTCACCCGCGGGTCGGGCCCGAGCGCGTCGACCTGCGGGACGTAGGCGACCCGGCGGCGGGCCTGCATCGGTGGGCAGCCGAGTACCGTCACCGATCCGCTCACCACCGGGGCAAGCCCGAGCAGCGCTTTCATCAGCGTCGACTTCCCGGCGCCGTCCGGGCCGATGACGGCCACGGTGCGGCCGGCTTCGACCGTTCCGTGGACGTTCTCCAGAACCGGGATCCGGCCGTAGGCGACCGTCGCCCGGTCGAGAACCACGGCCGGGAACGTTCCGCATCCTCGCCTTTCATCCGGTCCGGCCGGTGAATCGGATATGACCCGCGGATCCGACGCGGCCGGACCGATGGGGCTGTCAGGCCGGGCTGGCCACCAGGCGGCCGTGACCACGTCCTGCTCCGCGGGGCCCACCGGCCATACGGCTGATTTCCTGAATGTGGAGCTCGACAACCACCGCGTTGCCTCGGTCATGTTCCGAGACGGTACGACCACCGGACGCGTCCGGCATTGCGGATTGCGTCCCCACCAGTCATCTCACCCGCACAGGCTGATGCGGTCCACGCGGGCACGAACGGCCACGGACCCGCCGCCACGGCCCCGGACTGTGATACCGACCGTATCCAAAAAGGTCATGACAGCGGATATTCGTGACGGCTGGGTGCGGATTCGGCGTCGATCGTCGTGGGTGACGGTCATGATGTGCGGTAGATGATGCTGACCCGTCGGTTCTGGCCACGGCCCGCGGCGTTCTCCGAGCCGTCCGGGTTGGTGTTCGGCGCGACCGGGCTGGCGGCGCCGTGCCCGGTCGCCGAGACGAGGACGCCGGGCGGAGTCTTCGGACGCAGCAGGTTCGCGACGGCGTCCGCCCGTCGCTGGGACAGGATCACGTTGTACGCGGGCGTACCGATGCTGTCGGTGTAGCCGTTGACGATGACCGTGCCGGTCGCCCTGACGAGCTGTGCCGCGATGCCGGCCAGCTGTTCGCGGGCCGCCTCGGTCAGGTTGGCCGAGTCGAACGCGAAGAGCACGTCCGAGCTGATCGTCACGACCACGCCCGCACCGTCACGCCGCTCGGTGCGCAGTGCGACGACGGACCGTTCGATGTCGATCGGCTGGATCGCCGCCGCCGGATCGATCTCCCGGATCGACTCGGTGATCGCCTGGTCGGTCACCGTGGGTGGAGCTGTCGAGGCGTCCGTCGCGGCGTGGGCCGCCGGCGCGCACAGCCACGACAGCACAGCGGTGACCAGCGCCGACACGGCCACGCCGAGACGGGCCGGCACGGGCCTGGCCGGCGCGGGACCGGGCCGTGCGGGGCTGGCCGGCACGGTCGGCGTCCGCACGGGGATCACCGGCCGACCGGGACGTCGTCGAACAGCAGCCGGTCGTCGGCGTAGACGTCGAGTGCCCGTACGTCCGCGGGCGGTGCGGCAAAGGTGTACGAGGCGCTGACCGGGGTGTTGTTGACGGTCTTCGTCCTGGGGCCGCTGGCACCGAGCTCGACGTTGCGGCTGTCCTGGACGACGAGGTAGCGCTTCAGGTTGACGCTGTCGACCAGGGTCACCGCGGGGCTGTGCCCGTCGAACATGTCGAAGACCGAGATCTCCTTCTCCCGCGGGACGCCGGTGTATCTCGGCGTCCACAGCAGGGTGAGCGTGCTCAGCCGCCCGTCCGCCTTCAGGCCGACCAGGCCGGCCTCGACCGTCCCCGAGATGCTGCCGGGCGCGCGGAAGCCGGCCGTCCGGCTGGCCACCGGGACATCTGCGGAAGCCACCTGGCCCGTCTGGGCCGTACTGGCGGGCCCGGGGGCCGCCGTGCCGCCGGCTGCGGGTGTACCGGGCGAGCCGGACGAGCCGGAGCAGCCCATGGCGAACAGCGTGATGACGCCGATCAGGATGGTGAAGGTGGTGACCGGCGTCAGCCGGGTTCTCATCCGGTGGAGCATCCGGGACCTCCCGCATGGATGCGACGACTGTGCGCGATCCCGATTATGCGGACAGACCTGGGCCCACGGCCCGTCGACGGTCAGCCTGTGGACAACCGGCCCGTTGACGGCCGGCTCTGTGGACAACCGGCCCGTTGACGGCCGGCGGCCGCGGTGCCGGGCAGGCCGGCCCGGCCGCAGAGGCGTTCGTAGGGCAGTGTCAGCAGAGTGTGACGGGCTCCGGCGATCACGGTATGGGCCCGGCCGGGTGTCGCTTCCTCGAGCGGTGTCAGTGCCGTCACGATACCCTCCGCTAAAGTGTGGTTGCCTTCCATTAAGTAATGCTAACTTAATTAGCAGTCGATCTGTGTGCAATGGAGCGGCAACGGATCGTAAAAGATCACACTAAGTCATGTTGATCTCATTGACAAACATGCTGGCGCTGCTGTAAAGGCGGTGAGTGTGCGTGGACGCTGCCCGCCGCTGCTTCCGAGGCGCTGAAGCCGTTCAGGGCGTCGGCGGGGCCGGGGTCGCGGAGCGGCTCCGGGGCGA
>NZ_CAKKTM010000471.1 GCF_920888515.1 Protofrankia sp. CiP1_Cm_nod1 | reverse complement strand
GGATGAACGGTTTTCAGTTGGCTATAATACGCGAAGTGTTGATTTTGGATGACGGTTCGAGTGATGGTTTGAGCGAAGTTGTTGATCCAGGACAATACATGAACAACTACTGTGGAGAACGGTCGCGATCCGCTGGGTTGACGGAGGCCGTCGGCGTTCTGTAAGGTCTCCGGCCGCATGAGAAGGATTGCGATCATCTGGCCTCTGGTCGGTAGGCTGTTGGAGCCTCCGGACTTCCCAGGCTGGCATCCGGACCTCCTGGATCGGCCTCGCCGATCCGGCGGGAGCCCCGGATTCGGTGGGAGCCCCGAGCGCGAGGAGGAGCATGATCATGCGGCCTTTGGTCAGCTGGCCATCAGGTGTTCCGCGACGTCGCGGCCTCGGCGAGGAGGTGCTGGGTGATCTTCAAATGGGTGGGTGACGGTCGCCCGTATCCTGATCACGGGCTGAGCCAGCGGGAGTGGGCGGCGATTCCGCCGCGCCAGGTCAGGCTGGACCAGTTGGTCACCACCAAACGGGTGCTCGCGCTGGACGTCCTGCTCGACGAGGACTCGACCTTCTACGGGGATCTGTTTCCCCACGTCGTCGACTGGGACAACACGCTCTACCTGGAGGACGGTCTGCACCGGGCCGTCCGTGCGGCGCTGCAGCAGCGCAACTCGATCCATGCCCGGGTGCACGTTCTCCAGCAGCCCCAGCAGGAGGCGGGCCCGGCGTCCATAGCCGGTTCCCGGCTCGGGGTCAGTCCCCGCTGATCAGATAGGTGGTGAAGGTGTCGTCACCGACCTTGCCGAAGATGTGCGGCGGGCAGTCGTCGGACGGCTTGTAGGCGACGATCGGCCTCCACACGGGCAGACGGGAAACCTCGACGAGGGAACCACCGGCGAGGTCGCGGGCCTCCGCCAGGGTACGGTCACGCTCGTTGCTCCGTTCATACCACGCCCCGCACCAGCGGATCTCCTTGGGCCTGCTCGTCCACGCGGGAGTGTGGAAGAACCACAGCAGGTATATCTCGCGGAATACCAGGGCCGTCACCAGGATGGTCAGCAGCGCGCGGACGAAGTTCCCGGCCCGGCCTGACGCGAGAACGGGGCTCACAGCACCAGAAGCCTAAAGCGTCCCGGACGGATCTTCAGTAGCGCATGCGGGTGTGTCCGTCCATCAGGGGTGAACAGGTCATACCGGGTTTCCGCGGGCGGCGTGGCGCGAGGGACACTCAGTTGTCGTCGGGCCAGGCCAGGCCAGGCAGGCTGGGCTGGCCTGGGCCAGGTTGGGCCGGGCCGGGGCGCGGCGGTCGGCTTTCAGCCCATTCAGAGCTGTTCCGGGAACGCGTCGGCGTATGGGCCGCCCACGGTGACCTGGTCCCCGGTTCTGATCGTGCCGTCGGAGCGGACGGCGGCATACACCCCGCAGTTGATGTGCCCATAGTGGGCCTGTAGTTCCTTCGGAATCCTGATGTCACGCTCGCCCGTCCGCGGGTTGACCGTGGTCGCAGCGCACCGGCCGGTGGGGACGAGCGCTTTGACACGTACCTCGCCGAGGTGGATCTCGCGCCCGGCCCAGTCCAGTTCCGACCAGGCATCGACATCGTCCACATAGATGTTCGCCCGGAAGCGCAGGTGATGGACGTCCGTTCCCAGCCGGTCCGCGATGTCACGCACGGAGGCCAGGTTGATGATCGAGATGGCCCGCATCATCTCGGTGGAGACGACGGAGACATCGGTGAACCGGTGGCCGCCGGAGCCGGCCACCAGCCGTGGCCGGCCTCCGTGCAGGGTGTCGGCGAGCAGCGTCGCGAAGTAGTCCTCCACCGCCGCCCGGCCCCGCGTGCCGCCCAGGTCGGCGGTCAGTTTCCGGTCCGGGTGGTCGAGGGTGAGCAGGCCGGTGGCGGTGTTGTACCGGCTGGCGACGCGGGCCAGTTCCGCGTCCTTCGCCAGCGTCAGGAAACACGTCTTCGGCAGGGGCTGTGGATGCGCGTCGTCGAGAACCGTCTCGGGTCTTGCCAGCGCGTACACCCGGTCCATGGGGAGGCCTTCGCTCGCTGACAGCGCCATCGAGTCCAGCGCCTCGGCCGACAGGCCCTTGATCGGATAGCGGTACAGGCGGGCGATCCGGGGCACCCTCCCGACGCTACCGGCAGGGCCGGCCCCCGACGCAACGGCACCGGTGATGACGTGCTGGCCAGGAACTCCAGAGCGCCGGTCAGGTAACCATACGTATCCCCACGTATCCATCCGAATGGTGGCAGGTTTCGATGGGCGCCGGCCGCCGGAGAAGATCGGCGCGAGTTTGTCGTTGTGTACGCTTTTGCGGTCAAAAAGCGTACACAACGACAAAATTTTCCGGATCATGGCCTGTACGGATGGTCGTGGATGGGATCCGCGCTACTTGGCGCGGCGCTCCGGACTCCGCCGAAGGCGGTGCGAAGATTTTTTCGTGCTGCCGGAGGCCGTGGCTGATAGAGCCGCGGGCGGCGCGAAGGTTTCTTGTGCCGCCCGCGGCTCACCGCTGATCAGGAGGGGTGGTCAGGAGACGGTCGTGTCGCGGCGGCGTCCGCCACGCAGGGCGGCCGCGCCGGCTCCGATGCCGATCAGGCCGGTGACCAGCCCGGCGATGCCCAGCCCACGGGCTGTGCCGTCGGAGTTGTCGACGCTGTTCGACGCCGCCGTGCCGGTGCCGGCGGAGGGCGCGCCGGCCGCCGAGGCGCCGTGGGCGTCCGTGCCGCCGTGCGCGTCCGCGCCGCCGCCGGAGGCCGCGGTGAGGGTCAGGGACGGTGCCGGGTGCTCGGGCTCGTCCTGACCGGGCTGGGCCACGTCGATCCAGCGCACGACCTCGCCGCTGCTGTAGGTCTGCAGGGTCTTGAACGCGATCGTGCCCGCCTTGGCGGGCAGCGGCCCGGCCGAGACGTTGAACACGGCGAACTCACCCGGCTTGATCGCGGTGTCGGCGGATGACGCGGTCCAGGTGATCTGCGAGACCACTTCGGAGACCGACCCGTCGTCGGTCTTGATGGGCTCGGCCAGCTTGGTCCTGGCGACCTGGTAGGTCCAGCCCGGGTGTGGCTCGACCGACACCGAGCTGATCGGGGTGTCGGTCGGGAACTGGACCTCCAGCTTGGTCGTGGCGGCGTCGTCCCGTTCGGTCGGGATCTTGAACGACAGGGTGGTGTAACTGCCGGCGACCGCTGTCTTCGGCTGCACGGTGACGTGCGCGGACGCCGGCAGCGCAAAGGCGATCACACCGGTGAGGGCGGCGCCGAGCACGGCGATGCCACGGGTGGTGCGGGACATGCTGGTCCTTTCGGAAAACATTCTTGTCGCAAGCGTCGCGACAGCAGTTTTGTGTTTCCCTGTTGATCAACAGGGATGTATGCGTACGGGACGTCGCCCCGGATCCGCGCACACCTCACCCGTGCGGACGGCGGACCCGGCCCGGCACGCCGAGGCCGACCGGCCTGACGCGGGCCGGCTGGCGGTCCACACCGGGCAGCCAGCACCGGGCAGCCAGCACCGGGCAGTCCGCGGGCATGCCCGCCGCCGCCCGGATCCGACAGACACGGATTCGGGCGGCGGGTGTACGTCGGGCCAGTGCTTGCCGGCCCGGCCGGCCTGGCGGCGGACAGCCGTCCACGGGCAGGGCGGGACGCGGAGTGGGGTGACGTGCGGCGGCTACGGACGCGTGGCGATCAGGCAGGCCTGGCCGCGGCCGAACCCGCGGGTGGGGGCGGCCGGCGGCGGCCCGCGTCGTCCGCCGGCGCGGACGAACAGGCAGCCGCCCATGGACGCCGATGGCGC
>NZ_CAKKTM010000470.1 GCF_920888515.1 Protofrankia sp. CiP1_Cm_nod1 | reverse complement strand
CGAACAGGCAGCCGCCCATGGACGCCGATGGCGCGGCCACGGCGAGCGGGCGCCCACCGGGCATGCCGGGGGCGTGGGTGGCCGCCGGCCCGATCGTGAGCGGGAGGCCGCACCGCGCCGCGAACCGGTGGACGGCCCGCAGCAGCCTGCCGGCATGACGGGTGAGCGTCCCGAACCGGGCGGCCGCCGACCGCAGGACGCTCGTGTTCCACAGCCCCTTCTCGGCATGGCGGAGCATGCCGGCGACGAGCCCGGCCGCCACGGCGTGCATGGCGCTCATCACGGCTCCGTCGTGCAGGACCGCGTCGGGGGCCATGCTGGCGCCATGTGCCGTGACCGCGTCGTGCGATGTGATCGAGAACGTGGCGTGCAGGACGATCTGGGTCAGGCCGACCCCGGCGAGCACGGCGATGGCATGGCGCTCCTGCCCGGCAAGTCCGTACGCGATGCGGGTGACCAGCCCGAGGGCTCCCAGGATGATCAATATCGACGGCCGGTGACCATCGGCGGCGGTGTGCCCCGCCACGGCGAGGCAGACCGAGGAGCCGGCGAAGACGGACGCGCGCATGCCTCGCCCGGCAGCCGTCCCGGCGACAGCGGCTGTTCCGGCGGCGGGCGTCCTGGCGACGGCGGGCGGCGCCGTGCGCGCGTTCACGGTGGTCAGCCTGCCACATCCCGCCGAGCGGGGAGCATGTCGGTCGCTTCCCGGTCGTCGTGCGGCAGGTCGTCGTGCGGCAGGCCGGCCTGCTCTGGGCCGTCCCGTCCCGCGTCGCCGCTGTGGTGGCTTTCCTGGCCGGCGCTGTTCTGGCCGGCGCTGTTCTGGCTGGTATTGTCCTGGTTCGTCCCGCCTCGCTCTGGGCCGCCCTGGCCCGTACCGGACGGTCCGCGTGACGCGCGACGGCGGGACGCCAGCGCCGTGGCGCCGAGCAGGCCGAGGCCGATACCGATGGTGACCGCGGTCAGCGTCCGGGCGAGGCCCATCGGCCCGGCGATCGGGGCGCTGGACCGGTACAGCACATCCAGGTCGCCGAAACCGCCGGTCACGGCGATGACGAAGCCGGCGCTCCCGGCGAGGTAGCGGCCCGCGCTCGCGCGCCGTACCAGCAGGACGGCCGCGGCCAGCCCGAGCAGCCAGGCGGCCATCTCGACGATGTTGCCGTAGACGAACCCCGACAGCCGGCCGCTGGCCCGGGAGCAGGCGATGAGCGCCGAATGGGTGACGTCCACGCCGACGATCGCTGTCACGGCCACGGCCAGCACGGTGTCGCGGCGCCGGTACAGCCCGCTGGCGGCGGTCGCGGCGGCGGTCGCCACGGCGAGGACGAGCCACGGCACCGGCGACGGCCCGGGAACCCAGTCGAGGGTGCCGGTGGCGAGAACCGCCTGGTCGTCCACGGTCAGGGGGATCGTCCAGGCGTAGATCTGGTGGAAGCGGCCCGGGGCGGCCCGCACGGCCGGCGGATCCTGGGTGCCCATCCAGTGGGCGCGGTGGTCATGCCAGACGATGGTCCGGCTATCGGCGATCCTCTCCCAGCGTGGGGCGGCCTTGGCGGCCCCGCTGTCGCCGGCTGGGGCGGTGCCGGGCGGCCCGTACCGGTCGCGGTTGAGATATGTGGCGGGTGACAGCGTGTTCTGCCAGACGCCAGCGGAATCCACCCGCAGATAGGGCTCGTCGTCGTACCCCTTGACGACGACCGTGTGGTTACCGGTGACGGTCAGCCGCACCCGGCTGCCGTTCTCCACGGGCACGAGGCTGACGCCGTCCACCGGGGGCTGCGGACCGGTCACGGTGGTGCGGAAGTTCGTGGCCGAGGCGCCGCTGACGGAATGCGCCTGCGCGGGCCCGGCGGCAAGGACGAGCCAGCAGGCCACGGCACCCAGAAGCACGAGCGCACGCCGTGACACGCTGGCCGGCCGGCCCCGGCCGGCCAGCCTTTCGCCGACGGCGTTCACGGGGCCTTCATGGGCGCGCGGTCTTCATATGGCCGGATTCTAGCCGGCCGATGAGCGGGAGCCGGTGATTCCTCGTCCCAGGGAGATCACGGAAAACCGCTCGGTGGCCCACGGGAAGTGGATTTATAGATCTTTGAAAGAGTGCTCGGAGGGCCCCGGAAGGCGCGGCACGCCCGGAAGTCGCCGACGGGCGGGGGATGTCCCCGCAAGGCTTCGAGGTTTCCGGGAACGCCACGGGGATTCCCGCGGTGCGTTCCCGGCCGGAGCGGTCGCCGGCTCCCGGCAGACCTGCGCCCGGCAGACCTGCGCCCGGCAGACCTGCGCCCGGCAGACCGGCTGCCGGGGGCGGCCATGGGAATCCGCGGCCGGCCGCGGATTCCGGCGTCGTCGTCGTTCGCGGGCGGTGGGGTGGACACTGGGCCAGTGGTTCGGCTCCAGATGGGTATCGGGCCGGTGTTCCGGTCCAGGACCGGCATCGGGCCTGTGGCCCGATCCCGGGTTGGCGCAGGGCCGCTACGCCGGCCCCCGGCTGGCGCAGGGCCGGTGCTTCGGCCCCCGGCTGGTGGCGGCGTGTCACCGTGGTTTGGCGCCGGGTGGCGTTGGCGGCGTACCGCGCGTCGCCTCGGCTTCCTGTTCGCGGCCGTGCTCGTGGCCGTCGTCGGGACGGCTGTGCCGGCGTCCGCGCATGCCGTGCTCGAGGGCAGCGACCCCGCCGGGGGGTCGAGCCAGCCGGCCGCGCCGTCGCGGGTCACGCTGACCTTCAGTGAGTCGGTCACGGTGAACGCCGGCTCGATAACGGTCATCTCCGCATCCGGTCAGCGGGTGGACGACGGTGCCGCGCGGCACGGGCAGGCCGGCAACGAGGCCGTGGTGGGGATCCGTCCCGGGATCGACAACGGAACGTACGTGGTCAGTTGGCATGTGGTCTCCGCGGACAGCCACCCGGTCTCCGGCGGTTTCTTCTTCGGGGTCGGAGTGGCACCGGACGCGGCGGCGGCCGCGTCGGTGCCCACGACCGCCCGTGGCTCGGTGGTTGTGGGCGTGCTGGCCGGCGTCGCCCGTTTCGCCGCTTTCGCCGGGCTCGCCGTCCTGGTCGGGGCGGGCCTGTTCCTGCTGGCGCTGTGGCCGGCCGGGCTGGGGCTGCCAGGCCCGCGGCGCCTGCTGTGGGCGGGGTGGGGGGCCACCTTCGGCTCGTCCGTCGCGCTGTTGCTGCTGCAGGGGCCGTACGGCGCCGGTCAGGGCCTGTCCGCCCTGTTCCGCTGGGATGCGTTGTCGGCCACCCTGCACGGCAGATACGGGCATCTGGTGCTGCTGCGCATCCTCGCGCTGCTGCTCGTGGTACCGCTGCTGCGTACGGTCATGGCGGGTCACCGGCGCTCCCTGCTGGAGCTGGCGGGGCTCGCTCTTGTCGCCACGGTGACCCAGAGCGCGGCCGGGCATGCGGGCGCCGGTGACGACGCGTGGCTGGCGACTGCCAACCTGACCCTGCACCTGCTGGGTGTCGCGGCCTGGGGCGGCGGCCTCACGGTCCTTGTGATCTTTCTGTGGGCCACCTCCCGGCGCGTTTCGCGGGACGGCCGGCAGCCTCCCGGCGACGACGTCGAGGTGCCGGCTGCCCGGGCCGCCGAACTCGCCGAGGTCCTGCCGAAGTGGTCACGTGTCGCGATGGCTGCTGTCATTGTGATCGTTCTGACCGGCGTCTACCAGGCATGGCGTGAGGTCGGCTCGCTCTCGGCGCTGGACACCACCTACGGCCGTCTGCTGCTGGTGAAGCTCTGGTTCGTGGCGATGATGATCGGATTCGGCTGGTTGGGGCACAACCGGATCGCGCGCCAGTACCGGCTGCCCCGCGCCGTGCCGGCCGCGGACGCCACCGCGGACCAGGCTGGCAACGGGGCCGGCAGCAGAGCCGGCAATGGGGACGGCAACGAGGCCGGGGAGCAGGCCGGCAACGAGGCCGGGGGTGCCGCCGTGGGAGCGGCCGGGGGCAGCCGGGGGAGTACGGCTGTGGGCGTGGCCGTCCGGGCCGCGGACCGTGGGCCAGGGCTTTCCGGATCCGCCGGATCCGCCCCGCCGGCCCGGTGGGAAGCCGGGATTCACGTGAGTCGTGGCCGCGCCCTCCTCGGCCTGCTGACAGGCCGGGCAGCCGGGCCGCCGGCGGCACGCGGAAAAAATGATGTTGCCGTCGGCCCGTCGGGGGACGCGTTCTCGCCGGCCCCGCCGCCACGTCCCCGGATCGGCGAGGGCGCGTTGGCGCGGCTGCGCCGCGGGGTCGTCCTCGAGGCGGGAATCGCCGCCGTGGTGCTCGGGGTGACGGCCGTGCTGGTCAACTCCGTCCCGGCGCGGACGTCGTACGTCCCCCCGTTCTCCGACACGGTCTTCGCCGGGCCGCTGACCGTCCAGGTGGACATCACCCCCACCAGGCGTGGTCCGCAGACCCTGCACGTCTATGTCTTCGGTCCCGCGGGGAAGGCGCAGCCGCTCGCCGACGCGTCGGCCGCGCTGTCACTACCGGACGCCGGTGTCGGCCCGCTGCCGGTGCCGCTCACCCGGGTGGCGCCCGGCCATGTGATCGCTGAAGGCATGCAGGTCCCGCTCCCGGGCATCTGGCAGCTCCGCCTGACGCTACGCGTCAACGACTTCGACCAGTATGTGACGACCCTCTTCTACCGGGTCCGTTAGCGCGTCGGCCGGGTAACCGGCCGGGTGACGCGGAGCCGTTCCGGAACCGGCCGGAAACTCGTGACCGGACGATTCGTGACCGGCCGCTGTCGGGTCACGAAGGCGGCCGAGGAACTGCCGGGAGAACGCCAAGAGGGTGGGAAACGGCCGTCACGGCGGCTGTTTCCCAGTCCCTTGTTTTCCCGCATGGCCGCCGGGATGATTTTCGGGGAGGCCGCGTGGTGACACCACGTCACCGTGGCCGGCGCGGTGGCCGGGCGATGACCGGATCCTGGTGGGTCAGACCGAGGCCAGGGGTGCGCGGGTGGTCGCGGGCTCTTCCCCGTCCGCCGGGCCGCCGGATGCCGGCGGGCCCGCGGCCGTGGCGCTGATCGACGGATTCGCCGTGGACGTCTCGCCCGGGCTGGTCGGGCTGCCCACGGGCGGGCCGGTCCCGGCGCTGCTGGACGGAGTGCCGGGGCTGGTTGGCTTGATGGTTGCCGTGGGCACCGGCCCGGTCGGGGTCGCCGTCGCCGTCGCCGTCGCCGTCGGCTGGGGTGGTTCCACGATCGTCGTGGGTGGGGCGTTGACCGGCGGTGGAGCGGCCGGGCCGGTGGCGCCGGCCGGGGGGAGCGCACCGTCGTCGAGGGAGAGCTGGGACGACACCAGCGCCACCCCGGCCGGCTGCCCGAAGTCGGACGTGGCCGGCCCGGTGCGCTGGGCGGACGGCTGCTGGGCGGATGGACCACCCACCGCGGAGCCGATCGGTCCCGACGATCCGGACGCGGGCGAGGGATCCGGGGAGAAGCGGCCGGGCTCCTCACCGGACGAATTCGGTGTGATCACGGCGGTGCCGGGGCGGCCGGCGGTGGTACCAGGCGCCGCGGTGGGCCAGTTGACCACGGCGACGACACCGACCGTGGCCATGACCAGCAGCGATGCGGCGGCCGCCGCGACCGGCCGGCTGCGCCAGCGTGATCCGGCTTCCGGAGGCTCCCCGCCGGGGTACCCGGGCGCCAGCGGCACGACCGCGCCCGCCTTGCCCTGGCCCGGCCTGCCCAGGCCCGTCGTCCCGCCCAGGCCCGGCCCGGCTGGGACGGGCGGGGCGCTCTGGCCCCTCGCCGGGCTGATGGCCAAGGTCCTGTCGATGCCCGCCGGCTCGGTGTGGGCCGGTGGCTGGCCCGGGGCGGCCACGCTGTCGTAGGCCGCATCGCTGTAAGCCGCGCCGTCGTGGGCCGCGCCGTCGTAGGTGGTACCGACGGCGGCGCCGTAGGCGGTACCGACAGCGCCGGCGGGGCCGGCGGCGTGGACGGGGCCGGCGGGGCCATCCACGGCGTCGCGGGGGATGACCGCTGTGCTGTTGTGGCCGGAGCCGAGCGCCTGGTAGCGGGTGCGGGCGGCGATGTCGCGGGCGGTGGCCGCCGCGGCGGCCCGGTCGAAGGTGCGCGCGAGCCCCTCCCGCAGGGATGCCGGTGCCGCCACTATCCGGGTCGCGGCGAGCATCTCCTCGGGGGTGATCCCGTGCGGTACCGGGGCTGCCTGTACCTGCGGCGAGCCCGACCAGGCCAGTGAGCTGCCGCGGGCGAGTTCCAGCAGCCACGAGTGCAGCCGGCTGGGATCGCTGAGCGGGCTGAGACGGCTACGGGCGACGAGGGCGAACGCCGTGCCCGCGGCGGCGTGCGCGACGGTCGGCTCGCCAAGGATCAGCAGGCACACGGAGAAGACGTCGTCGGCGTACCGGTCGTAGAGATCGTCGAATGCCTGCCGCTGGCCATGCCGAATCCGCATGACGATGTCGGCGTCGATGTCGGCGTCGATGTCAGCGTTGGCGCCGACTGCCGGTCGCTCCGGTCGCAGCCTCCCGCCGAAGGTGGTGTGGTCGATGCCGCCGTCCATCAGTGCACTCTCCCGGATCCCCCATCGGTGATTCCCGTCGCAGCCGTGCTCTGACACGGACGGAGTGATATCACCATCACTCTTTACGGTAGAACGTCCCGGTCATCTCATGCGGAACCTTGGGAAAACTTTGTTGTCACATGACGGACTCGTAACGCGCCAGGCCTGATCCACGCCGTCCCCCCACCGCCGTCCCGCCACCGCCGACGAACCGGCGGCGGCGGGACGGCTGGTGGCAGGGCAGTGCGGGAGCGGCCCTCGGGCCGCCGCCCGGTGCCGGGAGGGGAGCGGCTCCCGGCCGGCCGTTTCCGTGGCGTCGAGTGATCAGGACGGCTGCTGGGCGAGGGTCACCTCGGTGGTCTGCGTCTGGCCGTTGCGGGTGTAGGTGACCGTCACCTTGCTGCCGATGTCATGTGAGCGCACGGCGGCGATGAGGCCGTCCACACTGGTGATCCGGCGGTCCCCCAGCTTGGTGATGACATCGCCCGGCTGGAGCCCGGCCCGCTGCGCCGGCCCGTCGCCCACCAGGTTCTCGACGGTGGCACCGGTGCCCTCACCCGTCGGATCGGACGGGCCCGCGCCCGCCGTGGACGCGCTGACCCCGAGGTACGGATGCCTCGCGGCGCCCCCGGTGATCAGTTCTTCGGCGATGGATTGGGCGTAGTTGGCCGGGATCGCGAACCCGACGCCGATGTTGCCGGACTGCTGCTGGCCGCCGAAACCACGGCCGCCCGATCCCACGGTGGCGATCGCCGAGTTGATGCCGATCAGCTCACCCCTGCTGTTGACCAGCGGGCCGCCGGAGTTGCCCGGGTTGATCGGGGCGTCGGTCTGGATGGCGTCGAGAACCGCGTTGCTGTCCTGGACGTCGGTGTCGCCGGTCCGCACCGGCCGGTGCACGGCGCTGACGATGCCCGAGGTCACAGTGCCGTTCAGGCCGAGGGGGCTGCCGACCGCGACCACCAGTTCGCCGACCGCGAGCGCGTCGGAGTTACCGAAGGTCGCCGGCTTCAGGCCGGTTTCTTCGATCTTGATGACTGCGAGGTCGGAGCTCGGGTCGGCACCGACGATCTTCGCGTTGTAGTCCTTGCCGTCCTGCGTGCTCACGCTCAGCGAACCGCCGCGCGCGGCGTCGGAGACCACGTGGTTGTTGGTGAGGATGTAGCCGTCCTGGCGGATGATCACCCCGGAGCCGGTGCTCCCCTCGTTGCTCCTGGAGGCGGCGGAGATCGTGACCACGCTCGGGAGGATGGCCTGCGCCGCGGCCGACACCGTGCCGACCGCGGCCGGCGACGTGCCACCCGAGCCGTTGTCGGTGCTGCGCAGCAGTCCGCCGGAGGACACCACGGTCTGTCCGTTGTCGTTGTTGCCGGCCACCAGCGCCCCCACGCCGCCGCCCACCCCGGCCGAGAGCCTGC
>NZ_CAKKTM010000469.1 GCF_920888515.1 Protofrankia sp. CiP1_Cm_nod1 | reverse complement strand
GGTACGGGCCGGCCGGTGGTGCGGGCGGCGCGTGGAAGGGATTCCCGGCGCCGGGCAGCCCGCCAAGGTATTTCGCGCCGGGCCGGGCCGGGTCAGGCGGGGGGAACGCCCCCCCGTCGCTGCCGGCCGCGGCCTGCTCTTCCGCCCGCGGCGTGTTCCACGGCGTGTCCCACCAGACCCGGCCGGACGGCTCGCCCGGCCCGCCGGGACGAGGCCGGGGCTCGTTCCCGGACGACGAGGCCGTCGACGGTGGGGCCGGCGTGCCGGCCGGCCGCTGCCACGGTGAGCTGTCGGGGCTGGCGGGAGCCTGTTTCCTGTCGGCGGACGCGAAGGGCGCCGTGGGGTTCGGCGGGGTCGGGCCGCCCTGCCCCGGGCCGCCTGGCGGTGGGTCACCGCCGACGGCCGGCCGGGCCGGCCGTGTGTCGGCAACGGGATAGGGGTCGACATCCGGCACCGCCCAGTCCGGGCCGTCCGGGCCGTCCGCGACGCCGTCGTCGGATACGTGCGCGTTCAAAGATGATCCGTCCGCGAAGGTGACGAAGGGAGGCCGCGTGCTCATGGTACGAACCTTCCCCTCGCAAGCTGAGTGAATACTGAAGTACAGACAACAGTCGGCTGAGACAGGGTGCCGGACGGTGTCCGCCGCCCGACACGGCCCGCCGGCCGGCACCCCCGGGATCACGCGCCGACGGGGGCGACGACGGCAGAGTACGCAGCGTACGGCCGCGGGAGGCAGCGCGGGAACACGGCGTCGGGGAGTGCGCGGCAGCGGGGAACGCCGGTGAGGAACGCCGGTGGCGGGGAACACAGGGGAACGCCAGGGGAACACCGTGGTGAGAAACAGCGAGCCACGGTGGGAAAACGGGGGCCCGGCAGGGAACGATGCGCGCTGTCAGGATGCCGGTGCAGGTGGCGTCTCGTGTCGACAATCATAGCCGTCCCGTTCCGGACGCCCGTCCGTGTCTTTCCGTGTCTTTCCGTGGCTCTTCTGCTGTTGCGTGTCCGGCCTGTTGTTCCGTCCGCCCGGAGCCCCCTTCCGGGACCCGTCCCCGTAGCGGGGGTTTTCACCATGCCGGATGCTTGCACCGCGGCGGGAACCGCGACGGGACGGGTATTGTGACCGAACCCGCTTACCATCTTCCACATCGGTCCCGTTCTCCGGTTTCCCGCTCCGCGCCCGCGTCCGCGTCCGTTCCCGGGTAGCGGGTCTCGGATTCGCCGTGACAGCCCTCAGTAGCTTCTCAGGCACGGTTCAGCCCGTTCTCACCGCGAGCGCCGACGCTGGGAGGTGTGAACCTGTCGAAACGTTTTCGGGCCGACCGCCCCGTCAGCCCGGCTGTGCCCGGACCGCCATGTGCGGTACCCGGGAGCGGCGACAGAGACAGCCCCACAGCCCCCGCCACCGGCGCGCCGTCCGTCATCCGCGCGGACGTCCCGCCGGCGCCCCCCGAGGCGGCGTCCGACGGCCCGGAGCACGCCGGCCCCGCGTACGCCGCTGCCATGCCCCCCGGGCCCGCCGGCGCTGTGCCCGCCGGTGCTGTGCCCGCCGGTGCTGTGCCCGCCGGTGCTGTGCCCGCCGGTGCTGTGCCCGTCGGCGTCCTCGCGGAACCGGGGCTCGACGCTCCCGGGAGCGCCGGCGTCCTGGCGGGAGCCCGGCCCGACGGTTCGCGGACGATCCCGTCACAGGGCGTGTTCGGAGCCGACGGCCGGGCCGTGTCCGCCGGCCGGGCCGCGGTGGTGCCACGGCCGTGCGGGACGCCGCCGGCGCGGTGGCGCCCACAGCCACTCGTCGAGGTGGTCGTCCCCGTCTACAACGAGCAGGAGGCCCTCGACGGCAGCATCCGCCGGCTGTATGACTACCTGACCCGCCGCTTCCCCTTCGGCTGGCGTATCACGATCGCCGACAACGCCAGCACCGACGCGACCCCGCTCGTCGCGCGGCGCCTGGCCGACGAGCTCGGCCGGGTCCGTGTGACGCGGCTGGAGGCCAAGGGCCGCGGCCGGGCTCTGCGGGCGGCCTGGTCGTCCTCGGACGCCGACGTCGTGGCCTACATGGACGTCGATCTCTCCAGTGGGCTGGAGGCGTTCCTGCCCCTGGTCGCGCCCCTGCTGTCAGGCCATTCGGACGTCGCGATCGGCTCCCGGCTCGTCCGCGGCTCCCGGGTCGTCCGCGGGCCGAAGCGGGAGATCATCTCGCGTTGCTACAACTCGATGCTGCGGGTGGCCTTCCACACCTCCTTCCGGGACGCCCAGTGCGGGTTCAAGGCCGTGCGGGCGGACGTGGCCCGCGCGCTGCTGCCCGCCGTCGAGAACGACCACTGGTTCTTCGACACCGAACTGCTGCTGCTGGCCGAACGCAACGGCCTGCGCATCCACGAGGTGCCGGTGGACTGGACCGACGACCCGGACTCGCGGGTCGACGTCGTGGCGACCGCGATGGAGGACATCCGAGGAATGATCCGGGTCGCGCGCCGCATCCTCGCCGGCCGGGCCGGGGTGGAGCTGCCGCCACAGGTCCGGGCCGCGCGGCTGCCTCGTAACATGGGCCGCCAGCTCAGGACGTTCGCGGCGATCGGGGTGTGTTCGACCCTCGCCTACGTCGTCGCCTACGCGCTGCTGCGCGAGGGCGGGGCGTCGTCCTTCGCGGCCAACTTCATCGCGCTGCTCGGCACGGCGGTGGGCAACACCTGGGCCAACCGGCGCCTGACGTTCGGGCAGGTGGGCGGCGAGGGGGCGCTGCGCCAGTTCGCCGAGTCCGGGGTGGTGTTCGTGCTGGGGCTCGCGGCGTCCTCCGCCGGCCTCGGGCTGCTGCACGCGCTCTGGTCGTCGTCCGGGGTTCTTGTCGAGATCGTCACCGTGCTGCTCAGCGGTGCGCTGGCCACGGTGGTGCGGTTCGTGCTGATGCGGGCCTGGGTCTTCCATCCCGCCCGCTCCCCTCGTCCTCGCGGTACCTCCACCGGGCGTCATCCGCACCGGGGGTGACCCGTCCACCGACGGGGCGCTCTGACCGGATGCCGGTGGGGGAAGCACGTGCTGGGAAGGGCTGTGACCGTGGTCGGGGAGCCGCGGTGCCGGTTCGCCGAGTGTCGGGATGCGAGTACGATTCGATCACGCAACGTCATCATATGACCGTGCGGATCCAGGCGAGTTGCGTCGCGGAAACCTGTGGCGGATACGCTTAATATCGTTGTTTCGACGACATCGGCACAACCGCCGCCGTGCGAACCTGACCGGAGGATACTCGCGTGGTCCGAGGAGGCCCCGACTCCCGGGGCGGCCGACGAGGTGATCCTCTAGTGGGCTCGCGGGGGGAGACGCGTGAAATCGCGGATGGTGACGACGAGGAGACATGGTCGCCGAACGAGCCGGCAGGCCTGTCCCGGCCCGGGCCGGACGCGTCACGGCACCCGGCGGCCGGGCTGGACGCGTCACGGCACCCGGCGGCTGGGCCGCCGCCGTCCCGGTCGGTAGCGGCGGTGGCGGAGCAGGCGGATCACAGGCCTGAGCGGCCCGCCCTCGGCCAGATGCGGGCGCTTTCGGCGAGCAGGAGCCTGGTTGCTTTCGCCACTCTGTCGAACCAGTCCACCAGGAGCGCCCAGCCCGTCGGCGGCCCCCGGTCCGGGACGTCCGCAGCCGGCGGTCCCGGACCCGGCGGTCCCGGACCCGGCGGTCCCGGGCCCGGTGGCCACGGACCCGGCGGTCCCGGACCAGGTGGTCCCGGGTCCGGTAGCCGTGGGTCTGGCGGCCACGGGCCCGCCGCGTCCCCCGCGGGCCGGGCCGGGCCGGGCCGGGCCGGTGGCAGCGCACCGGGTATGGACGCTGGTCCCGCTCCCTCACCGGTTGCCAACGGACATCTGGGGGGGAATGGTTCCGCTCCGCCCGCACCGGCGCGGCACGGGTCCGGGCCGGCTGCCGGCGATGCCCGTCGAGCCGAGGGCCATCCCGGCCGCTGGGGGGCCCGCGGGCCCGGTGGCCCTGATCCGCTTGACATGACCACCGTCGTGCAGCGTCCCGCCGAGCGGGGATTCCCCGACCAGGGCGCGGACCAGGGCGCGGACCAGGGCGCGCGTCCTCGCGGCGCGGACCCGGCCGCCCGGGGCCGGGCACCGGGCACCGGCACCGATGCGGAGCGGGGAGCGCCGCTCTACACCGGAGCGCCCACGCAGGGATACAGCCCGTTCCCGGAGCGTGGGCGGGACAGCGTCCGGCCCACGCCTGCTCCTGCCGCGCTCCGCCAGCCGGGTGCGGGGCGTCCTGGCCCCGCCGGGGCGGAACCGGTCGGCTCATCCGGACCTGTTCCGCCCCGGTCGTCCGTGGCCGCCGGCATGCCGCCGGCCGCGCAGCCGCGGTCGCCGATGCCCCCGCCCGACTCCGGGCGGGGCACTCCCCGGCCCACGCGCTCCCAGTCC
>NZ_CAKKTM010000468.1:8280-18474 GCF_920888515.1 Protofrankia sp. CiP1_Cm_nod1 | reverse complement strand
GGCTCGGCCCTGCTCGACGAGCTGGCCGCCGTGCTGGCCGGGCGGGAGCGGGTGTCCAGGCTGGTCGAGGAGTGCGGCCCGCGGGCCCGCCAGATCCTCGACCGGCTCGCCGCCGGGCCGGCGCTGGGGCACACCGGCGACGCCGGGCGCCTGCTCGCCGCCTCCGACGCCCGTACTCCGGTGGAGGAACTGCTCGCGCGCGGCCTGCTCGTCGGTGTCGACGAGGAGACGGTCGAGCTCCCCCGGGAGGTGGGCCTGGCCCTGCGCGGCGACCGGCCGGCGGGGACGCTGCACGTCGACCCGCCCGCGCTCACCGGCCGGCAGATCGATCTCGGCCAGGTCGACGGCGCCGCCGCGCTTGCCGCCGGCACGCTGATCCGCCTGGTGACGGCCCTGCTCGAGGCGTGGGGAGAGGCCCCGCCCACCCCGCTGCGCACCGGCGGTCTCAGCGTCCGGGACTTCCGCGCCACCGCGAAGCTGCTCGACGTCACCGAGACGGTGGCGGCGGTGGTCGTCGAGACCGCCTACGCGGCCGGGCTGGTCGACGGCTCCACCGGGACGGACACCCAGATCATGCCCACGACGGCCTACGACCGGTGGTCCGTGGAGACCCCGGCCATGCGGTGGGCCGTCCTGGCCGAGGCGTGGCTGCACACCCCGGACGTCCCCGGCCTGGTGGGGGAGCGGGACGACAAAGGCCGCCAGCTCGCGGCGCTGTCGCTGGAGCTGCGGCGGCGCAGCGCGCCGGAGCTGCGCCGTCTCGTGCTGGACGCGTTCGCCGCCGCGCCCCACGGGCTCGCGCCCACCCCCGCCTCGGTGCGGGAACTGCTCGCCTGGCGGATGCCACGGCGCGGCGGGCCGTTGCTGGACAGGATGGTCGACTGGGTCTTCGCCGAGGCGGAGCTGCTGGGCCTCACCGGCCGGGGCGCGCTGTCGGCCGCCGGGTGGGCGCTGGTCCGCGGCGAGGCCGGGGCGGGGGTGAGCCGCTCCGAGCTGGCGGCGGCGCTCGGCCCGATGCTGCCCGAGCCGGTCAGCGAGCTGTTCGTGCAGGCCGACCTCACCGCGGTGGCGCCGGGCCCGCTGGTGCCGGAGATCGCCGCCGAGCTGGCGCAGATGGCCGACGTCGAGTCCGCGGGCGCGGCCACGGTCCACCGGTTCTCCGAGTCGTCCCTGCGGCGGGCGCTGGACGCCGGGCGGACCGTCGAGGACATCCGCGGCTTTCTCACCCGGGTGGCCCGCGGGGGCGTACCGCAGACGCTGGACTACCTGGTGGACGACGTCGCTCGCCGGCACGGGCGGCTGCGGGCGGGGCCGGCCGCGTCCTACCTGCGCTGTGACGACACCGCCGTCCTCTCCGAGGTGGTCGCCTCCCGGCGGACCCAGGCGCTGGGGCTGCGCCGGATCGCGCCGACGGTGGTGATCAGCGCGCTGCCCATGCCCAAGCTGCTGGACGGGCTGCGCGCCGCCGGTTTCTCCCCGGTGGGGGAGGGCCCCGACGGGCGGGTGGTGCTCAGCCGGCCGGAGGCGCACCGCACACCGGGCCGGCCGCGGCCGCCGGGCGGTGCCCAGGCGCGGGGCGGCCGTGACGAGCAGCTGCGCGACATGGTGCGGATGATCCGCCGCGGGGACGAGGGCGCCCGCACGGCGCGGGCAGCCGCTGCCGCGGCCGGCTCGCTGGCCACGGGGGCTGACGGGGCCGACGGGATGGTCCGGTCCGCGCCGTTGATCCTGGTGACGCTGCAGGGGGCGGCCCGCGCGGGCCGCCGGGTGCTGCTCGGATACGTCGACCAGCAGGGGACGCCCCGTGACCAGGTGGTCCGCCCGCTGACCGTCGAGGGCGGCTGGGTCACGGCCTGGGATCAGCGCACCACCTCGACCCGGCGGTTTGCGTTACACCGTGTGACCGGCGTCCTCGATATGGAGGACGCGCTCACGGGCAGTGAGATCAATAGCTACCCCTGGCTCTACGAGCCGGGCGGGATGGGCGGTTTCAGGGCCGCTTCCGCCCCCCGAGCCGGTCTCGGCGTCGGGCCGGCGGCCGTGAGCCCGATCGCCGTGGACACTGTCACCGTGCACACCGCCGGTATGGACGCCGTGCACACCGCCGGTATGGACGCCGCCGGCGTGCCGACGGCCGTGCCCGACCAGGCGCATCCACGGACGGCTGACGCGGAGGACATTTCCGGTCTGCCCTGACAGCGGCCAGGCCCGCCCCGCTTCCCGGTGGCCACCGGAGTCTCCCGATGACCGGATGCCGGCGGCCGGGCCGCTGCGCGGCCGGACCGCCCGGACAGCGCCCGCCGCGGGCGGTGACGACGGCCCCGCCCCGGGGCCGTCGACGAGCATGCGAGAATCGGCGGACGCGCTCGGTGCCCGCTTGCCGGCCGGTCTGGTCCGGCTGCCGGTCCGCCTGACGCAGTGCCGTGACATCGTCGTCCTGGAAGCCCTCGGACGCCGCGGGCACTCCGGGAGCCCTGGGAACCTCGGAAATCCCGGAAGCCTCGGAAACCTCGGAAGGGTGGTGAGACGTGCCCGACGGCCCGTTGATCGTCCAGTCGGACAAGACCCTGCTACTGGAAGTCGATCACCCGCTGGCCGGCAACGCGCGGGCCGTGATCGCGCCGTTCGCGGAGCTGGAACGTTCACCCGAGCACATACACACCTACCGGATCACCCCGTTGGCGCTGTGGAACGCCCGGGCCGCCGGCCACGACGCCGAACAGGTCGTCGACGCGCTCGTCCGGTTCTCCCGCTACGCCGTTCCGCACGCGCTGCTCGTCGACATCGCCGACACCATGGACCGCTACGGCCGGCTGCGGCTGGAGAACGACCCGGTGCACGGGCTGGTGCTGCGCACCGTCGACCGCGCGGTGCTCACCGAGGTCGTCCGGTCGAAGAAGGTCGCGCCGATGCTCGGGCAGCGCCTCGACGACGACTGCGTCGCGGTGCACCCGTCCGAGCGGGGGCGGCTCAAGCAGGCACTGCTGAAGATCGGCTGGCCGGCCGAGGACCTCGCCGGTTACGTCGACGGTGAGGCGCACCCGATCGAGCTGCGCCAGGACGGCTGGGAACTGCGCAGCTACCAGAAGGGCGCGGTGGCGGGTTTCTGGGAGGGCGGCTCGGGCGTGGTGGTGCTGCCCAGCGGCGCGGGCAAGACCATCGTCGGTGCCGCCGCCATGGCGCACGCCCGCGCCACCACCCTGATCCTGGTCACCAACACCGTCGCCGGCCGCCAGTGGCGGTCGGAGCTGCTCAAGCGCACGTCGCTCACCGAGGAGGAGATCGGCGAGTACTCCGGCGAGCGCAAGGAGATCCGTCCGGTCACCATCGCCACTTACCAGGTGATGACGGCCCGCCGCAAGGGCGAGTACCTGCACCTGGAGCTGTTCGGCGCCCGCGACTGGGGGCTGATCGTCTATGACGAGGTGCACCTGCTGCCGGCGCCGGTCTTCCGGATGACCGCCGACATCCAGTCCCGCCGCCGGCTCGGCCTGACCGCGACCCTGGTGCGCGAGGACGGCCGGGAGGGCGACGTCTTCTCGCTGATCGGCCCCAAGCGCTACGACGCCCCCTGGCGCGAGATCGAGGCCCAGGGCTGGATCGCGCCGGCCGAGTGCACCGAGGTGCGGGTGACCCTCACCGAGGACGAGCGGATGGCCTACGCCGTCGCCGAGGCCGAGGAACGTTACCGCATGTGCGCCACCGCCTACAGCAAACGGGCGGTGGTGCGCCGGCTGGTGCAGCGGCACGCCGACGACCAGGTGCTCGTCATCGGCGCCTACCTCGACCAGCTCGACCAGCTCGGCGAGCTGCTCGACGCCCCGGTCATCCAGGGGTCGACCCGCAACCGGGAGCGCGAACGCCTGTTCGAGGCGTTCCGGTCGGGGGAGATCAGCACGCTGGTCGTCTCCAAGGTCGCGAACGTGTCGATTGATCTTCCGGAGGCGGCGGTCGCCATCCAGGTCAGCGGCACGTTCGGCTCACGTCAGGAGGAGGCGCAGCGGCTCGGGCGGGTGCTGCGCCCGAAGGCCGACGGCCGGGGCGCGCACTTCTACACCGTGGTCTCCCGGGACACGATCGACCAGGAGTACGCCGCGCACCGCCAGCGCTTCCTCACCGAGCAGGGCTACGTCTACACGATCGTGGACGCCGACGACATCCCCGACCCCGCGTAGCCGTCCAGCCGCGCCCGGCCGTTCGGCCCCGAACGGCCGGGCGACGGTCACTCCGGGTTTGGTGGGTCCACGAGGGTGGACGGAATGATCGTGCAGGGTACCGGTGTGGTCACCGTCAGCTCCTCGTCCCCGGTCGCGGATCCCAGCGGTATGTAGGCGCCGTCGACGAGCCGGTAGGCGTCGACCCGCGGGCCGTCCGGGTCGACGAGCCAGCAGTCGGGCACGCCGTGGTCCCGGTAGAGGTCGAACTTGAGCGTCCGGTCGTAGCGGCGGCTGCCGGCCTCGGCGACCTCGACGACCAGCAGCGGCAGGCTAGTGATCCGTTGCGGGCGGTCGTCGTCGTCACCGGCCGCGGCCACGACGATGTCGGGGACGACCTCGCTGCGCGGCTCGATCCGGACGCTGACGTCACGGGTGTGGACGCGCATGTCGGCCGGGGTGGCCTCGACGAGCAGCCGGACCAGGCGTTTGGTCACCCGGGCCTCCAGCGGCGTCGGCCACGGGCGGATCACGAACATCCCGTCGACGAGCTCGAAGCGCGGGTCGAGCGCGAGCTCGTCGAGGTCCGTCACGGTGAGCGGCGGGGCGGGCAGCGTCAGGACGGGACGGAGCGACCGTGTCGCGGAGCCGGGAGCGGGCACGCCAGTAATGGTGCCTTGTGACCCGGAGACTGTCTAAATGTTCTTCGCCGGGCCGCTGTCAGCCGAGGCCGCGGGAGTCCTGCTTGAGCGCGGTGTCTATGGTGAGCGCGGAGGCGACCACCAGGCCGCGCAGCGGATCCGTCAGCGGACGGTGGATCTGGACGACGTAGTTGTCAGCGGTGGTGAACAGGGTGCGGGCCAGCCCCTCCCAGGTCTTCGTCACCCGGGCGATCTCGGTGCCGCTGTGGTCGACGATCGAGAAGTTCCACGCCCGCCAGTTCTCCGTTTTGATCATCCCGATGGGCGTCCCGCCGGTCTCCAGCGCGAAACGGATCTTACCGAAGATGTTCTGCTGGACGATCTGGCCGATCTCGAAGCCGTCCGGCCGGGTGACGATCACACGTGACCTGAAGACCTTCGCCGGCCGGGTGAGGACCAGATGGGCCACGCCGGCGCTGTCGCGCACCTCAAGCCGGTGGGTGAAGAACTGGTCGAGCGAGCTTACGAACCGCACCGCTTTCTTCAACGCGCTCTGGCCGATCTCGACAACCGAACCGATCTGGTTGCCGGCCTGGTCGAACACGGCGTATTCGTTCGTCAGTTCGATGAGCTTGGTCTTCTGGTTGACCACCAGGACCGGTTCGGTGAAAAGCGTCCCGCCACCGCCGTGGACGGGTCGCACGCCCGCCTGCTCGGAAAGCTGGCGCCGGATGCGGTCCGGTGTGTAGCTGGTCTGTACCGGCGCGTTCTGATAGCCCTGTGGAGTTCCCCAGCCCTGCGTGGGTGCCGCCTTGCCCGGTGATCCTGGCTGCCCCGATGGCGTGTCGCTGACCTGGTCGGTCCAGGTGGTGCCGTCCCAGTAGCGGAAGCCGTGCTGGCCGGACGGGTCGGCGTACCAGCCGGCCGGCGGCGTGGTCTGGGTCATCTCGTACACACTCCCGGTCATGGTGCTGTCCGCGGCCCACCGCGCGCCCATGGTGGCGGTAATCCCACCGGAACCGGCGCTTCACGAGAGTATGCCTGACATGCTCGACAAACCGCCGCAACCGCCGTTGACATCGCATACACGACGGATGACACCCGCGGCGCAGGCGTGACACAGGTATGACACAGGTATGACGTAGGTATGACGCGGGCATGGCAAAGGGGCGGCCCCGCCGTTGGGACCGCCCCTTTTTATCCTTTTTGCGTGAAATGCAGGCGATGGGCCTCAGAAGTCGAGGTCGCCGCCGCCGCCGGGCACGGCCGGGGCCGGGTTCTTCTCCGGCTTGTCGGCGATGACGGCCTCGGTGGTGAGGAACAGCCCGGCGATCGACGCGGCGTTCTGCAGCGCCGAACGGGTGACCTTGGCCGGGTCGATGATGCCGGTGCCGATCAGGTCGACGTACTCGCCGGTGGCCGCGTTCAGGCCATGGCCGGCGGGCAGGTGGCGGACCTTGTCGACCACGACGCCGCCCTCAAGGCCGCTGTTGTAGGCGATCTGCTTGATCGGCGCCTCCAGGGCGAGGCGGACGATGTTCGCCCCGGTGGCCTCGTCACCAGAGAGGTCGAGCTTCTCGAAGGCGGTGACCGACGCCTGGAGCAGCGCGACGCCACCACCGGCGACGATGCCCTCCTCGACCGCGGCCTTCGCGTTCGAGACGGCGTCCTCGATGCGGTGCTTCTTCTCCTTGAGCTCGACCTCGGTGGCGGCACCGACCTTGATGACCGCGACACCGCCGGCGAGCTTGGCCAGCCGCTCCTGCAGCTTCTCGCGGTCGTAGTCGGAGTCCGACTTCTCGATCTCGGCGCGGATCTGGTTGACCCGGCCGGCGATCTGGTCGGGGTCGCCGGCGCCCTCGACGATCGTGGTCTCGTCCTTGGTGACGACGAACTTGCGGGCCTTGCCGAGCAGGTCGACCGTGGTGCTCTCCAGCTTCAGGCCGACGTCCTCGGAGATGACCTGGCCACCGGTGAGGATGGCGATGTCACCGAGCAGGGCCTTGCGGCGGTCGCCGAAGCCGGGGGCCTTCACCGCGACGCTCTTGAAGGTGCCACGGATCTTGTTGACGACCAGGGTGGCCAGGGCCTCGCCCTCGACGTCCTCGGCGATGATCGCCAGCGGCTTGCCGGCCTGCATGACCTTCTCCAGCAGCGGGAGCAGGTCCTTGACCGCCGAGATCTTGCTGTTGACGATGAGGATGTACGGGTCGTCGAGGACGGCTTCCTGGCGGTCGGCGTCGGTGACGAAGTACGGCGAGATGTAGCCCTTGTCGAAGCGCATACCCTCGGTGAGCTCGAGCTCGAGGCCGAAGGTGTTGCTCTCCTCGACGGTGACGACGCCTTCCTTGCCGACCTTGTCCAGTGCCTCGGCGATGAGCGCGCCGATCGCGGGGTCGCCCGCGGAGATGGACGCCGTGGAGGCGATCTGCTCCTTGGTCTCGACCTCCTTGGCCTGCTTGGAGAGCTCCTCGGAGACGCGCTCGACCGCGACCTCGATGCCCTTCTTCAGGCCCAGCGGGTTGGCGCCGGCCGCCACGTTGCGCAGACCCTCGCGGACCAGTGCCTGGGCGAGGATCGTCGCGGTGGTGGTACCGTCACCGGCGACGTCGTTGGTCTTCTTCGCTACTTCCTTGACGAGCTCCGCACCGATCTTCTCGTACGGGTCCTCGAGCTCGATCTCCTTGGCGATGCTCACACCGTCGTTGGTGATCGTGGGGACGCCCCACTTCTTCTCCAGAACGACGTTGCGGCCCTTCGGGCCGAGTGTGACCTTCACGGCGTCGGCCAACTGGTTCATGCCGCGCTCCAGGCCGCGCCGTGCCTCCTCATCGAAGGCAATGATCTTCGGCATGGTGTCGTGGTCCTCCCAGGGGAATGGCTGTTCAATGGCCTGGCCAAGACGACGCCCGCGACGGACGGCCTGGTGGCCTCGTCGCTCAGCCCTGGCACTCGAAGCGGGTGAGTGCCAGCTCCTGTTTAGCACTCGAGGTGGGTGAGTGCAAGCTCGCCCCCCGTTGCGCCGCACGGCCGGACGGCCCGCCGCGGGCCCGGCCGCACGCCGGCCGCATGCCATCGTCCGGCCCGTGAACCACCGGTGAACCCCGTGCCGGTCACGTGCCCAGAACTCCGTTGAACTGACAGATCGCCACGCGGGCGTCAAGCGACTACGGCGAAGCCCTGGCTGCCAGCCCAACGACGAACCCCCGCCGTTGCGCGCTGGAAGGACGGGGGTTCGCGGTGCTGGGGCACGTTCGCAGGCCGCGATCGCCGACCAGGACGGTGCGGTGCAGGTCAATCTGAATCTACCCAACGGGGCCGGGACGGTGCTGCGGGTGATCGGCGATCCACGTCCATGCGGTCCATGTGCCGTGTCACGGGCCGGTGGTGCCAGGCGTTTTCACGCCCGCCCTGGGGCACGTCGTCCGTCCGTGGCGTCCTCGGCCTCCCAGCGCAGCAGGTCGCCCGGCTGGCACCTGAGCACCTCGCGGAGCGCGGCGAGCGTCGCGAAGCGCACCGCCCTGGCGCGGCCGTTCTTGAGTACCGCCAGGTTGGCGGGCGTGATCCCTACGCGGTCCGCGAGCTCGCCCACGGACATCTTCCGCCTGGCCAGCATCACGTCGGTGTCGACGACGATCGGCATCAGATCACCGTTGATAACGGGGACGTCGATGCCGTTGATACGGATGCTGCGGGCCATCGCCACCTCCTCGTGTGGTTTCCATGAGGTGCGGACAGGCCGGCGCCGCTCCGGGCATGGTGGTATCCGGGAAGGGGACGGCGGTGGGATCATGGGAGTCGTCCGTGTCGGTCGTGGAGGTGCTTACGGGGATGGCCACGCCACGGCTGTCGAAGCGAAGTCGCGGAGGTGCCACCATCGGCATGCGCTCCATCGGTCTGTCCGGATCCGGCACCGGAGGGTCCCCGGCACCCGATCCGGACGGACAGACGCGTGCCCCAGGGAGATCATCTACCACAACCTCCGACACGCCGACGAACCCGGGAGGTTGTGGTGAGAGATCGACATGCATCCTGACCTGCAACGACACAGAATTTTTAGATCATCTCACTATGATCCAAAAGATCTTCAAAAGGAGGTTGTGGTTGGATCTTGCAAACCCCCAGCTCAGACGGGGTACAATTCGGACAGCGGTCCCCGCGATCTACAAATCCGAGCCGGATTGAAACTCGGCCAGCGAGACTTTGCTCACGTCAAGGATGTCCCCGCGATCTACAAATCCGAGCCGGATTGAAACGCCAGGAGCATGACCATCGCGTTGACGATGGACTCGTCCCCGCGATCTACAAATCCGAGCCGGATTGAAACACGCCCAGGCTGAGGTCTAGCCAGAAGATGGCACCAGTCCCCGCGATCTACAAATCCGAGCCGGATTGAAACCGAAGACACCCGGCAGGCTGAGACCCATGGCGGTCCCCGCGATCTACAAATCCGAGCCGGATTGAAACGTAGGACTTCACGTCCCTCCATCGGATGACGAGGTCCCCGCGATCTACAAATCCGAGCCGGATTGAAACTCCCGCGGTAGTTGGGCGCGCCCGGGATGGGGTCCCCGCGATCTACAAATCCGAGCCGGATTGAAACTTTGACCTATCGAGGGCGAGATGCAACGTAGTGTCCCCGCGATCTACAAATCCGAGCCGGATTGAAACACCGCCGCCTGGGCTTCACCCAGCGATCCCGTGTCCCCGCGATCTACAAATCCGAGCCGGATTGAAACAAGGAGCTGCCCACGAGTCCGTAGGAGTTCCGGGGTCCCCGTGATCTACAAATCCGAGCCGGATTGAAACGTTGACGCACGGAGCGTCTGGCCCTTTCAGGTGTCCCCGCGATCTACAAATCCGAGCCGGATTGAAACCCGAACTGCTCGATCGTGCGGGCCTTGGTGCGTCCCCGCGATCTACAAATCCGAGCCGGATTGAAACCAGGCCGCCGCGTCGTGCTCGTTGACGACCGTGAGGTCCCCGCGATCCACAGATCTTTGTTTCTGAGTTCCGCGTGTCGTTCGTCTTCGGAATAGCGGACCAATCCGTCGATCACTATGGGCTGGGTGTTGACTCCCAGGGTGTCCCCGAGCCGCTCGAAGCTGTCGAGATCGCAGGAGGCGGACATGGTTCGATACTCATCGACCCGAAGGGGAGCCCAGCTCGATTCTTTCGTCGGGCCGCGAGTTCGGAAGCTGCTGTCAGTGGCAGGCCTCGGCCATGTTCAAAGCGGCCCCTAGGCAGACGAAAGTGAACGAAGTTCCCGGCTCCCGGTCCGGTGTCCACAATCTTGGCTTTACCGGCCCGCTGTCGGAATGAATCGACACGGGCTTCTTCTCGGTGGTCTGCCGGAACGGCGGCGCGGGCAGGTGGCCGCGCCGCCGTTTGCGTCGTCC
>NZ_CAKKTM010000468.1:5214-7684 GCF_920888515.1 Protofrankia sp. CiP1_Cm_nod1 | reverse complement strand
TCAGTCGCCGAGGCCGGCGGCTTCGAAGGCGGCCAGGGACGGGCGGATGGTCGCGGTCGGCCGGCCTGTCGGGATCAGCGGGTCGAGGGTCTTCAGACCGTCGCCGGTGTTGAAGATGACGGTCTCCGCGTCGGGGTCGAGCAGGCCCTCGCGCAGCAGCCGCCGCAGGCAGGCGACGGTGACGCCGCCGGCGGTCTCGCCGAAGATACCCTCCGTCCGGGCCAGCAGGCGGATTCCCTCGACGATCTCGGGGTCGGTGACGTCGGTGATCGCGCCGCCGGTGCGACGGGCCACGTCGAGGGCGTACGGGCCGTCCGCCGGGCTGCCGATCGACAGCGACTTGGCGATGGTGGACGGCTTCACCGGTGCGACCGTGTCCGCCCCGCGGGCGAAGGCCGCCGCGACCGGGTTGCAGCCCTGCGCCTGCGCGCCGAAGACCCGGTGCGGGGTCGGCTCCACCAGGCCGAGCCGGCCGAGCTCACCGAACGCCTTGTCGATCTTCGTCAGCAGCGACCCGGACGCGATCGGCACCACGACCTGCTCCGGCAGCCGCCAGCCGAGCTGTTCGGCGACCTCGTAGCCGAGCGTCTTGGAGCCCTCGGCGTAGAACGGCCGCACGTTGACGTTGACGAACGCCCATTCGTACTCGCCGGAGAGCTCGCTGCACAGACGGTTGACGTCGTCGTAGTTGCCCTCGATCGCGACCAGCGTGCCGCCGTAGACGGCGGTCGACACGGTCTTGCCGTCCTCCAGATCATGCGGGATCAGCACAACCGAACGTAGCCCGGCGGACGCGGCGTGCGCTGCCACCGACTGGGCCAGGTTGCCGGTGGACGCGCAGGCGACCGTGGTGTACCCGTGCTCGCGCGCGGCCGACAGCGCCACCGACACGACCCTGTCCTTGAACGAGTGGGTGGGGTTCGCGGTGTCGTCCTTGACCCACAGTGTCCGCATCCCGAGCTCGGCGGCGAGGCGGGGGGCCGGGCGCAGCGGCGTCCAGCCCGCGCCGAGCGACACCCGGCGCGCGGGGTCGTGGCCGGCGGGCAGCAGCCCGACATAGCGCCACAGGCTGGCGGGACCGGCCTCGATGGACTCCCGGGTGACCCGGCGTAGCACGGAGTCGTCGTAGGCAATCTCCAGCGGGGCGAAGCACTCGATACAGACATGCGTCGGGGAGAGCGGATAGGTGGCGCCGCAGTGGCGACATGACAGGGCAACCGCGGGATTGACGACGTCCGGGCTGATCGTTGCGAGGCGCTCGGGAGCGACTGTCATCTGTGAAACTCCTCATCTTTCCCGAGAGCCGGATGCGTCTCAGGACGGAATTAGCACCTGCCACGCACTGATGCGGGTGGTTGCCGGGGCTTCACTGGGCCGGTCCCTCTGCCCCTCTGGATGAGCCGTATGCGGTTGTCAGTCCGTACTGTAGTCCGTGTGCGGTCTGACGTATACCGTTGGTTCGAGCATAGGACGTACTACGGGCGGGACTTCTCACCAGGGGAACTACTGGCCCGTAAGGCAGGGCCGATCAGCGTGGTGCTGCCCGCGTTGAACGAGGCGGCCACCGTCGGCGCGATCGTCTCGGCGGTCCGCCGCGATCTTATGGCCGCGGTGCCTCTCGTCGACGAGATCGTCGTCATCGATCCGGGGTCGGTGGACGCGACCGCCTCCGAGGCGGCCGCCGCAGGCGCGGCGGTGTTCGCCGAGGAGCGCATCCTCACCGGCTACGGACGGGTCGCCGGCAAGGGCGAGGCCCTGTGGAAGTCCCTGTACGCCACGTCCGGGGACATCGTGGTCTTCGTCGACGCCGATCTGGAGGACTTCGACGCGAGCCTGGTCACCGGGCTGCTCGGGCCGCTGCTGACCGAGTGCGCGGTCTCCTACGTCAAGGCGTCCTACGACCGGCCGCTGGCCGGGGGGCTGCTGCCCGGCGGTGGCGGCCGGGTCACCGAACTCGTCGCGCGTCCCCTGCTCAACCTGCACTGGCCGCAGCTCGCCGGGCTGGTGCAGCCGCTGGCCGGTGAGTTCGCCGGCCGGCGGGCCCTGCTCGAACAGCTGCCGTTCGTCTCCGGCTACGGCATCGAGTTCGCCCAGGTCGTGGACGTGCTCTCGCTGCTGGGAGTGGACGCCCTCGCCCAGGTCGAGGTCGGCCGCAAGGTCCACCGCCACCAGTCCGACGAGGCCCTTGGACGGATGGCCGCGGAGATCATCCACGCGGCGTGGAGCAGGCTGGGTGTCCACGCCGGCTCCCTCGGCGGGACGCTGACCCAGTTCGGGCGCGGTGACAGCGGGCTGGAGCCGCGCACCCATCAGGTGGTGGTGCGGGAGCGGCCACCTATGATCACTATTCCGGAGTACGCCGCCCGCTACGCCCGGCTGTACCACGGCCCGGTGGAAAGCGGCTGACTGACCGGGCCCCGCCGCGCCGGGCGGGCCGCCACGGGCAGGGCCCGGATCACCCCGGACAGGC
>NZ_CAKKTM010000468.1:2839-4947 GCF_920888515.1 Protofrankia sp. CiP1_Cm_nod1 | reverse complement strand
CGCCCACCCGCCACGAACGCCCACCCGCCACGAGCAGCCTGGACGCCACGAACAGAGTGGACGCCACGAACAGCGCGAACAGCGTGAACAGGAGGACAGCACCGATGAGTGTCCGGGTCGTCTATACCGATCTCGACGGGACCATGGTGGGGCCGCGCGGATGCTTCTTCCGCAGCGAGGACCACTCCGTCACCCTGGACCCGGCGCACGCCCTGATCGACCTGCACCGGGCCGGCATCGCGCTGGTCCTGGTCAGCGGGCGGACCCGGCCTCAGCTCACCGAGGCCGCCTCGATCTTCGGGGCGGACGGCTTCATCGCCGAACTCGGCGCCATCGTCGGCTGGGACCACGGGCGTAGCAGCCAGATCCTGCGCGGAGCCATGCCCGAGACGTTCGACCGGATACCCGAGGAGCTGGTCACGGCGCTGGTCGCCCGGTATCCGGGACGCCTGGAGGCGCATCACTCCTGGATCCGCGGCCGTGAGATCGACATCATGCTGCGGGGCAACATCGACGTGGCCGAGGCCGACGCGTGGCTTGCCGCGGAAGGCTACGTATGGTTGACCATGCGCGACAACGGCATCATCGCGCGGGCCACCATGCCCGATCTGGACGATGTCCCGCACGTCTACCACCTGGTGCCCGACGGGGTCAGCAAGGGAGCCGCGGTGGCCTTCGACCTGGCCCGCCGGGGGCTGCGCCCGGAGCAGGCGATCGCGATCGGGGACTCCGCCAGCGACCTGGTCATGGCCGGCCACGTCGGCCGCATGCACCTGGTCGCGAACGCGCTGCACCATGCGGACCTCGTCGATCTGCTGCCCGGCTACGGCAACGTCGTCGTGGAGGACGGCACCCTCGGTGCCGGGTGGGTGAGCGCGGTGCGCTCGGTCCTGCCCACGCCGCGGCCCGCCGCCGTCTGATCCGCGGGCTGCCGGAACGCGCCAGGACGGTGTGACGTCAGCCGGACGATCCACGGACAGCTCTCGCTCGGTCAGGGTGCCGTCAGGCGCACAGCCTGCTGATCCGCCGGGCCGGAGCGGGCTGGGCCCCGTTCCGCACCACCGCGTCAGGGGTGCCCAGAGCTCCCGTGTCATGGGTGCCAGGGGTGCTGTGGGCAGGGGCCGGTGACGATTGCGGTGCGGCCGCTGCCGAGGCACTACCCTTCGCAGGGTGCGTCATGCCCGGTCGGTCGATGAAACGCCGCGTCCCGTGGCCGCTGGAGGGACCGCCCGGGTGCTTGTCGCGTCCAATCGCGGCCCGGTGGCGTTCACGACGGGTGACGACGGGTCGCTCGTCGTGCGCCGTGGCGGCGGTGGGCTGGTCAGCGGCCTGCACGCGGTCGCCAGCGATGACGCCGGGCCGGCCAGTGGGCTCGGCGGGACGGACGAGGCTGACGGGACCGGCTCGGCCGGCGGGGCTGACGGGACCGGCCCGGCCGGTGGGCGCGACAGGGCCGGTGGTGGGCTGGTCTGGGTGTGCGCGGCGATCAGCGAGGCGGACCGGCGGGCCACCCGGTCGGCGCCGGACGGCCGTCTGGATCTTGCCGGCCATGACACCGGCGGCACGGCCGTCCACATGCTCGACGTGGACAGGGTCGTCTTCGACCGGGCGTACAACGCGGTCGCCAACCGTACGTTGTGGTTCGTCCTGCACCTGCTCTACGCGTCGGCGTCCCAGCCCTCCTTCGGCGCGGCCTTCCAGCGCGACTGGCAGGCGTACGAGATCTACAACACGATGTTCGCCGAGGCGCTGGCCCGGGAGGCGGCGCCGGGCGCGGCCGTCCTGATCCAGGACTACCACCTGACGCTGGTGCCGGCGCAACTGCGCAGGCTGCGCCCGGACCTGCGGATCGCTCATTTCAGTCACACACCGTGGGCGCCACCGGAGTACTTCCGCATGCTGCCGGACGACGTCGCCCGCGCGGTCGTCCAGGGCATGCTCGGTGCCGACCGGCTCGGCTTCCTCGCTCCGGAGTGGGCGGAGGCGTTCCGCCGGTGCGCCAGGGCGGTGCTCCCCGCCGACGTCGAGCTCGTGGCCGGCGTCGGGACCGGGACCGGGGCCGGGGCTGAGGCTGATCGCGACGGTGTGGGCCGCGACGGTGTGGGCCG
>NZ_CAKKTM010000468.1:0-2252 GCF_920888515.1 Protofrankia sp. CiP1_Cm_nod1 | reverse complement strand
GGGCCGCGACGGGGCGGGCGGGCCGTGGCTGCGCTACCGCGGCCGCGCCGTCCGGATCGGGGTCCATCCGCTCGGGGTCGACGGTGACTGGCTGCTCAGACGCGCGTCCAGGCAGGACGTGGCCGCCCGCGCCGCCGAGATGCGCGAGATCGCCGCGGGCCGGCGGGTGATCGTGCGGGTGGACCGGACCGAACTGTCGAAGAACATCGTCCGCGGTCTGGACGCCTACCGGGAGCTGCTGCGCGACTATCCGCAGTGGCAGGGGCGGGTGGTGCACATCGTGTGCGCCTATCCGTCCCGCCACGACCTTCCCGAATACCGCGAGTACACGGCCGCCGTGCAGCGGATCGTGGCGGAGATCGAGGACGAGTTCGCGACCGCGACCTGGCTGCCCGTCCGGCTGGAGGTCAACGATGACTACCCACGGTCACTGGCGGCGTTGTCGCTGGCCGAGGTGCTGGTGGTGAACCCGATCAGGGACGGCATGAACCTGGTCGCGAAGGAGGGCGCGGTGCTCTCCCGGCCCGGGGCGGCCCTGGTGCTCTCCCGCGAGGCCGGGGCGTGCGTGGAGATGGCCGACGACGCGCTGGTGGTCAACCCGTTCGACGTGAGCGCGACCGCCCGGGCGCTGCACACCGCGCTGCTGATGGCCGCTGACGAGCGCCGCGACCGGTGCGCCCGGCTCGCCGCCGTCGCAGGCAGGCTCCCCCCGCGCAAGTGGTTCCGCGACCAGCTCGACGCGCTGCTGGAGTGACCCCACCCCACCCCGCCGGGGACGGCCGGCGTCCCGGGCGGGCGTTCCAGGCCGGCCAGGCAGTGCGAATCCCGTCCACGACCCCGGTGTAGGCCATGATCGGCGCTCATCGACGTGCGCCGCCGTTTGCGAGGATACGTACGGTTACGCGATCGGTGCTCTAGGCCAGGCGGGCGGCGAGCAGGAGCAGTAGCGCCACCACTCCCTCCGGGCCGGGGACGACGAGATCGGCCCGCTCCCGCAGTGCCCGGGGGACCTCCGGGCCGTCGCTGCACACGGTCAGCCCGGGGATACCGGCGGCCCGCAGCTCGTCGACCGTGTCGAAGGCCGGCAGGTCACCGAGGTCGTCGCCGGCGAACAGCACGGAGCGGACGCCCAGCCCGGCCACGTGGTCGCGCAGCGCCCGGCCCTTGTCGTGGCCGGGCGGGCGTAGCTCCAGCACCCGTTTGCCAGGTGCGGCATCCAGCCCGTTGTCCCTGGCCAGGACGGTCAGCGCGGGCGTGAGCGAGGCCAGTGACGCGTCCGGGTCGGCGGTGCGGCGGACGTGGACGACCAGGGCGTGCCCCTTGTCCTCCACGACGGTCCCGGCGGGCGCGTCCTGCAGGAGCCTGGGCAGTGCGGCCCGGACCGCGGCCACCCCGGGCAACGGTTCGGGGCTGGTGATCGTTCCGGTGGCGGCGTCCCAGCGCTGGAGCCCGTACTGGCCGAGGATGGACAGCGAGTGCAGCCCCGGCTCGTCGGTGAACCGGGCGAGCGAGAGCAGGGCCTCGACCGGGCGGCCGGTGATGATGGTGATCGATCCGACCCGTTCGGCCAGCCGGGCCAGGGCGCGCAGCGCACCGGGCGCGGGAACGGCGTCGGAGGGACGGCTGACGATGGGTGAGAGGGTGCCGTCGTAGTCGAGCGCGATCAGGGCATGCCGCGGGTCGGTGAGCAGCGCGGCGAGCCCGGAGCCGCCGGCCAGCGTCCGGGGCGCCCCGGCGAGCGGGCCGCTGCCGGGCGTGCTGCTGCCGGGCGTGCCGCTGGTACCGGGTGTGCCGCTGCTGCCGGGTGTGGGAGTCATGGGCTCAGGTCCGTCACTCGGGCGGGTCGATCTGGAAATCCTTGGTGATGACAAGGATGAGCGGGTCGTCCGAGTTGAAGTGCGCGCTCTTGGGAGCCGCGGCTCTGACATCCGGGATCAGCTCCTGCAGGGTCTCGGCGGCGGCCTTCTGCTCCGGCTCGTAGAACACGGTGGGTACCGCGACGTTGTACGCCGCGTTGTAGTTGCCGACCCGGGTCACCGTGAAGCCGGCGGCTTCCAGCCGGGCCCGGGCAGCGTCGGCGAGCCCCGGCTCCCTGGAGTTGTTCAGGATCACGACGGGGGCGAAGACGCGTTTCGGCGCGGCCGACGGCGGGACGGGAGCAACCGCCTTCGGCGGCTGTGACGTTCCTGCCGGTAACGGACGGGCGCTCGTCGCCGGCGCGGCAGGTGCCGCCGACGCGGCCGTGGACGCAC
>NZ_CAKKTM010000467.1 GCF_920888515.1 Protofrankia sp. CiP1_Cm_nod1 | reverse complement strand
CCGCCGACGGGCCGCACGGCCCCGGCCGCGACCGTGGCCGGAGCCGGTGAAGCGGTCGCGGCGGCGGCCGCGGTGTCCGGCGAGGGGTCGTTGACCAGGTCGATGGCCAGGATGCAGCCGAGCACGGCGAGTACGGCGACGGCCCCGGCGACGATCCCGTGCAACCGGTCCCCCCGGCGCAGCCGCGGTGGCCGAGGAGGGGCCGCGGAGGAGATGGTCTCGGTCACCGCGGTGCTCAGATCTCGGCCGAGCCGGGGCGGCCGGTGTGGCCCGAGCGCGCTCGCCGGCGGGTTGCCCGCAGTCTGCGCAGCCGTCTGACCAGCATGGGGTCGGCGGCGAGCGCGGCCGGGGAGTCGATCAGGGCGTTCAGGATCTGGTAGTAGCGGGTCGCGGAGATACCGAACTCGGCGCGGATCGCGGTCTCCTTGGCGCCCGCGTACCGCCACCAGTGGTGCTCGAACTCCAGCACCCGGCGCTGGCGGTCATCGAGCGCGACCGCCGGGCCGGCCGTGTCTGGATCGTGCGCTGGTTGCGAATGGTGATCGGATGGTGTCGCCTGGTGGCCGGATTCCGGCGGGCCGGACGATGCGGGCGTCCGCACGGGATCGTGCGGGCCCTGGAAGGCCTGCGATTCGGGCGCCAGGACGTGAGCGGTGTTCACTTTGATGATCAACCTCCTCTGGCGGGGATCCGCGAATCACAGGAATGTGCTTCGCCGTCCACTATTTCAGAGGCTGGGTCCGACAACTTCGGCCGAGCCGGTCGACACGCGGGATCCTCCCTCGTCAGCCCCGCCTGCCTGGCACCGTATGAAGAAGATCACGCCTTCGGATGGAGCCGGTCATCGTCGCCGTCCGCGTGCCGCCCGTCCCATACTGTCATGCGGCCACTGCCGGGCACGTGGCCACTGCCGGGCACGTGGCCACTGCCGGGCACGCGGCCGCCGCCGGGCACGCGGCCGCCGCCGGGCATGCGGTTACTGTCATGCGGTGACCCGTCGCTTCACCCGTACCGCCGAGGACTTCCACTGCCTTGCCTGCGGGACGCCGGTGCGCGGCGACGGCTACACCAACCACTGCCCGCGCTGCCTGTGGTCCCGGCACGTGGACGTCAACCCCGGTGACCGGGCCGCCGACTGCACGGGGCCGATGCGTCCGGTCGCGGTGGAAGTGCGCGCTGGGCGAACCGTCCTGCTCCACCGCTGCGAGACCTGCGGCCACCAGCAGCGGAACAGGACATCCCCGGCGGACGACCTCGAGGCGGTCATGCGGCTGTCGGCGCAGGGCGGCGTCCACGCCGGTGCCGCCCCGGACCATGCCCCGCGAGGCGGGCGCGGACGGCCCGGCCGGCGCGGGCGGGCCGGGTCCCGGCAGGCGTACGAAGGGTACGGGTCGGGATACGAGGGGCACGGGTCGGGATACGAGGGGCACGGGTCGGGATACGAGGGGCACGGGTCCGGATACGAGGGGCACGGGTCCGGATACGAGGGGCACGGGTCCGGATACGAGGAGGCCGGCCGCGGGAACCGCCCGGACCGGCGTGGCCCGGACCGGAACAGCCCCGGGCCAGCCGGGCAGGCGGAACCCGGCACCCCGGCGGCGGATACCGTCATGGAACGTGCGGACGGCTGACATCGGTGCCGCCGGGCCGGCGCCACAGCGGCCCGGCCGCCGCCTGTCCGTGCCCCGACGGCTCCCACCACCCGGGTATCCCGGCCGGCCCGTGCCGCCGGCGCGCCTGTCCCGGTGGGCGCGCCTGTCCCGGTGGGCGGGCCAGGCCCGGCGGCGGACACGGCCATGGTTCAGGCCCTGGCCGGCCCGCCGGATCTGGGTCTTCTGGCTGGTCTCCCGGGTGGTCCTGATCGTCCTCGCTGTCGCGGGCAGGACGCTCGGCGCGCAGCACGGGGTGCTCGGCGACGTCCGGCTCTACGGCCACTGGGGCTACGGCCTGGTGCACGGCGCGGGGCTGCCCGTTGACGACGACCGCTGGCAGTACCCGCCGGCCGCGGCGATCGCGCTCGCCGTCCCGTCCGTGCTGGAGGCGGCCGCCAGGCTGCCCTATGAGGTCGGTTTCTTCCTAATGATCATTATGGTGGACGCGGCGGTCACCGGCATGCTGGCCCGGCGCTCGGCGTCCGCGGCCCGCTTCTGGCTGCTGGGGATCTGCGCGCTCGGACCGGTCGCGCTGGCCCGTTTCGACCTGTTACCGGCCGCCCTGGTGGTGGCCGCGCTGGTCGGTGTCGCCGACCGGCGGTGGGGACTGGTGGGCGTCGCGGTCGGCCTCGGCGTCCTGGTCAAGGTGTGGCCGGCGCTGCTCCTGCCCGTGCTCGGCGGCGTGGTGGCAGCGCATGGCCCGGCAGCGGGGGCGGGCCCGGCCCGCTCGCGGATCCAGGCGCGCCAGGCGCCGGGTGCGGGGG
>NZ_CAKKTM010000466.1 GCF_920888515.1 Protofrankia sp. CiP1_Cm_nod1 | reverse complement strand
GCCGGTCCTGCCGGTCCTGCCGGTCCTGCCGGTCCTGCCGGTCCTGCCGGTCCTGCTGTTGATGATCTTACTGTTGGCGCCGGTCCTGCCGCCGCTGGCGCCGTCGCCGGCTCGACCGCTGATGCCTGCCCTGCCCCGGGCCCGGGAGCGGCCGTCGGTGCCGGCTCGGCCGTGGGGGCGGCGGCGGAGGCGCTGGACCTCGCGGCGGCCCGCACCGGGCTGGACGGCCAGGCCACCGGCATCGGCCCGGTATCCGGGACGGGCCCTGGCGGCCCGGATCAGGCCGGTGTGCCCTCCTTCACCGGCCCGGGAACCGGGGTGGGCCCGGGCGGTGCCCGGGCGGCCCATCCGGCCCCGTCACGTCGCTGGATCCGGCCTCGCCAGCCCGCCGCGGCGGTCGAAGGACGCCCGGCCTCGTCACGTCGGTGGATCACTGTCGGGCTGCCGGTGATCTGCCTGATCTCGCTCGTGATCTACCCGATCCGGTACGACGACCTGCTCTCGGGGCAGGTCTTCGCGAGCCTGCTGCTGGTGGTGCGCAACCTCCTGCTGGTCATCGTCTGCTGGTCCGCCGTCGGCGAGGTCGCGCGAGCAGTGCTGCCGCGCCCAGGACGACGGTTCCGGCGGCCACGGCCGCGATCATGACTGCGGGTGCGGACGCCCGGCCCAGCAGGGCCCAGGTCGGAGCCAGCGACGCCAGTGACGTCACGCACAGCACCACCGACGTGACGATCACCAGCCGGCGCGCCGCCGCGGATCCGCCGCTGGCGGCGATGACAGCGAGCGCCGGAACAACTGGCGCCAGATACCACGGGTAGACGACTGGGCTGCCCAGAGCGACCGCCATCCCCCCAGCCCCGACGATGGCGACATCGTCCGGCACGCACCCTCGCGCCGACACCGACGTGCCCGCCACCGCAACGGGCAGCGCCGGGGCGAATACCGTCGAAGTGGGCGGTATCAGGCCGTGCACCGCCGGAACCGGCGTTACTGGGACCTGCTCCGTCGGAACTGGCAGTACTAGGACGTGCTCCGCCGGAACCGGCGGTACTGGGACGTGCTCCGTCGGAACTGGCAGTACTGGGACGTGCGCCGCCGGGCTGGGCGCTGTGGGGCCGGGCGCTGTGGGGCCGGGTGTCACCGGGCTGGGCACTGTCGGTCCGGACGGCGCTGGGGCGGACGACAGCGCCGGCGCGTGCGGGCGCGGGGGCAGGCATGGCCTGCGCCAGGCGCGCACGAGGAGCCAGGCGACGACAGCCGCCGCGATGACCAGCGACACCGCCCGCCCGGCGGCGAGCGCCGTCCCGGCCTGATCGCCGGAATCCCACGGGCCCGGCAGGTTCAGCGGGCCCAGCAGGCCCAACGGTAGCCGGATCAGGTGGGCGAGCAGCGCGGCGGGGGCGATGCCGGTCCGCGACTGCCCGGAGGTGGCCAGCGCACCGATCCAGGTCGGGCCGAAGCCGGCCGCGACCATGCTCACCGTCATCGTCACCGCCGCGACCGAAAGATCGAGGAGAACGCTCCTCGCGCCGGCCACGACCGTTGACCGGCGGGGGAGGGACACGCGCGGAAGGGATGCTCCGCCGTCCTCGTCACGGTTTCCGCGGCCGTTTCGGCCGCGGCTGGCAGCGACCCTCTCGGCGCGGCTGGCAGCGACATGTTCGCGCAGGTGGATGAGGACCAGCGCGGCAAGGACGAGAAATGCGGTGACCTTGATCGTCCCAGCGAGGCCGGCAAGCGCGACCGCGCCACACCGCAGCACACCCGCCCGCGCCGGCCACCGGAACCGCGGCCACCAGCGCGGCCGTGCCGGCCACCGGGGCCGTGCCGGCCAGTGGGACTGCGGCCAGTGGGACTGCGGCCACCGGGACCGCGGCCAGTGGGACTGCGGCCAGTGGGACTGCGGCCACCGGGACCGCGGCCAGTGGGACTGCGGCCAGTGGGACCGCGGTCGGCGGGACTGCGGCCAGTGGGACCGCGGCCACCATAGGGGCCGCCGCGGCCGCCGGTACCCCGCCTGCTCCTCCCCCAGCCACCTCCGCCTCCTCCCCCTGACGCTGCCCAGGCGCCCGCGTGCCCCACCCCACCAACGAGTGTGGAAGTGGTTGCTGTGGCAGCCACTTCCACACTCGTTCCTGCGATTCGGCGGTATCGGAGCATCGATCTTTAGGTGGCGGTGGCGGTGGCGGTCGAGTAGCAGGGCGGTTACTGTCAGGGTGGCGGCGAGGGCGTCCAGGTGGGCTCCGCCGGTCAGGTGGATGACGGTGACGGGGTTCGCGGCCAGCAGCGCGAGGACCAGGGCGGTCTGCCGGGGGTCTGCGCGTCCGGGCAGCAGCCGCGGGGTGAGCGCGACGAGCGCCACGACCGAGAGCACGGCGACGAGCCGCAGCGTGATGACGGCGCCGAGCGGCCCGGTGCCGGCCAATGCGTCGCCGACCGTGGCCGCCGCCTTCTCGACGAGAACGGCCGTGCTCCCGTAGGGGGCGTGGGTGTCCCGCCAGCGCGGGTCGACCGCGGTCACGAACGGTTCCATCCGGGGGCCCAGCGCGCGTAACGCCGAGACGCCGTGCGTCGCCGGATCGAGCCCGTGGCGGGCGAGTTCGCCCTGGCCCGCGTAGGCGTAGACGTCCCGGCTGAACAGCGGCGGGCCAAGCGCGAACGGCAGGTTCCACCCGATGGAGGTGACCACCACCCGGGCGGGGGTGATACGGGGCATGGCAGGACGCGCGGTCCCCCGGGTATGCTCAGATCCGCCTGGGAGCGTGTCGGGTATATGCGGCGTATCAGACGAATCCACCGCACTCTCGGCGGCGCGAGTGGCCGAACGAGTGATCGAACGGACGAGGGCGCACCAGCAGATGCACAGGGTGATCACAGCGGCGGCGGCGACTGCCGCGAGCCAGCCCCGTGTAGCTGTCGACGGTGGCTGTGATGCGAGAATCCCCCACCAGGATGAGGGATTGAAGGTGTCCGGGTTGCGCGGTCCGAGCCCGGCCTCGGCGAGGACAGCGATCACTGCCGCGACGGTGCCCACGACGGTCGGCCACCCGACAGGTGCGTGAAACAGGCCCGCCCGCGGAAAGAATCGCGGACGGGGGCTTCGTCTCCACCCGTCGATGTCGTTGTCACGGCCGCGGCCCGGCGTGGGCCGGGTGCTTCCGGTCGGCTGGTTCGTGGCGGTCTGGCACAGGGAGGTGTCGGGTGGGTCTGCTCGGCACCGTCCTACGTCATGTGGGATCGCGTCGGGCTGTCCCGGTCGAGGCGGAGGCGTCCCAGGCCGTCCTGGCGCAGGCGCAGGCGCAGGCACCCCACGATCTTCCGTGTGACGCGCGGGAGCTGCCCTGTCCTCCGCAGGACGCGCAGCCGCGGCTCTGTCCTCCGCCTGGCACGCGGGCGCGGCAGGCTGTCCCGGGTGACGCCCGGGCGCGCCCGGGCCTGCCGGGCGGTGCGCAGCCGCGTCGGGCCGGGTGGCGGGCCGCCATCCGGCGCGAAGGCATGCAAGTCGGGCCCACAGCACCAGGAACGCTCTCCTCTCCGGCGGCCCGTCCAGGACCGCACGCCGTCCGCCGGGGAACTGGCGGTGATGCCCCGCAGCCCGGCGCGGTCTTCCCGAAGCCGCGTGCCGCGCTCCCGCGGGCCGTCCTCGCCGTCGTCGCCCTGCTGCGGCGCCAGCCATGGCTGATCACCGCCGCCCTGTGCGGGTTGTCCCTGGCGCTGGGACTCACCGGCCCGGACACCCCCGCACAGGAATATCGCGTGTGGCTGTTCAAACACGGCGGTGCGGTGCTGTGGGACGACCAGTGGTACGGCGGGCACACCGTACCCGGCTACAGCGTGCTCTTCCCCCCGCTGGGGGCGCTGTTCGGGGTGCAGGCGCTCGGCTGTCTCGCGTGCGTCGCCTCCACCGTGATCGTCACCCGGCTGCTACGCGGCCGCGGCCGGACGCACGGCCACGACCTGGCGCTGGTCTGGTTCTCCGTCGCGACGGTGGCCAACCTCGTCGTCGGCCGGATGCCCTTCGCGCTGGGGATGGCCTTCGGCGCGCTGGCGCTGCTCGGCGTCCGGGAACGGCGGACGAAGACGGCGTGGGCCGGCGCGGTCGGGTCGTCGCTGGCCTCACCGCTCGCCGGCGGGTTCGTGCTGCTGATCGGGGTCGCCCTGCTCGGCACGCTCCCGCGGCGCCGGGTGCTGCCGCTGGCCGGGGCCATGAGCGGGATCGTTGTCGCGTTGCTGTTCCCCGAGCACGGTGTGCAGCCGTTCCCGGCGATGACCTTCCTGTCCCTGCTGGCGCTGATCGGCGCCGGGCTGCTCGTCGTCCCGCGGCACGAGGTGGCGATCAGGCGCGGGCTGCTGCTGTGGGCCGCCGCCGCCGCGGTCTTCTTCGTCGTCCCGACCCAGATCGGCGGGAACATTGCCCGCCCGGCGACCCTGCTCGCGGGCCCGCTCGCGGCGATGCTGCTGGCCAGACGCCCGCGGGTGCTGCTGGTCGTCGCGATCCCGCTGCTGGGCTGGCAGATCGGCCCGGTGCACGGGGCGCTGGCCACCTACGGGGACGCCTCCGGCCAGGCCGGCTACTACACCGGTCTGCTCGACTATCTCGACCACGGCCCGGTGGCGATGGGACGGGTGGAGGTCCCGTTCACCCGGGCGCACTGGGAGGCGTCGTTCGTGGCGCCGCACGTCCCGCTGGCCCGCGGCTGGGAGCGGCAGCTGGACATGGAGTACAACTCGCTGTTCTACGACGGCACCCTTGCTCCCGAGACCTACCACAAGTGGCTGCTCGAACGCGGCGTCCGTTTCGTGGCGCGGCCGGACGTGGAGCTGGACTCCTCCGCGGTGGAGGAGGCGAAGCTGCTCGACGCCGGCCTGCCCTACCTGGAACTCGTCTGGTCGGACGCCCACTGGAAGGTCTGGCTGGTCACCGACTCGCCAGGCCTGGTGCGGGGGCCGGCGGCCCTGACCGAACTCGGTGTCAGCTCACTCGCGGTGAATTTCCGCGCGCCCGGCGTGGCGACCGTCCTGGTGCACTTCACGCCCTACTGGCAGCTCGACGACGGCCACGAGGCGTGCGTGTTCGAGGCGGCGGACGGCTGGACGGGCATCCTCACCGAGCGGCCTGGCCCGGTCCGCCTGTCCGCCAAGCTCACCGTCAGCGGCCTGACCAGAGCCAGCGCCCTCGACTGCCCCCCGGACCCCCGCGTCCACTGACCGCCGTACCGGTCACAGCGGTGGCCTGGTCTTCGTCTTCTCCTCGACCGTCTCCCTGTCCTCGACGGACAGCCACCGCGTACGGGACCGGGCATACGCCCGAAGTCTTTTTTGCCGTTTTCCGGTTCCGGCGAAGAAGATCGTGCATCGTCGGTTTCTACGCTTCTCCAGGCGTCCTGGCCCGGCCCCGTAGCGGCATTTCGGCCGCGTGTCCGGGATCTCTGACGCATATATTCTTTTCTATCTGGCCTGTCTCTCCATCCGGTCTCGCGTTGGCCCAGGCAGGGACAGGGTGGCGCGCCTGTCCGGTCGTTCTCGATTTTGTCCGCCGCCTCAGGTACCTTCCTGAAACTGCCGTCGGCAGAATATTTTCGTGACACCTCGTAGTTCTTCTTCTGTCGCTGACGGAAGGGGGATTATTCGCGATAACGACGGTCACGGCTTTCAAGGTGGCCAAGGTACTCGGAATGGGTGCGGTGAGCTCTGGTGGAGTCGTCGAGACGCCGCCGGGCGATGCGGGTCGGCAACCCGACAGGTTGATCGACAATGGCTCCGGCTTCGTTCGTCCTCCCTGGTCGATGGCGGCTCGTGAGTGGGGAGAGCGGGGTCCGAGAGATCCCGGAGAGCGGACCTGGGTGCTGAATCCGACGACTCGCGTCCACTATGATGATAATGTACGCACAATATTGAAACAAATCTTGTTCTTGGCCTACGGGTGGGGTTAGGCTTACCGACGTGTTCCTGAGGGGGAGGAACGTCATGTCGAGCTGGCCTGTCAGCGTTGCCTCGGCATCTTGCGCCATCTCTCCGGCATCATCTTTGAGGATCATGAAGGTGGGATGGGTGTGAGCAGCGTGTTCGCCGAGCCGTCCGAGCCGCGGTTCGAGTTTGTCGACGTGCAGCCCCGCGCCGGTGTCGTCGGCGAAGCGGTCGTGGTCAGATGGTCTGCGCTCAACGCGGACGAGGTGTACATCGAGGGCAACGGCGTCTTCCCTCCCAAGGGGTCGCACCCGGTGGAGCTCAGGGCCACCTGTTCCCTGCGCCTGATGGCCCGTGGGCGGACCGGGGGTGTGGTGGAGGCGCAAACACCGGTCATGCGTGCCTTCAGCCCGCCGGTCATCAGTTTCCTCGAGATTCCGGCCCCGCCGAGCGGCACCCTCACCGGTATCGTCTCGCCAGCCGCTCTGTTCGAGCTCCGGGACGAGCTCGTCGAGGTCCGGGCCCGTGCTCCGCGCGGGCTGCCTTCCCCACCCGGCATCCACCAGCCCGGGATGTGGGCCGGTGGCGGTGGCTGGCTGGCCGGCCTTCCTTCCAGTGCCTTCTCGGCAGGCCGGCTGGCGACAACGACGCCGGCCGGCAGCTGGGGAAGAGCCGTTCCGCTGTTCGGCCGGGCTGGGCACCGGTGGTTCCCGTCCCCTCCGGCGGGTCGGGTGAGGTTCCGTAAGTCCGGCGGGCATGGTCCTGACCGAGGCCGAGAGGGTGTGTGGGGGCGGATGGCCGCAAGGCTGTGGGGGCGGGAGCGCCTGTCGTGAGACGACTTCTCATCTGGCTGTCCGGGGCGAACCCCCAGATCCTGGACCGCTGCCCGACCGACCGGGCGAAGTACGTCGGTATCGGCAGCGCGGTGCTGACCACGTCGCTCATGGCTGCGTCATCCTGCGCGTTCGCCCTGCACATGGGGCTGAGCCTGCCGATCGCCACCTGCGTTCTCGTCGGCGGGGCGTGGGGTCTTGCGATCATGGGCCTCGACCGGTGGCTGGTGGCCTCCGTGCAACGTCGGGAGCACTGGTACCAGAACCTGGTCATCGCGCTTCCGCGGCTGCTGCTGGCGGTGCTTATCGGCCTGGTCATCTCGACGCCGCTGGTGCTGCGCATCTTCGAGCCCGAGATAGAAGCCGAGCTGGCCACCATGCACCGTGAGAGCGCCGACCAGTTCGACCGCGACATGCAGAACGACGAACGCGCCAGGCAGATAAACGACCTCAGGGCCCGGCAGGCCCAGTTACAGGCGACCGTCGCCTCCGGCGGCGCCGTCGCGGACGTCAGCAAGGATCCCGAGGTGGCCCGCCTGCAGCCGCAGGTCGACGCCGCCCGAGAAAAATACGACGCGGCCGAGCAGGCCGTGGTCTGCGAGAAGGAAGGACGGCCGGACTGCGGCAGCGGCCGGCCCGGCGCCGGCATCGCCTACAACGAGAAAGTCGCGATCCGGGACAGTGCCAAGGCCGACCTCGACAGACTCCAGGGCCAGCTCGACCGGGCCATCAACGTGGCGCAGACGAACCAGAACGCCTCGCGCACGTCCACGCTCGCCAACGCCCAGTCGGAGCTGAGCACGGTCAACGCCCAGCTCGACGGCCTCGTGAAAGCCCGTGCCGCGGACACCGCCGCGTTCAACGCCAAGAACAGCGACGACACCGGCATGCTCATCCGCATCGAGGCCCTCGACCGGCTGACCTCCGAGCGGCCCGCCCTCGGCTGGGCCCATCTCCTGCTGCTCCTTTTCATCACCTCGATCGAGTGCCTGCCGGTCTTCGTCAAGTTCCTGATGTCGCTGGGGCCGCCGACGCTCTACGAACAGTTTGTCGAGATCGAGGAACGCAGCCGGCTGCAGATCGAGAAGATGCAGGGCCGCGAGTGGCAGATGGAGGCATCCCTGGAGGTCAACGCCGCACGTGAGGCCAAGGCGGCGGAGATCGAACGGACGGTCCAGAGAACCGTCCGGGCTCAGGCCGACGTCGCCGAGAGACTTCTCGACAAATGGCGGGAAGACGAGCTGCGGCGTATCGAGGCGGATCTCGGCAGCTATCTTGTCGCCGGCCCGCGGCCGGCCCCGAACACCCGGCCCTCCGGCAGGGCCGCCGACTTCCCCTACCCGAGCGACTTCCCGGCATCGCCCACCCGTGACCAGCCATCCCCGGAGCGGTACCGGGCGGATAACCGGGACGACAGGGCGTCCACGAGGTTCGCGACGCCCACGACGTCCAGGGTGGGATCACCGCGGGCATCGTCTGTGGACGACCCCTTCTTCGTGGACGAGCCCTTCCCCGCCGACGGGCGGACACCGCCTGGGCCGCGCCCTCAGCCACGCCCTGAATGGCCTGAATGGCCTGAATGGCCCGAACAAGGCGAACAAGGCGAACAAGGTGATCCATACCGGGACGACCACGGCCCGGCTGATCGGCCGGCCGGTCAACCGGTCGATCCGGAGGACGAGACGACCTGGGCCAGGCCCAGGTCGGCGCAGCCTCCGGGAGGCCCGCGGGTACCCGGCGCGGGACCGCGCTACGACAGACAGCCGTGGCCTGAGCAGAGCCATCACCTTCAGGACGATCTTCCTACGGTCGATGCCGGGGACAGGCCCGCGTCACCTGGGCTCCAGCCGACGCGGCCGCAGGATCCGCGGAGAGCGACGCCTTTGGAGCGGCCGACGTTGCCAGTACCGCCGACGCAGCCGGTGCGACTGGAGAAGCCGACGCGCCCGCAGGAGCCGGGACGGCCGCCTCATGCGCCAGCCGCGGTGGATGGCAGGGCGGACGACGGGCAGGCGCCGCGCGCACGGCATCCTTCCTTCGCGGAGGAAGTGGCGGAGCTGGACGAGGCGACGGACCGGCCGCCCGTGGACGACATCCCGAGGCCGACGCGGGACGACGTCCAGCCATGGTGGGATCCGGACGCCCCGAGGCGGGAGGCCGCCGACAGACATGCCGCCGACAGACATGCCGCCGGCCAGCGGCCCGCCGGCCCCGGCCACGACGGCGCGCGGTCGCACGACCAGGATGAAGAGGAGACCTGGGTGCCCCGGACGGGCGGCGGGTTCGGCCCGCGGATCGGCACCGCCCGCCCGAACGGACAGCAGCCCACGGACTTCCCCGACGCCGATGATCCGACCGCCTGGGAATGGCCGACATGAGCGCCTGCCCGGGCGGCCCGGGCGTCTTTCTCAACGTCGCGGCTACCTGCCGGCTCACCCACGCCCTCGGGCCCGGCCCGCGGGCGGCGGTGTGGGTGCAGGGCTGCCCGTTCCGCTGCGCGGGCTGTGTGGCGCCGGAGTGGATTCCCGACCGTCCCGCCCGGCTGGTCGCGCCGGCGGAGCTCGCGGCCGAGCTGTGTTCGGTGCCCGGGCTGACCGGGCTGACCTTCTCCGGCGGGGAGCCCATGAGCCAGGCGGCCGGCCTCGCGGAACTTGCCCGCCACGCCCGGGCGTTACGGCCCGAACAGGACCTCTCCCTCATCTGCTTCACCGGGTACCGCCTGGAGCGGTTGCGCCACAGCCCGCCGAACGCGGGCGTCGCCGATCTGCTCGCACAGGTCGACGTATTGATCGACGGGCGCTATGTGGCGAGCCGGGATGACAACCGTGGCCTGCGCGGCAGCGGCAACCAGCGGATCCACCACCTGACCGGCCGGCTGCGCGGGGGCGGCTACGACTTCGAGGGCCGCCTGCGAACCACCGAGATCATGATTGCCGACGGTGAGGTGCTCATGGTCGGGATACCCGCGAGCGGGCTGCTGGCGGCGCTGGACGAGGCGGCGGCACGAGCCTGGAACATCTCGTCGGAGCAGGCCCGTCACATCCCCGGTCAACGCCCGGTCCGGACCGGGCGGACCGATCAGCGCGGCCGGGCTGATCAGGCTGGCTGGGCCGGCGGCCCGGCACAGGGGAAGGCGGACACCTGATGAGCGGCCGGAAGACGGCCTTCGTCCGCATCGAGGAGTCCGAGTGGCGTCGGGCCCAGCGGGCCGCGGCCCGGTTACGCGACGTCCAGTCGGACCTGCCCCAGGTGATCGAAGGCGTCCGGGAGCAGGCCCGCCGGGACGCCCAGCAGGCCGCTGACGAGATCCAGCGCAGGCAGCGCAGCGCCGAACGGACGATCGACCAGCTCAGCTCCCGGGCCAGAGAGCTGGAGAGCGAGGTCAACCGGCGGCTCGACGAGCAGGCCCGGCAGATGTTCGACAGCCTCGACAGCACGGCCACCCAGGTGCGCGACGAGGCCCGGAAGGCACTGGCGGAACGGGAACGTGCGTTGCGTTCCGCCGTCGCCCAGGAACGTCGCCGGCGGGAACGGGATGTCAGCGAGCTGCGCGGTGGCCTCGCCGAGCTCGCCGCGGACCGGAAGCGGGCGGTCGAGGCGGCCAGCCGCTGGGTCCGGGACGCTCATGCCGTCCGCGATCTCATCCGGGAGACCCTCCCGTTCGACCGCTACGCGCCCGGCCGGCTGGAGGCTCTCGAACGTGACCTCGCCGCGGTCGGGGACGTCCTCGACGCCGGTCTGGGCGAAGCCGCGTTGGCCGGTGCGCAGCGGGCGTATCACGGGCTGTCCGACCTGCGGGTGGAGCTGGAGTGGGCCGACCGGGAGTGGCACCTGCTGCGGGCCGCGGCCCGGGACGCGCTGCTGGTCGTCCAGGGGCTGATCGAGCACAACGCCGACCGGGCCGCCGTCGACGCCGACGGGGAGGAGCTGCCCGACGTCCCGCTCGAAGTCGACTACTGGTCCAACGGCGCGCTGTCGCGGTTACGCGCCGAGGTCGCGGCCACGCTCGGTCTTCTCGTGGACGAGGCGTCCCCGCCCAGCACCGACACCATGCGGGAGCTGGTGGACCAGCGCGCTCCCGCCTTCGAGCGACGGCTTGCCGAGATCGTCGAGGAGGCCGGCTTGGCCCAGCTCGGGTCGCAGTTACGCGCCAACATCGCCGACATCGTCGTGCGGACCCTGGTCGACAACGGCTTCAGCCTGGCGGACGCCACCTACGGCGGTGAGGACTACCGCAACGCATTCTTCGCGAAGGTCGAGCACCCGGACGGCGGGGAGGTCGTGGTCGACGTCTCGCCGTCGACGGCCGGTCCGGCCGCATGCGAGCTGAAGGTGCTCTCCTACGACCGGGACACCGGATCCGAGGAGATCCGCGAGGCTCGGGCCCGCGAGCTCGCCGCCGCCCTGCGGGAGCACGGCCTGGACGCGGGCGTTCCCCAGCCGGCGGGCGGTGAGCCCGACGCCCGCTACCGCGACATCGAGTCGATCCGCAGGGCGGCGCCCCAGGCCGGCACGGACGCTCCCCAGGGCCGGCCGGCCGGCGCGGGCCTCGGCAAACGGAGCGGGTAGAAAGCCGGTGCCAACTGAGAGACCGGGCCCGTCCGCCCGGTCGGACGCGTCCGGGCGGACGGATCCGCCGGTGGCCGCGACGGTTGAGCGGCTCGCCGAGGCGGTGCGGCCCGGCGGCGACGCCGTGTTCGTGCTGTACGGCATCGGGACGGACGACGTCTTCGTCAGCCGTGACTACCAGGAGCGCGGCATCGAGGAGGCGTTGTGGGAGGAACTGCGAGCCGGGGGCTTCGACCGGGTCGCCTTCTGCTCGGCTCGTGACTCCCTGTACTTCCGCGACGCGGACTCGGCGGGCTACACCAACCGGGCACGTTCCGGCCGCCGGCACCCGAGGCCCGCGCGGACGCCGGACGGGCCCGCGCCGGACGGGCCGGCGCCGGACGGACCGGCGTCGGACGGATCGGCGTCGGACGGACCGGCGTCGGCCGCTGGGGCAGGCCGGGCCGGTGGGATGCGGTACTTCTCCGGGCCGCAGGGGCGGCGGATGCAGCTACGCTCCCCGGCGTCGGTGAGTGGAGTCGCGGATAGTGACGGGCCGCTATCAGGTGCCGCCGCCGACTACGAGGCGCGGCCGGCGGCGGCGGTGAGCGCGCCGCGCCGCCGGACGGGGATGCGTGACACGTTCCTCATCCAGATGCTTGAGCACTACATGACCCAGGACGAGGTCCGCACGGCCGTGGCCGTGGTACGGGCGGACCAGTTCCTCGCCCATGTCGGCGAGCGCCGTGCGTTCTCCGAGGCGCTCGGCAGGTGGATCACCGGCCCGCGCACGGGCAACGTCTGCCTGCTGCTGTTCCACCACCGCGGCTGGGACCGGGTCGTCGAGGAGGTCCGCGGGCTCGGCGGCTACTCGACCCTGGCCGAGTTCCTCGACGACCAGTCACAGCGGCGGTCGGGACGGGCCTGCGCGCAGGTCGGGGAGCCCACCGCGGCCGAGCTGGAACGCCTGGTCCACCTGGTCCGGCTGCGTCACGGGCTGTGTGTCGCCGACTGGGCGGAGATCCCGCGGCTGGCCGCGGCGATGGCGGGAGAGGGCGCGCTCGGTGCCCGGCGCTGGCTGCACAGCCTGACCGGGCTCGCGCGGGCCGGCATCCCGCTCAGCGCGCGGGAGCTGCGGGCCCGTGGCGAGCTCACCACGGCCATGCCGGACGGCCGCGATGCCTGGGAGCGGCTGGACGAGCTGACCGGGCTCGCGCCGGTCAAGGAGCATCTGCGCAGGCTGGCCAGGCGGATGGCGCTGGAGGACGCCCGCCGTGCGGTCGGGCGGGCCGGCCGCGCCGAGGCCCAGGCGCTGCATCTGGTCTTCACCGGTAATCCGGGCACCGGCAAGACCACGGTCGCCCGGCTCGTCGGTGAGATCTACCAGGATCTCGGCGTGCTGCGCCGCGGCCATCTCGTCTCCGCGGAAGTGTCCGACCTGGTGGCCGGGTTCGTCGGCCAGACCGCGATCAACACCAACCGGCTGGTCGACGAGGCGCTGGACGGGGTGTTGTTCATCGACGAGGCGTACCGGCTGACCGAGCAGGCCGGCGGGTTCGGCCAGGAGGCGATCGACGCGCTGCTCACCCGGATGGAGAACGACCGGGACCGCCTGGTAGTGATCGTAGCCGGTTATCCGGTGCGGATGACCGACTTCCTCGGCTCGAATCCCGGCCTGCGCAGCCGGTTCCCGGCGGCGAACGTCGTGGACTTCCCCGATTTCTCCCCCGACGAGCTGCTGGCCATCCTGCTCGGCGAGCTCACCCGGGCGGAACTCGCCTGGACGCCGGAGCTGGCCGACGAGCTCCGGCAGGCCGTCACCGGTCTGCACCGGGTCCGCGACGGGTCGTTTGGCAACGCCCGGACCATGCGTGAGCTGGCCGCGGAGCTGCGGGACGAGTGGTCGCAGCGGGTGTTCCCCGCTGGCGGGGTGGCCCGGCTGGACGCCGCGTCGGCCGAAACCGTGCTGACCGAGCCGCTGCGGCCCGCGGATATCCCTGAGCGTTACCGGGTGTATCTGCGTCGGGCCGTTCCCCGGGTGGAGGAGGTGCTGGCCGAGTTCGACACGCTGGTCGGCATGGGCGCGGTGAAGGACGTGCTGCGGGGGCTGGTCGCCAGGCTGCGGCACCGGCAGCGGCTGGGATCGGACGGTGTGCTCGCCCCGCATCTGCTCTTCGTCGGCCCGCCGGGCACCGGCAAGACCACGGTTGCCCGGCTGCTCGGCCGGATGCTGCACTCCCTCGGGCTGTTGGGCCGGGGACATGTGGTCGAGGTCACCCGGGAACGTCTGGTCGCCGGTTATGTCGGTCAGACCGCGTCGAGGACGGAGGAACGCATCCAGGAGGCGCTGGACGGGGTGCTGTTCATCGATGAGGCGTACAGCCTGGCCCGGGGCGGCGAGAACGACTTCGGTCAGGAGGCGGTCGACACCCTGGTCCCGGCCATGGAGAACCTCCGTGGCCGGCTGGTCGTCATCGCCGCCGGCTACCCGGCCGCGATGGACGCCTTCCTCGCCCGCAACGAGGGGCTGAGCTCGCGGTTCACCGAGCGGGTGGAGTTCCCCGGCTACACCGTCGAGGAGCTGGCGGAGATCCTGCGGAGGATGGCGTCGGACGCCGGGTACACCCTGTCACCAGCGGCTGGGGCGCGGGCGTCCGGCTGGCTGCGGGCGGCCCGTTCCGCCCGGCTGGACGACTTCGGTAACGGGCGCGCGGTGCGCACCCTGCTGGACCGGATGGAGGCGCGGCTGGCCGAACGCACGCTGAGCCTGCCGGACGGGGCCGGCCGGGACGCGCTGACCACGTTCCTGCCCGATGACGTGCCCGCCGGGCCTCCCAGGTGAGTGGGCTTGTGCCGGGGTCTGACGACAGCCGTGATGGGCCGGTGGCAGCGGGATGCTGCCCGGTCTGCGCGCTGCCGTGCGGGGCGGCGGCGCGGTGCCGGGGGTGCGGCTGGCTCCTGCGTGGCGGTTACGTCCTGGGCGGGATCACTGCCGGTCTCGAGCGGGAGTTCGGTGCCCGGCTGGCGGCGGCACGCCGCCGGTTCGACCTGCGGGCCGTGGCCCGGGTCGTCGACGCGCTCGGTGACGGCGATCCGGGGCTGGCCGGCCGGCTGGTGGCTGTGGTCCGCGGCGGCCCGCCGGCGCCGGGTGAGATCGACGCCGCCCGGCGCGAGGTGGGTGAGGCGCCCACCGTGGCGCCGGCCGGCGTGGTCGTCGGGCGGCTGCTGAACCGGATCGTCAGCGGCGAGATCAGGCAGGCGGCTGTCGTCGAACTGACACCGGACGCGGTCGCGGTGACCGGCGTCGGCGCCGACGATCTGGGTGTCCCCCAGCGGCTCGGGCCGCAGCGGACATGGAACTGGTCGGATCTGCTCCCGGGGCTGCCGTCGGAACCGGACAGCCAGTGGCTGCGGCTGGCCGGCGGGATCGGGGCTCACGGCGGCGGCCGGGTGGACCCGATCGTGACCGTGGGTTATAAAGGCTGGCCGGCGGCTCTCCAGCCGCTGCACGACGTGCTCGCGACGATCGGCCCGTCCAGCGTGGTGCCGCTGGTCCGGCAGGTCGCTGGCTGGCCGATGGTGGACGACGCGCTCCAGGCACTCGTGGACAGCCTCGTCCACGCCGGTCTGGCCGACGGCCAGCAACCGGTCGCCGTCGTGAGCGGCACTCTGGACGAGATGCTGCGGCGGGCGCCGCTGCGGCATGGTTACGCACTCGCCCTCGCCGAGGTCGATCATGTCACCCGACGGGTACGTCTGGTGACGCATCCGCTGTTCGAAGCCGACACGGTGGTGCCGGCCGAGCCGGAGCTGGCGCCGGAGTCCGAGGTCACGGTGCTGGCGCCGCCGACCCGTTCGGACGAGCTGGCGCTGGCGGTCGTCGCCCCGGTGGGGGACGACCCGCGGCAGTGGCGTCCGGTGGCCCTGGCGCGGTGCGCGCCGCAGCCCGGCACGCCCGTGCGGGTCCGGGTCGCGCTCGACGGGCCCGGCCGGGTGCGCTTCCTGCATCCGGCGGATCTGCGCGGTGGCGGCAGGACCTGGCCGGGCGTGTTGAACGAGGTCCCCGCCGAGTTCGGCGCCGAGCAGGTCGACGTGGTCTTCGCGCTCGAGCTCGGCGGTACGCCGGAGGCGGTGGCGGCCCGTTTCCAGGTGGTCGTGGACCTGCTCACGCTGGTCGGGGAGGAGCATCCGGAGCCGGCTGCGGTGATGGTCGGCCTGATCGGCTATGACGATCACAACCTGCTCGACTGGCGCGGGTCGCAGCGGCCGGTGGTGCGGTTGGCGGCGCCGATGGCGGCGGCGGGTGTGCTGACGGCCCTGTACGGATGGCGGCCGAGTGAGCCACGCTACGATTTCGCCGCCCCTGTCGAGGATGCCCTGCGTGTCCTGAACGAGTCGGCGGGGACGCGGTGGTGGCGCGACGGCGCCGCTCACTGTCTTGTCACGATCGGTGCCCGGCCGCCGCATCCGGTGCGGCAGCACGACGACCTCACGGTGCCCTGCCCGGCCCGTCACGACTGGAGGACGGAGATGGATCAACTGGTCGTACGGGACAGTATGCGCAGGGTGGCCATCCGGGGTATGCCCGAGGTCGACCCGGCCCGCGCCGGCGGGTCCGCGCGGGCGCGGGCCGATGAGGCATGGCGCCAGCTGGGCGCGGACGGGCTGTTCACCCTGGACGGGGTGTCCGCCGCCGGGCTGGCCTCGGCGCTGGGGCTGCTCGCCGGGTACGGCGAGCGCACGCTGCCGGTGCCGCTGCTGGGCCCGGCCACCGAGCCCTCCAGCGCGGCCCGGCCGGGTGCCGGCACCGGCAGCGTGGCTTCCGGCGGTGCCGCATGGTAAGCCCGCGGGTGGACCAGCCGGCATTCGACCGGCCGCGCTTTGACATGCGCATCGGTCTGTGGGGCGCGACATACAGCGGGAAGACGACGTATCTGGGCGCTTTGAAGCTCGCCGCCGAACAGGCGCGCAGCCGGGCCAGTTGGAGGGTCACGAGCAAGGATGCGGGTGCGGTGTCCGTGCTGTCCGAGCTCGCGAACGTACTCGCCGTCAAACGTATGTTTCCGGCGGGTACCCAGGTCGGCACCAACACCCGGCTGAGCTGGTCGTTTCTCGGGCAGAACCATGCGAACGAAAGTCATATAGAATTCGCTCTCGAGTTTTTGGACGTTTCCGGCCGGCTGTTCGAGGACCAGTGGACGCGCGACGACAAGGGCGAGAACGCGGACGTGGACGAGCTCGACTTCGATGAGGTGCGCGGCGAGCCGGGCCTGGGCACGCGTGACGAGGTCGCCAAGGAGCAGCTCGTGGAGCATCTGGTCACCTGCGACGGAATCATCTATTTGTTCGACCCGATCCGGGAGGAGGATGACGGCAACGGTTTCCAGTATTTCAACCAGATGCTCGACGAGGTGGTGAGCAGGACGTTCACCAACGGGAAGCTGGTCGGCAACCGGCTGCCCCACCAGCTTGCGGTCTGCATCACGAAGTTCGACGATCCCCGGGTGCTCGGCCGGGCGATGACACCTCGTGACCTCGCGGTGCTGGCGGAGAAACCCGGCCGGCCGAGAATCGAACAGAAAGTCGCACGCCGGTATTTCAGCATGCTCTGCCAGGAACGGCCCGACAACTCCGCTCAGCACATTCGTGACAGCATCCTGTCGAATTTCTACCTGGACCGTATCAGCTTCCACGCGACCTCCTCGATCGGTTTCTACATCGGGCCGAACGGCCGGTTCGACCCCGCTGACTATGCCAACGTCGTCAGCGAGCGGGGCCAGTTCCGTATTCGGGCCCGGCCGCAGCCGATGAATGTCCTTGAGCCGCTGGTGGGGCTGGCGAACCGGATCCGCAGGGCGGACGGGTACCGATGAGCGAGGTCGCTCTCGACTGGGCACTGATCGGTAAAGCTCCCGGCCAGCGGGAAGACTACAGCCTGCTACGATCCGGCTCCACCGGCCGGCTCCGCCCGGGGAGCATGGCCAAGATGGTCAATCACTTCTCACCCGGATCACCCAGGTCGCCTGTTGGGGAGGAACAGCGGGAGGGAGCGGACGCGCTGCCGTGGGTGACGTTCACCTTTGCCACGGCCGCCACCGTCCGGTATGTGGGGGCCGCGATCCGCGAGTGGCCGCGGGAGCCGACGGTGCCGGTGGACGCGGCCGGCCGCCCGATCGTCCCGACACGTTTCTTCTGCCTGCCGCTGGACGACTTCGAACGGTGTTTCGGCAGCTACCTGGCCCTGTACCGGGCGGTTGAGGAGCGGCCCTTCCCCGAGCACGACGACGAGCCGCTCATCGTGTCGGCTCGGTCACGTGACGAAGAGGTCTCGAGTGTCCGGGAGCGGCTGCTGGATCCGCGGACGGCCGCGGCCGTGGGGGCCGTGGCCGCGGCGCTGCTCCGTGGGCCGGTCACGCTCACTCCTGGTTACGTGTCGCCAAGGTATTCGCTTGAGGAGCGGATAGCCTTCTTCGACGAGGTGGCCGCACTGCTGCCCGCGGGCGTCCGGGCCACGCTGTCCGCGGGCACCTGGGTGGACAACCGGACCAGCCACCGGATCCGGCTGGCGTTCACCCAGTATCTGCGGGACGGCGCCGGGCAGATCGATCCGGATGACCCACGGGATGTCAACGCCGTCGTCGACGGCCATGATGACGCTGCCGGCCGCGACCACAGCCCCAGCCGTGTTTATGCCGTGAACCTGAAACGGCTGCGTGACGGGTGGGGAACCGACGCCGTTCTGCGCTGGCTCTCCGAGGACGAGAAGCCATACAGTTTCAACCAGCCGGACAAAATTGTCGAGGCACTCGCCGTGGCGGAGCGAAAGATACTGCTCGGCCAGACCCGGGGGAATTCGCCGTCTTCGCTGGCCACAGAGCGGGATGCGCTCACGGAAGAGACGCCCGAGGAAGATGCGTCCGCCCCGCCGGAGGCCCTTGCCGAGAGCATACGGGAGCACTTTCGTTCGCTGCCTCCTGTCGACTATCTGGCGGCCGAGCTGCTGAAGGTCTTCCTGCTGGGGACCGGCGGCTTCGGTGCGGGCGGAGCGATCGCCACCGACATCGAGCTGGTCAGGAAGCACTGGGTCCCGGCGGCGCTGCCGGCGCTGCTCGAGCGCTGTCGGCAGCTTGTCGAGGTGGACGCCGACAGCCGGCTGCTCACGGCGCTGGTGGGTATGGCAGAGCGGCTGCGCTGCCTCCCGGAGATTCTTGCTGACTTCCTGCTGCTGCACGGCGGCGCCGATGAGGTCGGGCGGGAGATACGCGATCTCGTGGTCGACTCCACACTCGATCATCGGGACGACGCGGACGGCTGGCGGATGGTCCGGGACCGGCTGGCGGCCGACCGCGCGTACACGATCCATCTGCTGGTCAGGCAGATGAAGCGTGAGCTGCCGGCCGATGGGTGGGACGCGCCTGCCCCGTCGGGCGGGCGCACCCTGCTGGGGCTGCTGGGCTGGCTGGAGGCCGCCGACCATCCGGCGTCCAGGAATGTGCTGCGGGTCCTGCGCGCGTTGGAGACCTCCTCGTTCCGGCAGATGATCGGCGCTGACGACATCGCCGCTCTCAGCGGGCCGGACGGGGCCGGTGACCCGGGGGTGCAGGTGCTGCTGGAGCGGGCCCTCCGGCGGGGGCGGTTCGACCAGGTGCTGCCGGTGTTCGAGGACTGGCTCACGGCCGCGAGCCAGCGGTTCGACGTGCGGCGGCGGGACGAGTGGGCCAGCTTCCTCGAGCGGCCCGACATCGAGATCGACAGCGGCGTGCGCAAGCGGCTGCTGAAGACGGCGCAGAGCCGGTCCAGACGCCGGCTGGGGCTGCTGCGCCGTGGCGGTGACGGCGGGCAGGCGGTGACCGACAGCCTGCCCGAGGGCGCTCAGGTCGGCCTCGAGGTGCAATGGATGATTGCTGATCATCCCGATCGGCGGGATGTCCGCGATATGGCCTGGCTGGCAGCCCACTACCGGCCCGCGCCGCCGACGGGTGGTGCCCTGACGCTGGGGGAGGTCTCCTTCTTCGGCGATGTCATGAAAAACGTGGCCGTTGCCTTCCACGCCCCTGCCGGCCGGCTTGGCCGGGGTGAATTCTTGTGGTGTTGTTATGCGTCCCACGAAGAATTTGTCAGGGCTCGTCCCAGAATAGCCAGGTTCTATCAGGCGGCGCAGGGCGGGATGCGCACGCCGGATGCTCCGCAGAAATTGCTGCGCATGGCGGCGCCGACGTCGACGGCCATCGCCGACGCTATCGACACGTTCGGCTTCGGTGCGGTCGCGGCCACCGCGGCGCTCCTGCTCGACGGGCCGGTGACCATTGCCACACCAGTGTTCCCGGTGCCGTCCGCGCCTCCGGTGCCGTCCGTGCCGCTGCGGCTGCGGCTGGCTTTTCTCGACACCGTCCTGGCGCTCCTGCCGATAGGGATGTGTTCATCGCTGAGCGCCTGCACCTGGGCGTACGGCGATCGGATCGAGCGTTTTCGTATCGCTTTCGGTGATGGCGCGGCCGGGTCGGGCCGACATGTGGTGGAGTGGCGGAACCTGCCCGGAATTCCGCCGCTACGGTCGGGTCTCGCCCGGGCCTACTACCGCCGTCTCCTGCTGCTGCGGACCCTGTTCCACGAGACCCGCGACATCGTCCATGTACTTGCCCGGGACAGCGCTCCCTTGAATCTGGACATACCGGATGAGCGCTTCCGGGTCTCCATGATGTTCGAGAACATGCTGTTCGAGCCGGTACGGGAGCCCGAGACGGCCATGGAGAAGTGGTCGAGCCGGGTGGACGACGTTCTCGCCGGGAATTCCGGCGGGGACGACGACGACATCAGGACACTTGAGGCCCTGCTCGCCGATGGTTCTCTGCTCGATGTGGAGGACACCCGCTCCTACGCGCGGCGGCTGCGCGAGCAGGGCCGGCTGGACCGGGTGCTCGGCGGGCTGCTGGGCCGGAAGCCGAAGGGCGCCGCCCGGTTTCGCCGGGTCCAGGCCGGGGCTGTCGCGTTGGCCCGTGAGTTCTGCGCCGACGGGTGGTCGCCGGCCGGCGAGCGCCGCTGGCCCGAGGTCGACCGCGGGCTGCGCCGCGCGGACCGGGCCCCCCTGGAGGTCGCCATCCAGGAGATGCGGGCCGGCTCGGTCGAAGGGCTGCGGCACTGGCTCGACCGGATGGACAGCATCGGCGACCCGCCGCGGATACTCGACCCGTTCCGGACGCTTCTGATCGAGGCGCGGACTCCCGCCGACATACCGGATCCGGCCAGGTCTCCGGACGGGCTGCGGGCGCTGCTACAGCTCGCCCGCCGCCTGGACCTACAGGACGGCACAGCGCTGCTGCCAGCTCTCCTCGCCCGTCTCCCCGACGGCTGGGGCCAGGCCGCCGGGTACTTCCGGTGGTTTTCCGCCTCGGGTGCCCACAACGCGCCGGGTGCCCACAAGGGGGCGCTCACCCGGGCCGGGTCGAAGGACATCCCGGCGCTCGGCGGATCCGGGCCGGTGGAGGAAGCGCGCGAGAACGTCTCGCCCGGATCCGAACTTCTTCTATGGCGGAAGTCACCGTGAGCGGAAGCGCGGGACATGTCGGCCTTGACCTGGGGTCCGTCTGCACCAGGATCGCTGTCTGTGATGACGCGGGCCACCTGCCGCCGTTCGATCCCGTCAGTGACGCGCCGGTCGCGACCGCTGTCGCCTGGGCGGGGCCGCGGGTGCTCGTCGGACGCGCTGCCTTCGACGGCACCTCCGCTCCGGACAGCCTGGCCGGCCGCGACGCCGTCGGGCACGATGCCGGGGCGCTCACCGGCTTCCTGGACCTGCTCGGGACGCCGGAGGCCTATTGGGGGCAGCACGGCTGGCGGTCACCCCGCGGCCCGGCGCGGGCCGCGCGTGCCTTCCTCACCGCTGTCCTGGACGGGAGCACTGTCCTGGACGGGAGCACTGTCCTGGACGGGAGCACAGCCCTGGACGGGTCCGGGGCCCGGGGCGGGGCGTCCGGCCATGGCCGGGGTGTCTCGGCCACGCGTCAGATGGTCGTCGCCGTGCCGGAGCGCTGGCAGCGCACGTCCGAGGGGAAGGGCGCCCGGGACGGGCTGCGTCGCCTGCTCGCCGACGACCTCGGGCTGCCGGTGCGCGCCCTGGTCAGCGCACCGCTCTGCGCCGCGGCCTGGTCGGTCGCCGACCGTGCCCCCGGCCTTGACAGCCTGCCCACGACGGCACCGAACGTATTAGATACAGAACAGGAAGTGGCAGGAGCGGGGCCGGCTGTGACGGGCCCGGCCGGCCCTGCCGTGGGCGGGGCGCCGCGGCCGGGCCGGCTGCTGCTCGTCTGCGATGTCGGCGCTGACCGGGTGCAGGCCGCCTTGTGCGAGACGCAGGAGCGTGCGGTCCGGCTGCTGGACGCCGAGACCCGCGCCGGTGCCGCGGGGTCGGCCTTCGCGGCCGCGGCGGTGCGGCTGGCCTACACCCGCGTCCACGGCCGGGAGCCCACGGACACCGTGGCCGCGCGGCTGCTCCGCGTCTTCGCCGAGGATCTTGCCCGCGGCCAGGAGCGGGCCGTGCGGGTGCTCGCCGCCGCGGCCGAGCAGCCACGCTGGCGGGACGCGGGTGCCTACCGGTTCGGCGCTGGCTACCGGCTGTCCGCCGCGGATGTGACCGGCTGCCTCGATCCGGTCATGGAAACGATCGAGGATGCCGTGGTCGCCCTGCTGACCCGCCGCGCCGACCTGCTCGACAGCGTCCCCCCGGTTCCCGGCGCTCCCGATGGGCCGGGGAAGAGTGGCGGCGGTTCGCCTCGAGCGTCCGGCGACGGGCTGGATGTGCTCACCGTCGGTGGTCTTGGCGCGCTGCCGCCGGTGCGGGCCGCGGTGTCGCGGGCCGCGGGCCGGGCGTTGGCCGCGCTCGGCCGGGGCGGCATCCCGGTGCCACTGGCGGTGGACCGCCCCGAGCTCGCGGCGGCCCGTGGGGCGGCGGTGCTGGCCGCCGGCCGGGTGACCGCGGCCGAGGGCTGCCCGCATGCCCTGAGCCTGCGGGTGCACCAGGTCCGTGACGGCCTGCTGGCCGCGGGGAGTCTGGTGGTCGCTACACCGGGTGCTCTCCCACTGGAACGGGCCGAGGCCGGCGACGTCCCGGTCGTGGTGACCGTCGACGGCTCCCACGGCCGTGAGGTGCTTGTCGACGTCCAGCCGGCTGGTCACGGTGGTCGTTTTCCGGTCCGGATACCGTTACGGGACGATCTGCCATCGGGCGGCTACCACGTGGGGGCGCGGGCCGTCCGCACCGGGTTCGGGCCTGGCGCACTCGTCCTGCACCCGGTCGCCGGTGGGCCGGCGCGGGTCCTGCCTCTCCCCTCAGCTCCGGCGGCGGAGAACGGGTGACCTTCGCCTGTGCCGTCCCAGACCGGGCGTGGCGGGGGGCCGGCGGCGGGATACAGGCCGTCAGCAGGGGATGAACGGAGGAATGGTGGTTGAGGACCCCTGGGCCGAGCCGCGGCCCGGGGAGGTGGCGATCACCGCCTCTCCGGATGCGCCGGTGACGGCGCTCGACGCGTTGCGTTCGGCATTCCGGCAGGCTGTGCTGGCGGTGAAGGCCGGGGCCGGGGCCGGGGCCGGGGCCGGTGAGGCCGACCCGGCGGAGGCGTTCGGCGTGGTGGTGGCCCTCGACGCCGCCCTGGCCACAGCGAAGGATCTCGTCGAGGTCCTGCCGGGCCTGCTGGCGGTGGCCGACGCCGGTATCCCGGCCGAGGAGGAGCTGCTGCGCTCCGCGGCCGAGCAGGCGTCGGCAGCGGCGGATGTCGCGGCGCTACGGGCGGAACTGGACCGCCGCCGTGGCATCGAACGGGGGCTGCTCGACCGCGCCGCCGAGTACGAGCTGCTGCGGGCCCGGGTCGGGGAGCTCCGGCACGCCGAGAAGGTCGCCGGCTTCCTCGACACGCTGCGGGCGCAGCACGATGATCTCACCGAGCGGGCGGAGGTCTTCGCCACCCCGGTGGCCGAGACGGAGCGGGCGTTGGAGCTCGCGGCCGGACGGCTGCTGCGGCTGACCGATGAGCAGCTCGGGGAGCTACGGGAGGATCTTCAGCGGCTGCTGGCACAGGCCGCGTCCGCCCAGCACGAGTGGGCCGAGCGGATCCGGGCCCGGGAGGAGGAGATCGCCCGCGCCAAGGAGGAGCACGGCCGGCTGGCTGGGGAGCTGGCCGGTGCCACGGCCGCCCTGGAGCGGCTGGTCGCCGAGAACGAGCAGCTCACCGTGGCCCTGCGGGCCCACGCGACGGCCAACGAGGCGATCACGAAGAGCCTGGGCGGGCTGGGGGGCGTCGGACGGCTCCTGCGGGAGGCCGATGCCGGGCTCGCGCAGGCGCTGGCGGAACGTGAGCGGGCGCTGCGCGCGCGCCATTCCATCCGTTTCCCGGGGGATGACGACTGAAAGCCCCCAGGGCTGTTCGATACGTTCCGTCAGCGGGTGATGCGCTTCCCGCGGCCGTTGTCCGGGCCGCTGTGGGGGCCCGGACGGTCGCGGAAGAACACGGCGAACGGGTCGTCCGCCTGCCCAGCCCCGGTATAGATGAAGGTTGTGTCTCCGATGACCCAGGAGTCGCCCGGGGAGAACCGGAGCCGGGGCGGTTTCCGGGGCCGGCGCGGCTGGTAGCGCGTTTTCCCGTCCCGGCGCGTCTGGTGACGCGGTTTGCCGGCCGGGCGCGGCGCCTGGTAGCACACGAAGATGTCGGTTCGACGGAGTTCGCCGATGCTCCTGGCCCGCCGGCCACGCACCGATCCGAGGCCGGGGACGTCGAGCCGCCGCCCCGGGCCGATCCGTACTCTCCGCCCGGACAGCTCCGCCCGTACGATCTGGCCGTCCGGCCATTCCGCGGACAGGACACCGGTCAGCTTCGGATACCACCACAGCAAGCCGCCGACGGCCGCCCCAAGGCCCGCCGCCGCCAGCAGGGCGAGCAGGAGCAGCCCGGCGAAGTTCCAGCCGGCCCGGCTCGAGCCGTACAGGGTGCTGCTCTCGCCGGCGAGGCGTAGCTGGAGCGGCAGCTTGAAGTCGCTTTCAGTAACGTTCCGCCACGATGAGTCGATATTCGCGCCCAGGCGTAGCTCGCTGGTGACAGTTCTCGAGCCGCGGAGCCGGCCGGTAGTGTGCGATTTCCAGCTCAGCGTGACCGGAACGGTGACGCTGTGTCCCGGTTCCAGAGTTATCCGCGACGGGATGCCGTCCGCCCACACGTCCCGGTCGGACGAGGTGACCGAGACATCGGTGAGCTCCAGCGGGAGCCACCGTTCCCGCGATGTCAGCGTCACCTGTGTGACGAGCGGGGACGCCGCCGGGTCCACGTCGGCCAGTTGTGGGTCCCAGGAGACCACGACCTGCCCGCGCACGTCGGCCTCGAGCAGGTTGGCGGCCTTGCGCCGGCGGGTGTCGTCCTTGGCACGGTCCAGGTAGGCGGGCAGCTGGCCCGTGGGCAGCGCGAGCACCGTGGTGGTGGGCAGCGCCCGCTTGAGCTGGCCGGCTCCGTCCCGCGCCTGATCGTCGTCACGCAGGGCGACGCCGTAGCCGTGGACCTTCGTGACGTCGAGCCGCTGCCGCGCGTCGTCCCCGAGCAGCTGCCACGGGCGGTCGTCACCGGTTGGGAAGCCGCTGTTGGGAGGCGGCTGATGCCGCCCGTCGGTCAGCAGGAAGACTGCGGCCACCGGGGACGCGTCGTGCCGGCCGAGCTCGTCGACCGCCTCCCTGACGGCGGCGCCGATGTCGGTGTGCGTCCCGGTGGGGACGCGGGGCAGCCGGTCGACCGCGCCGGCCGCGCCGGCCGCGGGGCCGGCGTAGAGCACGGCCGGGGCGACGTCGAAGCCGATCAGGACGAAACGGTCGCTGGGCGCGAGGCCGGCGACGAAGCCCCGCAGGAAGTGGCTCACCTGGCCGGCGAGCCCACCGGCGGCCATCGACGCCGAGGTGTCGACGAGGACGACGTAGTCGGCCGGGACGTCGTCGACGTGCAGCGCGGCCATGACAGCAGCGCGGTCCATCTGCGGGACGCCCGGTTGCGGGTCGGGGGCCGGTTCCGGGGGGAGCGCGGCCGGCCGCGGGGTGGCCGCGGACGCTGCCGGCAGCCCGAGGCCGGTACCGCTGCCGCCGATGGCGGGCAGCAGAGCGAACAGCGCGGCGAGGAACGCGGCGAAGAGCGCTGTGAGGAGCACGGTGAGGAGCGCTGTGACGACGGGCGTGAGCCACCGGACGGGCGTCACAGCGGGTTTCACGATCGCGCCGGATCCGTCCCGGCCGCGTGCTCCCGACGGCATGCGGTCACGGGTCATGCCGGCCGGCGCTGCCTGCCCGGGCTGTCGCCGCCTGTCCGGCCGGGGTGCCCACCACGGCCCCGGCTGGTCCCGGCTGGCACATCCCCGACCCGGTGCGCCCCGGCTCAACGACCCATCTTTCTCAGCGGAATACGCTCCCCGGTGAGGCGTGGATACCTGCTCTTGAACAGGGCGTCCCATTCCTTTTTCCCGGGGAGTTTTCTCACCGGATCTCTCCGTGGCAGGTGGTCGAAAAATTCGAGGACCATATCCGCGAGCAGATCGTCTTTGACGACACCGGATTTTGTGGCGATATCGCGAAGCAGCAGGAGGATTCGGTTCGTTGCCGGTGGAGAATCCGGCCAGCCGGTTCTCCGGACATGACCGGTCAGGGTTTTGAATATCTGCTGGTACATGTTCTTGGTGTCGCTGTTGCCGGGCAGGCTCATGAACGAGCTGCGGAAGGAGCTGACGTAGCTGTCGGCGAGCTCGCCGGCTTCGCTCGCCCACAGCTTCAGATCTTCGCGCGGCTGTTCTCCGAACGCCAGCAGGAGCAGGTCCATGACCGCCTCAAGCTCGACCGCCTCGAGCTCACCGGTCTTCGTCCGGTCCGGCACGGCCCAGCGGAGCTCCTTGACCCAGCCCTTTCTGTCCTCCTCGTCCCGCAGGAGCGCGGGTACCTCGGACAGCATCCACTGCAGCGCGTATGGGAGCAGGACGGCGGCAGCCCTGAAGCCGCCGGCCTTGCGAGCCAGCTGCAGCAGGGCGAGAACATAGGAGCCGCCGTGCTCTCTGACTGTGCCCACGGCCAGAGCCGCCGCTTCGGACGATGCGCCGTCGATGACGTCGCGGAACGGGCGCAGCCTTTCCCGTAGTGGGCCGGCGGTCTCCAGCCATGCCAGCATGGCCTTGATCTGCTCATCCGGCAGGCGGTCGGCTGCCTGCCGGACCAGCTCGCGCGCCAGCGATTCGGGCGCGTAGTAGGTGATCGCGGTCAGTACCTCGTCATCGGCGTCGACCGTCGTCCGCCCGGTAGGCAGACGACGGTCGCGGAAGTGCCGCAGCACGAGGGACGCGGCTGTGGCACACCGTTGCCGATCGAGTACTGGCTGGTCGGACGCCGGCTGGTCGACTGGCTGTCCGAGTGCGGCTGCAGCCGCCTCCTGCCGCGCCTTCTGGGCGTCCAGCAGCCCCGCGAGCGCCTGGTCGGCGAGGCCGAGACGGTCGGCCAGGCCGAGCAGGCGTTCTGGCGCGGTGAGATCCACATCGCTCGCCCACAGCAGCCTCCGGCCGATCGTCCCTATGGAGACCGCCAGCCAGTGCTGTAGCTCCTTCGGCTTCCTGGCCGTCCACTCCGGCCACGTCTGCCCGATCTCCGCCAGCCCCTCCGGGCTCGCCGTCTCGAGGAGGCCCCATACCGTCCCGCGCCAGGCGTTCCGGTCGGGCTCCTCGGCGGCCCTGCCCGTAGGCCGAGGGCGTGCCACGACAGGCTTTGCCGGGGTGGGCGGGAGCGGCTGGACGGATTTGACCAGTTTGACAGCTTTGACAGCTTTAACAGGTTGGACAGGTTTGACAGCTTTGGCAGGGTGGACGGAAGAGGCGAGCTGTGCGTCCAGCCTGGAAAGGCAGTGTATGGCATGGCCGGGATCGTTCGTCCGGTGTGGTTCCCCGGCCGAGGCTAGATGTTCGACGATCTCCTGAACGGTATGACCGCTCTTCTTCATGGCCATCAGCAGGTGCGCATAGTGGATGTGTCTGTTGTCGGGGGAAACGCGCGGCTGGCGGAGGGAGGGAGACAGCTCGACGACGGGCAGCCTGTCCGGGGGCACCCAACGGATGCCCGCGTGCTCCGGCCGGGCACGGTTCGTGAACGCCAGCCTGATCCGGTGGATGCTCCCGCCGTCCGCCCAGGTGCTGGCTACCAGTTTCGACCGCTGACCGTAGGGGAGCAGCGCGGCCACCGCGTCGAGGAAGCGCAGCCGTTGCACCATCTGCTCGTCGGGGTGGCCGGCCGGGGCGTCGAGCACCGACACCGGGTGCGCGAGCAGCAGCCCGGCGGTGGCCGCCACCAGAGCGAAGCCGAACCGCTCGATGTGCTCCGCCAGCTCGCCGGCGTCCAGGGGAGTGAGGGTGACGGGCACCGGCCCGTCGCCGTCGCGACGTTCGGCGACGCCCGCGTCGCGGAGCGCGGAGTACAACGTCGCATAGGACGTTGGGACGCGAGCCAGATCGGCGAAGGGCACACAGAGATAACCGGTCGTCGCGATCTGCCTGCCCCCACCGTCGACCTGGTCGGACCAGGTCCGCACCGCGATCCCGAGCACGCTTCCCTCGCCGTGGGAGGCGTAGCTCACTGTCATCCATGGCAGGGCATTGGGCAGCGGCTGCGGGACCGGCCACGGTGGGGTGCCCGGGGTGAAGTCCTGCAGGATCGTGTCGAAGCCGGCCCGGGAGAAGAAGTCCCCGCCCGACCGCAGCACGGCATAGTCGTCTTCGCTGTTCGGTTCTTTCCCCATCAGCGCCCAACCGGCCGGGACCGTCCGGCCCGGGTCGTGCGGTGCCTGCTCGGTCATGTTCCGGAGAATGACCGGTGGATCTGTTTCTCCAGCCACAGGAACGGCTCCAGCACATTGATGGGCGTGACCTGGCCGCGGATGCGCGGTATGCCCTCCGGAGTCCTCTCGACGTTGGCGCAGTCGCGTCCTCGGAAGACGCGGCTCGGGCCGATATAGAAACCGATGGCCGAGCTCACGAAATATTTCACCCGCTGGGCCTGGAAGTATCGTTCGATACTGCGCATGACAAGCGGGGAGGAAGTGCCGTCCCGGTCGTTGCACAGCCCCCGGAAGAACTCACCGGCATAGTCGTCCTGGACTGTCGGGGTCCCGGCATCGTCGTCACCGGCCAGCACGACCCCGTGGTTGAGGGCCTTCCGGTAGACCGTCGGGTCGTCGAACTTCGTGACGCAGACGGCGAGGTGGTGCGGGAGCCGCCCGTCCCGCAGCCGGCCCATCTCGTACGACCGGCGGGCCAGCTGCTCCAGCATCCGCTGGAAGTACCGGTAGGACCTCCGTTCGTGGACGGGGTCGAAAAGGTACACGATCCCGTCGCACTCCGCCAGATGATCTATGATCTGCCTGGGGGTCTGTGGCTCGGGCTCGTCGAAGATATCCAGTTCGTCCTTCTCCGCGAAGATCGGGGATTTCGTGGAGGAGTCATCCGACGTGCTGGCGAACATACGGCCGGCGACATCGAGCATCTGTATCTCGAGGACGGCCTGGCCGGGCACGATGGGGCTGCGGAGCCTGCGCCACCACGCCCTGCTGTCGCGGATGGGCTTGATCAGGCGCCATCGGAGCTCCATGACACCGCTGGTCGCGGGTGGGAAGAGCTGGTCCTCGCTCATCAGTTTGGTGTTGTAGCTCAGGAAGTCCGACGCGGTGTCGTCGACCCCGGTGATGAGCCAGTCGTCATTGTTATTGTCCGGGTGGTTGACGACGGCGATCTGCAGCGCGGCCAGGAAAGTGGTCTTGCCGCTCAGCGGAGCACCCCACAGACCGATGCGCGCGACACGCGATGCGGGTTGTGTTTCCATTGTCGTCATCGGGGGAATCCGGGATCGACACGGTTCCCCACGAGTGCGCTGGTTGCGTTCGTGGAGACTGACGACGATCTGTTGTTGATAATTGGATGCCCCCGCATCACGACCATCGAAAACTCCCGTAACCCGGACGGGGCACGGTGAGATGGTCCACCCTGTTACCGGCCGATATCCTTATGATCAAAATACTGGACCGGGTACCCGCAGTGTCAGTTGCCCCCGGACCCGGTCAAGTTTACCGGTTGGTCATGAACGATGGCAGGCTACCGGTACCAGTACCGGTAGCGGTCAGCGGGTGGAGGTGTCGTCGGCGACCAGGTCGGCTACGACGATGGTGGTGTCGTCGCGGGCACCGGCGTGCATGGCCGCGTCCACCAGGGCGTCCGCGGCCCGCTCCGGGCTCAGACTGCCCAGCTCCATCAGCAGGCCGTTGAGCTGCTCGGGCGCCATGACCTTGGTGATCCCGTCGCTGGCAAGGACGACCCGGTCGCCGGCCCGCACGGGCTCCTCCAGCAGATCGAGCTCGACATCCTCGTTGAGGCCGATCGCGTTGAGCAGTGGCCCGTTCTTGATGGCGTGCGGTGTGGTGAGCTGCCGCGGCCGGCCACGGCCGGGCTGTAGCCAGACGGAGCTGTCCCCCACGTGCGCGACGAAGAGGGTCCGGCCGGTGTCCTGCTGCCGGCCCAGCACGACGACGTCGAGGGTGCAGGCCATGCCGTGCCAGGAGGGCTCCTCCAGGGGCTTCTCCCGGACCGTCCGGTTGGCCCGCTCGAGCGCCCTCCGCAGCCCGTCGCGCGGGTCGGCGGCGTACTGTGGGCGGAAGCTCGCCACCGTGGTCACCGCCAGGGTGGACGCGATCTGCCCGGCTGCCTCGCCGCCGACCCCGTCGGCGACCGCGAGCAGGCCATCAACGACGACGAAGGCGTCCTCGTTGGGGCCGCCGCGCTTGCCGCGCCTGGTCCGGCCGGCCGCGGCCAGCCGCAGCGGCGCCGACGTGGAGACGTCCGGCTCGTTCGCGACCAGCTGCTCGCCGCCAGGAGCTGGCGGCGGGGGGATCGGTGCGGTCGGGGGGAGCGTCCAGCCGCTCTCCGCCGGTACACCGTGATCGTCCCGCGGGGCGTCGGGCCTGCCACCGTGGGAGCGGGCCGCGCCTGGGCCGGCGTCGGGGTATCCGCCGGCCTGCGCGTCGGCCGGACTCCCGGCGCCGGTGCCAGGTGGGGAGCCGGGCGTGCCGTACCCCGCGGTGCCCGCGGGCAGGTCCTCACCCCGCGCGGGCCCGCCGGCGGCGGGCTGGTCGACCGCCGGCCTGGCCCGGCCGCTCTCCGGGACCGGGATGACCGGTGGTGGCGGGCCGACCAGCGGTGGCATCCACCCGGTGGCGTCCGGGCCGCGGGACTGCTGCCGATGATCCCCCTCGACCCGGACGGTGGCGTCGGCGGTGGCGTTGACCAGCGGGGTCACCCGGGTGGTGGCCGCCGGGTCGACGGGGCCGTCGGGCCCGCTCCCGGGAGCCGGCGCGCGGTACGGCGGTGGCGCGGGGTATGCGGTGGTCGCGGCATCGGCGTGCGAGGCCCTGACGGACGCCGGGGGAGCCGGTGGAACCGGTGCGGTGGGCACCGGTGCGGTGGGCACCGATGTGGTGGGCGCCGGTGCGGTGGGAGCCGCGGCGTCGCCCAGGAGTGCGGGGCCGTCGAACTGGGTGGGGGCGGCCGGCGGGCCGCTGGTGCGGGGAGCCGGGCCGGCCGAGTCGTCCGGATCGCTGCCACGGGCCTGTTCCCGCGTCGCGGCCGGGCGCCGCAGCGACGCGAGAACGCCCTGGCGCTGGCGCCGGCGCCGGCGTTGTGGTGGCCGCCGCACGGGCATCGTCTCGTCGGGGGAGGAGTGTCGCGGCTGCGGCCTCGAGTCGGGACCGGGACGCTCCTGGTCACGGCTGGAGAGCACGACGAAGAGGATCGCGCCGATCAGGAGCACCACTATCAGCGTGATGGGTACCACCGGACTGTTCATGGCCTCCGTCCCCCACGTGCGGGTGTTCCGATCACGCTAGCGGACGTCGAGGCCGACGTCCCCTGTACCCACTCAATGACATCCATGCAGATCAGCCGATGGATGTGTCGTGATATCGACAGCCGTGACCGCAGTGGCCCGGCCCGTCCCGACCCATGGTGTCGAAAACGCGCCGCAGCGGCCATGTCTGTCCGCCGACGGGGCTCCGTCGCTGACGCCCCTCGGTCGCGGCACTTCGCGATTAAGGATCTTCCGGTCACGGGGGCCTCCCGACCGCGCAGCCCGCCCGGCCCCACGGCCCGCTCGGCCCCGGCCGCGCTGCCACGGGGCGGCGGGCATCCCGTTCCCGACGGCCGGC
>NZ_CAKKTM010000465.1:3818-30177 GCF_920888515.1 Protofrankia sp. CiP1_Cm_nod1 | reverse complement strand
GGCGCGAGGCCGGCGGTGACGGCGGCGGCCGCCGCGCGTCGAGGCCGCCGGGACGCCCGCTCCCGGCCCGCGCACGACCGCCCGGGTACACCGCTGGGCTCTCTCAACGCCCGGCCTCCTCAAGCGTCGATGCGGGGAAGCGTCTTCCTTCATCCACCCGGACAGCCCGGTGGGTGACAATGACTGGCCCGCCGGGAGCCCGCACATCGGTATTTCGTCCGGACGGAATCACCGGATGGTTGTCGCGCGTGCAGCGTACGACAGGGCCCGTGACGGAACAAGTACTGCGGATTGCGTCGGCCTCTCGCTATCCTCCGGCCGCGCAATAAAGCCAACGGTCGATTGGGCGTTGATGCTGTTGAGGTTTGTGGTTGTTGTTTTTCGGTGGCCGCCCGGCAGCGTCGTGACCTGCGGATCTCGGGCGGGGTACCGTCGTATGACCATCAGGACACCGCCGTATGGCCGAGAGGTGGACGGGCTGGTGGGCCGGCGGCCGGATGCCGGCGACGACGGCTGTCCACGACCATGGATTCGGTCGGATGACTGGTCCGTTGGTGTTACGGAGTGATTTCCGGCGGTAGAGGTTAAAGCGCGCACGGCCGGGACGGCGTACGATCCGTACCCGCTCGGCGCCCGGCCGGCGGCGGTCATGAACACATCACGGGCGCAGGCCGGGAGAAATCTGGCCGGTAATTCCTGGGCACGCCGGGCGAAAGTGTCCGCCAGGCGATCGTGCCATGAATGATTCACCGCGTGGACGCCGCGCGGCGCGAGGGCCGACAGCGTCCAGCCGGACAGGCCACAGCCGGTTCCGGCAGTCCCCGCCGCTTCCTGCCAGTCTACGGTTGCGGTGCACACACCGGCGTGGACGGGTCATCCAGGGGTGTGGGAGGGCTGCCGGCCGTGTCCCCGCGGCCGGTGTCACCGGCTCGGCCGGCGCCGGCCGCACAGGGCCTGACCAGCGTGAACGTGTCGAAGGGCAGGGGGGTGGAGGTCGTGTGGTCGTACACGGTCACCCGGATGCTGGTCAGGCCCGCATCCGCCCCCGGATCGACCTCGAAGCCCGCGAACGCGTACGGATGGTCCGGCGCCCGCAGGGCCAGCCACGGCGCCGGCTCAAGGGCGTGGACCGAGCGGAACCGGGCGGGATCGGACTCCCGCGGTTCCACGCCGATGATCACCCGGCCGGCGGGCGGGTCGAGCAGCTTGCTGGCCGACGGCGACGACGAGCCCCCCGTGCCCAGGACCATGTGGACTGTCCCGTGCGAGGTGTCCACGACCTCGGCGCCAGCGCCGCTGCCAGTCCCTCCGCCAGGTTCCTCGTCGCCGCTGCCATTACTGCTGCCGCTGCCGCCCGCTCGCTGCCGTGCCCCGTCCGCTGGGCCGCCCCCGTCGAGGTGGCTGCCGAGGCTGCCCGTGGCCGGGGCGGGCTGCGGGGTGAGCGTCGCTGATCCTTCGGCCACGCCACGCAGCGGATGCGTCCGCTCGTAGTGGTGCTCGTGCCCGCACAGGACGAGATCGACACCGAACGTGTCGAACAGCGGCAGCCACTGCTCCCGGATACCGAGGTCGGCGCCGTTGTGCTGCGCCGCGCTGGACACGGCCGTCTGGTGCATGCAGACGATGATCCAGTCGATGTCCGGGTCGGCGCGTGCCTGGCGCAGCGTCCGTTCGAGCCAGGCCCGTTGCCGCCCGCCGCTGTAACCGCGGATGTACACCGTGCCGGCGTCCTGATAGCAGACGTCGTCGTTCTGCAGGACGACGAAGCGCACGTTCGCGACGGTGAAGGCGTACCACAGGCCGAGCAGGTCCGTCAGCGGCGCCGTCAGCGGGTCGTCCGTGCCCGTTCCGTCGGGATCCACGGTGCTGCCGGGCAGCAGGAAACGGCTCTGGTAGGCGGCCAGGCCCAGCGGGCCGTTCCCGCGTTCGATCTCGTGGTTGCCGGCGGCGGGCATCCACGGGTGGTGCCGCGCGGAGGAGCCGATCATGTTGAACCAGTCGGACCACGCCCGCGGTGGGTTACGCCGCTGGTTCGCGTACGACAGGTCACCGACGACCAGGGTGAACAGCGAACCGACCCGGTCGACGCCGGTCACGGCGTTCCTGGACGCCGGCGTGCCGAACGGGTCGTAGGACTCCGAGGTGCCGTGATCGCCGAAGCAGGTGAAGGTGAACGGCGCCCGGCCGCGTGGCGCGGTCCGCAGGGTGCCGCCGCTGGTGCGGCTGATCCGGTCGTGGATCACCTCGTAGAGGTAACGGGAGCCCGGCTCCAGCCCGGTGAGCAGGGCATGGTGGTTGATCACCTCTTCGCCGGTGACGGCGTCGGTGTAGACGCGGGTGACGGCGTGCACCTCGTGGTCGAGCCTGCCGGGCGTGCTGCCGAACCGGACCCGGGGGCGGCGCACCATCCGCGGTGTCGTCCATGACACGGCCATCGACGCGGCCGGGTCCGGCCCGAAGGTCAGGTGGAGGTGTTCGACGGGCGTACCCGCACGCAGGGCCAACAGATCTCCTCACTGCCGGCCGTGACCACATGGCCGGACCGTCATGGCCTGCTTGGGGACACTTTCGACCCATTCTGGTCCGTTCCCATGAACTCCAGAACGCGTTGGATGATCCGGGGCGGCCCCGGGCCGTGAAGGGGCGGCGTCGCGGGCGTTCCGCTATCGCTCCGCCATGGCTCCATCATCGCTCCGCGGTGGCTCCGTCATCGCTTCGCCGTGGCGGAGGCCAACCGCTTCGCCACGGCGAAGGGGCGGCCCCGCCGCAGCGGAACCGCCCCTTCGTGGTGGACCTGTCGCCCTGCCCGCTCGCTCCTACTCGCTGGACTTGGCCAGATCGATCGGAGGGGCGTCGGGGACCTGGGTGGGCTTCGGTTCGCCGCGGAAGACGAACTTCGCCGCCTCGCCCTCGCCCTCGACGTCGCCGACCACGATCTCGCCGGGCTTGAGCGTCCCGTACAGGATCTTCTCGGACAGGACGTCCTCGATCTCCCGCTGGATCGTCCGGCGCAGCGGCCGGGCGCCGAGCACCGGGTCGTAGCCCTTCTTGGCCAGCAGCGCCTTCGCCGCCGGGGTGAGCTCGAGCGCCATGTCCTTGTTCTTCAACTGGACGTCCACTCGGGCCAGCATGAGGTCGACGATCTGGATGATCTCGGCCTCGGACAGCTGGTGGAAGACGATGATGTCGTCGATCCGGTTGAGGAACTCGGGCCGGAAGTGCTGCTTGAGCTCGTCCTGGACCTTCGCCTTCATCCGCTCGTAGTCGATGGCGCCCGCGCCGGTCGCGAACCCGATGCCCGGGCCCTTGGAGATGTCCCGGGTGCCCAGGTTCGAGGTCATGATCAGGACGGTGTTCTTGAAGTCGACCAGCCGGCCCTGCGAGTCGGTCAGCCGGCCGTCCTCCAGGATCTGCAGGAGGGTGTTGAACACGTCCGGGTGCGCCTTCTCGACCTCGTCGAACAGCACGACCGAGAACGGCTTGCGCCGGACCCGCTCGGTGAGCTGGCCGCCCTCCTCGTAGCCGACGTAGCCGGGCGGGGAGCCCACCAGCCGGGAGACGGTGTGCTTCTCCATGTACTCGGACATGTCGAGCTGGATCAGCGCGTCCTCGTCGCCGAAGAGGAACTCCGCCAGCGTCTTGGACAGCTCGGTCTTACCGACACCGGACGGGCCGGCGAAGATGAACGAACCGCCGGGACGCTTCGGGTCCTTCAGGCCCGCCCGGGTACGCCGGATCGCCTGGGAGACAGCCTTGATCGCCTGCTGCTGGCCGATGACACGGCGGTGCAGCTCGTCCTCCATGCGCAGGAGGCGGGCGGTCTCCTCCTCGGTGAGCTTGAACACCGGGATGCCCGTCCAGATCGCCAGGACCTCGGCGATCTCCTCGTCCCCGACCTCGGCGACGACGTCCATGTCGCCGGCCTTCCACTCCTTCTCCCGCTTGGCCTTCTCCGCCAGCAGGGTCTTCTCCCGGTCGCGCAGGGACGCGGCCTTCTCGAAGTCCTGCGCGTCGATCGCGGACTCCTTGTCCCGGCGGACGTTTGCGATGCGCTCGTCGAACTCGCGCAGGTCCGGCGGAGCGGTCATCCGGCGGATGCGCATCCGCGAGCCGGCCTCGTCGATGAGGTCGATCGCCTTGTCCGGCAGGAACCGGTCGGAGATGTAGCGGTCGGCCAGGGACGCTGCCGCGACCAGTGCGGCGTCGGTGATCGACACGCGGTGGTGCGCCTCGTAGCGGTCCCGCAGGCCCTTGAGGATCTCGATGGTGTGCGCCACCGACGGCTCCGCGACCTGGATCGGCTGGAACCGCCGCTCGAGCGCGGCGTCCTTCTCCAGGTGCTTGCGGTACTCGTCGAGGGTGGTGGCACCGATCGTCTGCAGCTCGCCGCGGGCCAGCATCGGCTTGAGGATGGACGCGGCGTCGATCGCGCCCTCGGCGGCACCCGCGCCGACGAGCGTGTGCAGCTCGTCGATGAACAGGATGATGTCGCCGCGGGTGCGGATCTCCTTGAGGACCTTCTTCAGCCGCTCCTCGAAGTCACCGCGGTAGCGGGACCCGGCGACCAGCGCGCCGAGGTCGAGCGTGTACAGCTGCTTGTCCTTGAGCGTCTCGGGCACCTCGCCCTTGACGATCGCCTGGGCCAGCCCCTCGACCACGGCGGTCTTGCCGACGCCGGGCTCCCCGATCAGGACCGGGTTGTTCTTGGTCCGGCGCGACAGCACCTGCATGACGCGCTCGATCTCCTTCTCGCGCCCGATCACCGGGTCGAGCTTGGACTCGCGCGCGGCCGCGGTGAGGTTGCGGCCGAACTGGTCGAGCACGAGCGAGGTGGACGGAGTGCCCTCCGACGGGGCGCCCGCCGTCGCCGGGTCGCCCTTGCCCTGGTAGCCGGACAGCAGCTGGATGACCTGCTGGCGGACCCGGTTGAGGTCGGCGCCGAGCTTGACCAGCACCTGGGCGGCGACGCCTTCGCCCTCACGGATCAGCCCGAGCAGGATGTGTTCGGTGCCGATGTAGTTGTGGCCGAGCTGGAGGGCCTCCCGCAGGGACAGCTCCAGCACCTTCTTGGCGCGCGGAGTAAACGGGATGTGCCCGCTCGGGGCCTGCTGCCCCTGCCCGATGATCTCCTCGACCTGTGACCGGACACCCTCGAGGGAGATGCCCAGGGACTCCAGCGCCTTGGCGGCCACACCCTCGCCCTCGTGGATCAGCCCGAGCAGGATGTGTTCGGTCCCGATGTAGTTGTGGTTGAGCATCCTGGCTTCTTCCTGTGCCAGGACGACGACCCGACGTGCCCGGTCGGTGAATCTCTCGAACATGTGCGCTCCTTCGAGCGGTGCGACCGACCACACGGCAGCCGGTATCCGCATGCTAGCTCCGCCGAGGCATGACCTCACGCATCGAACGGAAACCTACCCGCCGGCCCCGCCCTCTTCGTCGTGGACGGCGGACCGATCTGGGCGACCGGTCCACCAGCGAAGACGCCTGAAACAACGGTGGCGGACCAGGGGGGATTCCGTCCTGCTGTTCCGCCGAGAGCAGAACGAAATCTCGCGGTCACCGGGGGAGGCCTCCACCCGGCAGGGGTGAGTGGGCAGTCCCCGGCCAGCGTCGGCCAGCGTCAGCGGGTGGCGGCGGGTGGCGGGCGGCGGCGGGTGGCCAGGAGGCGCTCCGCCCCACCGTCCTGGTCACCGGCTCGGAGCGGCCGCGAAAAGCAGCCGCTATAGCGCTCCGGCGTCCAGCTGCCGCGCAGGGAATGGAATATTACTCAGGGTAATCATAGAATCGGTAAGCTATATCATGTGATGCGTGTCGCGCAGTCACTGTCTTCCGACGGAATGGCAAGGGTGCGCTGGGTGTGCCGGGCGGTCAAAGGACAAATGATCATGCTGTCGCCGTGACCGGCGGGGCCTTTCGGTCACTATATAGTTACCCGTGGCATCAAACTGTGGGCCCGCCGGCGTTTATCCGACTGCCAGTCCGCCATCGCCCTGCGTGTCTATCCACTCGCGCAGGCGCGCCTCGCGTTCCGAATCGGGTGTGAACGGGCACGTGGTGCAGTACTGCGAGCTCATCCGGTGGGCGAGGCAGCACGAACCCCGACGCATCGCCGTCTGCCGGCGTCCGCGGTGGACGAACTCGAACCACGCGGGGCGGGCCCGCATCGGCGGGCTGGCGAGGGCGAAGAAGGCGTCGGCCTCCACCCGCCCGACGTCCGGATCCCGGGTCACCCGTTCGGTCAGCAGGAACGTCCGGCCGCACTGCGCGGCCACCATGCCCCACAACGCGGACGGGCCCAGGCGCGCCCGCGCCCGCAGGGCCAGGACCAGCGGCTCGAAGTGCCCGACCAGGGCGGCCGCCAGCCGTTGCCGCAGGGCGTCCCGGTCGCCGGCCACGTCGATTGCCGCACCGATTGCCGGGCGGGCCGGCGGGCCGGTTGTCGGGCTGGTTGTCGGGCCGTTCGCCCCGCTCACCCCGCTCGCCCCGACGGCCCGCCGGCCGGCCAGCGGGCCGGGCCGGTGATCGCCCGTCGCCGGCAGGGCGGCCGCGGGCAGGGCCGGGTCGTCCGCGAGCACGGTCACACGGCCGGAATGAAAAGCCGTGACGTCGAACCACCCGCCGGGCGCGGCGTGCAGGGACATGCCAGCCGCGCACACGTCCGGCACCCGGCTGTGCAGCATGTACGCGGCGATGGCGAACCCGGCCACGCCACCGGCGTAGGCGCTGAGGAAATGGGTGGCCGCGACCTCCCGGCTGTACCCGTACACGTCGGACATCGCCCGCAGTTCCCGGTCGAGCGCGCCGTCGGCCAGCAGGTCGGCGCAGCACAGCCACCCGGTGGCGTCACGGCCCGGACGGCCGATGCGTCCCGACTGCCCGTCGAGCACCCTGGCGGCGGCTTCCAGCGTTTCCGCCAGCGGCGGACGGGCCTGTGCCGGCACGGTCCACGACGGCTGGCGCCCCGGTATCCGCCACAGGTGCTCCTCGGCCAGCGGCCACGGGTACTTCTCGGCCGGCGGAGCGTGCCGGTGGCAGGTCCTCACCGGGAGTGTCCGGTGAGCGTCGGCGTGCTGGGTGCGCCGTGCCGGTACGGCAGGCCCGGGATGCCGGGCTTTATAATGATCATAATGTGGGCGGGTGGAACCGGTTCCGGCGACGGGTGGGCGGTGGGCGGGTGCGGGGTGGATGCCACGGCTTCCCGACCGGGCCGGCCGGCCGGCGCCGCACAGGCCCGCCGATGGTTGCCGGGAACATCGCCAGGGACCAGGCCAGGGACCAGGCCGGCGACACGGCCGTTCATGGGGTGGCCGCTGGTGCTGGCACGGCCGGGGATCGCGTCGGGGACGGGGAGCGCGGTGGGTTTCGCCGGTCCGTCGTTGGAATGGCGCATGTTCTTAAGTAAGCCTAAGTTCATGCTGGACGTCAACTCGCCAGTCACAACAGTGGGATGTGTCGCTCCGGCGCAGTTGCGCCACGGCCACGGCCACGGGCTCGGGCTCGCGGAGCGCGCGCGGCGCACTGGGGCCGGTCACCCGGCCGGGACGGTCGGGACGGCACCGTGACCATCCCGCCCGGGGACGGCCGTTCGTCCGCCGCGCCTGCTGACGCCGGACACGCCACCCCGGCCGATGGCGCGTTGGGCCGCGCTGTGCCGGCTGGTGGCGCGTTGGGCCGCGCTGTGCCGGCCGGCGCCGACCAGGCGGATGCCTGGTTGGCCGATGCCGGGCTGGCAGGTGGGGCCGGTGGAGTCGACCGGCTGCGGTCGCTGGTGGCCATCGCGCTGGACGGGCTCGCGGCCGGGACGACGGCTCGCGGCGGCCCTCTGCCGCCCGGCGGGCCGGCGGATGTGACCGGCTGGGTCCACGACGCGCTGACGGGCCGAGCCGGCCCCGGTCATGCTTCGGGCGCACCCGGGGCCCGGGCGCGTCCCGTCCCGTCCCGCTGGACGCTTCCCGCCGAGGGGATCGGCGCGTCCGCCGCCCTGTCCGGGCTCGCCCGCATGCTCGCGCGGGGGGCGGTCGATCCGGCCGATCCGGCCTGCGCGGCCCACCTGCACTGCCCGCCGCTCGCCGTCGCCGTCGCCGCCGACCTGGTGGTCTCGGCGCTGAACCCGTCCCTGGACTCGTGGGACCAGGCGCCCGCGGCCACCGCGCTGGAGACCGAGGTCGTCGCCACGCTCGCCGGGCTGGTCGGGTTCGATCCCGCCGTGGCCACCGGCGCGATCACCACCGGCGGCACGGCGTCCAACCTCACCGCGCTGATGCTGGCCCGCGACACCCTCCGCGCCTCGGGCCCGGCTCCATCAGCCCCGGCTCCATCAGCCCCGGCTCCATCAGGCTCTGCTCCGCCGGGCACGGCCTCATCTCCGCCGGGCACGGCCCCATCGGGCCCTCTTCCGCCGGCCCCGGCTCCCTCGGGCCCGGTTCCGCCGGGCGCGTCCGTGGGGGGCACCGGCGCGCTGGGGCAGCCGGCCGTGCGGGTGTTCTGCTCGTCCGCGGCACACTTCTCGATCGGACGGGCCGCCGCGGTGCTCGGCCTGGAGCCGGACGCGGTGGTACCGGTCGTGACCGACGGTGCGCACCGGCTCGACCCGTCCGCCCTGGACACCGCGGTCTCGCGTGCCCGGCACGACGCCGGCCGCGTCGGCCGGCGGCTCGCCCCGGTGGTCGTCGCGACCGCCGGCACGACCGACGTGGGCGCGATCGACCCGCTGCGGGCGGTGGCCGAGGTGGCCCGCGCGCACGGCGCCTGGCTGCACGTGGACGCGGCCTACGGCGGCGGGGCGCTGCTGTCGGACCGGCTCGCCCCGCTGCTCGACGGGATCGCCGAGGCGGACTCGGTCGCCCTCGACCTGCACAAACTGGGCTGGCAGCCGATAGCGGCCGGGGTCCTGCTCACCCGGGACGCGAGCGGCTGGGCGGCGCTGGCGGACGAGGTCGCCTACCTCAACGCGGCCGACGACACGCTGGCCGGCTATCCGAGCCTGCTCGGGCGCTCGCTGCGCACCAGCCGGCGCGCCGACGCCTTCAAGATCGCCGTGACGCTCCAGGCGCTGGGACGCCACGGGCTCGGCCGGCTGGTGGACGCCTGCCATGACCTGGCCCGCCACGCCGCCGCGCGGATCAGCGCCCATCCGCGCCTGGAGCTGGCCGCGCCGGTGACCCTCAGCACGGTCGTCTTCCGCTATCTGCCAGCCGCCGCCGCCCGCCGTCCGCCAGCCGCCACCGACCGTCCGCCAGCCGCCGCCGCCGATGGCTATCTGCCAGTAGCTGCCACCGGTGGCGGCCCCGCCGCCGGCCCCGCCGCCGGTAGCGTCGACGTCGACGGGATCAACGCCCGGTTGCGGCGACGGCTGCTGGACTCCGGCCGGGCCGTCGTGGGACGCACAGAGCTCGGGCCGGACCGCTCGGTCCACCTCAAGCTGACCCTGCTGAACCCGGCTGCCACGGCGAGTGACGTCGATGCTCTGCTGAGTGCCGTGATCGAGGCCGGTGACGCCGAAGATCGGGGCTGATGTCACGGGCCGTCAGCGCTTCGGCGTATGGCTGTCGTCGTCGGCCGTCAGCGGCCGTGCGATGCTCCCGGAGCCGGGAGTGGTGGCCGCAACCCGGGGCCGGCATAAACCGGCATAGAGAGGATGGGCCGTGGGTTTCCATTCGGTCGTGCATGGTGAGCGGTACGTGTTCGCGGATCTGGCGGAACTGTTCGCCAAGGCGGGTGAGGAGAAGGCCGGCGACCGGATGGCGGGCCTCGCGGCGTACTCGCCGGCCGAACGGCTGGCGGCCAGGCAGGCGCTCGCCGACGTCCGGCTGTCGGAGATCGTCGCGACACCGCTGATCGACGACGCCGTCACCGACCTGATCGTCGGTGTCCACGACGCGGAGTGCTTCGGCGCACTGTCCTGCCTGACCGTCGGGGAGTTCCGCGATCTGGTGCTGCGGCCGGACTTTCCCGTGCGGTGGCATTCCGGCCTGGCCGGCGGGATAACGCCAGAGGTGGCCGCGGCGGTCACCAAAATCATGAGTGACCGGGAGCTGGTCATCGCCGCGAAACCGCTGCGGACGGTCACCCGCTGCCGGAACACCATGGGTGAGACAGGCGTGTTCGGAGTACACGTCCGCCTGAACCATCCGCTGGACGACCTTGAGGGCATCCTGCTGCCGGCGCTGGACGGCCTGATGTCCGGCCGCGGCGACGCCGTGCTCGAGGTGGACACGTCCATGGAGTCGGCCGCCCGGCTGGAGCGGGCCCTGCGTGGGCTCGGCTCGCTCGTCAGGCAGCTCGAGGTGCCGACCCAGACCTGCGTTCTCGGGCGGCTCGTCACCCAGCTCGCCGCGATGGAGGCGGGCGCGCCCCTCGACCTGCTGTTCAGCCGGCTCGGGGGGACGGAAAGCGCGAACCGGGCCTTCGGGGTGGAGCTGGACCTGCTGGAGGCCGGCCGGCGGGCCGTTCTCGAACATCATCGGGACCGGGCCGGTGACTTCGTCGGCGACCAGGTGATGTACTTCGCGGTCGGGCAGGGCAGCGCGTTCCCGGTGGAGGCGCATCACGGCCTGGACCAGCTCACGATTTCCGCGCGGGCGTACGGGGTCGCCCGTGCCTTCGATCCTTTTCTGGTGAACTCCGTGGTCGGGTTCGGTGGTGTGGACCATCTGTCCGATCCTCGACAGGTCATCCGGGCCGGGCTGGAGGATCATTTCGTCGGCAAGCTGCTGGGCCTGCCGATGGGCTGCGACGTCTTCTGCGCCGGCCGGGCCGACGACGGCCGGAACACCGGTGACGATCTGCTGATGCTGCTGGCCGCCGCCGGCTGCAACCACGCGGCGGGCGTGCCTCCCGGCCGTCCCGTGCCCAGGCAGGCGACCGGGTCCGGCCAGGCGGCCGGCCGGGGGACGACAGGCGTCGACGACGCGATCGGGGTACGGGACCTCTTCGGGCTGCGCCCGGCTCCGGAGTTCGCCGCCTGGCTGGCCGACCGTGGCCTGTCCAGCGGGCAGGGCCTGCCCGAGCCGGCCGGCTCGCCGCGCCGCGCCGGCCGGCTCGGCGCGCCGCCGGAGCGCTGGCTCGTCGATCCGGTCAAGCCGATGGCGGCGTTCCTCGAGGACGGCCTGGACTGGGCAAGACTGTCGTAAATCCGTCCTGCCGCCGTGCGTGCCGCCACATGTCACCGCATGCCGCCGTGCATGTCGTTGTGCATGCCGCCGTGCATGTCGTGGTGCATTCGTGGTGCGTGGTGCCCGTCTTCCCACGGGTGTTCCGGGGTGGCCTGCCCGGTGGACGTCCGGAACGGGCATGGCGAACGTCTGTGCGGAGCCCGATGGCGCCTGTTGTGGCACGGTTCATAGCTTGTAATCGGTGCGTGATTACGGAAACAAGACTGATTACTGTTGGTAGTTTCCGCACGTCGAGCAATAACCGAGAGTAGTTTCGCTGGTTTTTACAGCACGTTCGCCGCTGCTGGATGCCGTCCGGCACGCACGTGTCACACCGATGGCCGTCCAGGTCTCGATCGTCTCCTGATACGTTCGCTGCACACCGATCACGATTTGCGTCACCGGAGTGGATCCGGGGGGTTGTATTCCTAGTTCGTTTCGCCGTCGTCGTGCCGTGACCGGACCAACGGGCTGAAGTTCCGCGGGCCTGGCCCACCGTGTTCCGGGCCACGGTGGTCGGCATGCTTTTCACGTGGGCCGGGCCCGCGTAACCAGTTTTCTTCCGTACCGGCGCGCACGGCGGATTCTCCCGGCCGGCGGAAGGCCCGGACCCGGAAGAGCAATAACAACACACGTCATTTTCGGTTCTCCGTCGCTCCGGGTGTCCCGGGCTTTGCCGAGCCGCCTGGACCGCCCGGAGCCGCCGAGCCGCCCGGACCAGCCGGACCGGCCTTTCCGGAGACCCGGGTGGGACCCCGGGCGCGAAAAAGAGCACGATCGCACGTTCCTCGGCCGCCCGGGCTCCGGTCGGCCGCCGAGCGGGCGGAAAAGTACGACCGCGCACTCCGCGGCCGACCGGACGGCATACGCCGGGAAACGGCATATGCCGGGAAGCGGCCGCGCCAACATTTCATACGCCGTACCGGGAAACCGGTCGCGGCAACTCGTGTACGCGGTGGCCGGCCGCGGTGGCCGGCCACCGCGAACCAGGGGAGATCAGCGGATGAGTGTGCCTGACGAGCGTGTCTTCGATGCCCACCTGGCAGACCTGGCAGACCTGGTGCCACGGCCGCGAGCTTCCTCGGCGGTGCTTTCGGCCACGCCCACCACATCCTTTCCCGGTTACCGGCCGGACGAACGGGTGGTCGTCTCGGTCGTGGTGCCCACCAGGAACGAGGCGGCGAACGTCGAGCCGCTGCTGCGCCGCCTCGACGCCGCGCTGGCCGGGCTGCCCAGCGAGGTCATCTTCGTGGACGACTCGGACGACAACACGCCTGAGATCGCCATGGGGCTGCGTCGTTCCGTCCGGATGCGGGTCCGGGTCCATCACCGGCCCGCGCCCCACCGGGCGGGTGGCCTCGGGGGAGCCGTCACCGAGGGCATCCGGTTGTGCCATGCCGACTACGCCGTCGTTCTCGACGGCGACCTCCAGCATCCGCCCGAGGTCGTTCCCGAGCTGCTTGCCGCGGCTGTCAGCGGCGATGTCGACGTGGTCATCGGCAGCCGGTACGTCAACGGGGGAAGTGCCTCGGGGCTTGCCAACGGAGCGCGCCGGCTGGTGTCCTCCGGCGCGAACCTGCTGTCCCGGCTCGTCTTCCCGCTGCGGCTGCGTGGTGTCTCGGACGTGATGAGCGGTTTCTTCCTCGTCCGGGTCGCCGCGCTGGACCTCGACCGGCTCCGCCCGGACGGCTACAAGATCCTGCTCGAGCTGCTGGTGCGCACCGGCCGGCTGCGTGTCGTCGAGGTCGGCTACGTCTTCGGTGAACGGCACGCCGGCGAGTCGAACGCGTCGGTGTCGGAGGGTGTCCGGTTCGCCCGGCGGCTGTTCTCGCTGCGGGTGCCGAGGGCGGCGAGATTCGCTCTCGTAGGCGCCTCCGGAACCCTGCCGAACATTGCCGGGACCGCCCTTCTGCACCACGCCGGAATGCATTACATGGCGGCCGCCGTGCTCGCCACGCAGCTTGCCATCCTCTGGAATTTCATCGGCTGCGACCTGCTGGTCTGGGAAGGCGGGAACCGGTCCAGGGCCCGTCGGTACGTGCCTTTCGCGGTGCTGAACAACCTGGACCTCGTCATCCGGCTGCCACTGCTCGGGCTGTTCGTCGACCGGTGGCACACAAGCGTTCCGGCAGCCACGTTCGCGACACTGGCGGTCGCTGTCTCCGTTCGTTACGTGCTGGTCGACAGGATCATCTACAGCGAGCGCCAGCGGCCGGCCCGCAGGCATTCCCGAGATGGCCGCCACGCGGCCGCCGGCGCGACGGGAACTGGCGCGATGGGGGAGGCCGAGGCGTGACCGGGCCCGGAAAACGGCGGCGGACCGGCCGGCGTCGCGTGCTCGCCGCGCTGCTCGCCACGGCCGCCGTCCAACTGGTCGCCGTCGTCGTCATAGCCCCGGAACCGGCGAAGGCCGTCACCTGCGCGCCCGAGGAATGGGCCGGCGACTATTTCGCCAACCCGGCGCTGACGGGGCCGCCGGCCGACTCACGGTGCGACGGCACCATCAGGTTCGACTGGGGGGAGACCGGTCCGGGGACCGGTGGCATCGGCGGTACGGGATATTCCGTCCGGTGGACCAGAAACGCGCTGTTCGCGGCCGGGAACTATACGTTCACGGCCACGGCCGACGACGGAATCCGGGTCTATCTCGACGACGCCCCCGTCATCGACGAATGGCGGGACCAGGGGGCGAGCACCTTCACAGCGACCAGGCCCGTCGCCGCCGGAACGCACAAGGTGACCGTCGAGTACTACCAGGGTGTCGGCGGCGGGCTGGTGCGTGCCGGCTACAGCGGGGGCGGAGATCCCGGGCCGGTACCTCCGCCGCCACCGGGTGGCTGCACGGGTGGCTGCCAGGGCTCCTGGCAGGTCCTGCCCTACCAGTCGCCGGTGCGCTCGGTGCACGCCACCGTGCTGCGCACCGGGAACGTGCTGCTCGTCGCCGGCTCCGGCAACGACGGGGCCGCGGCGACGAACAACCAGTTCGTCTCGAAGGTGTGGAACCCGACGACCGGTGAGTTCGTCGACGTGCCCACCCAGGAGGACATTTTCTGCGCCGGGCACACCCAGCTCCCCGACGGACGGATTCTGCTCGCGGGCGGGACCCTGGAGTACCCGACGCCGACCAGTAACTACAAGGGCCTGGCCATCAGCTACATCTTCGACCCGATGACGAACACCTATACGAAGATCGACGACATGCCGGGCGGCGGGCACTGGTACCCGTCCCTGGTGAACCTCGGCGACGGTTCGGTGTTCGCGACCGGCGGGCTCAACGAGAACGGCTCCGGAAACGTCGCCGTCGAGATGTTCGACTCCCGGAAGGGCCAGTGGAAGCCCTTCAACGAGGTACCGCAGACATACTTCTACTGGGGCCTCTACCCGAACATGGTGCTGATGGCGGACGGCCGGCTCTTCTACGCCGGGACGCACACCTTCGGCAACGCGCTGCCGAACACCTCGGGATCGGAGATCTACGACATCGCCACCGGGACGATCACAGATGTCCCGGGCCTGCGGGACATCGACTTCCGGGACCAGGGCGCGACGGTGCTGCTGCCGCCGGCCCAGGCCCAGAAGGTGGCCGACTTCGGCGGCGGGAACACCTACAGCGACCTCGGCCCGACCAGTCACACGGACGTCATCGACCTGCGCCAGCAGGACCCGCAGTGGACGGCCGGGCCGGACCTGCCGGCGGCCAAGATGTATGTCAGCGCCGTCATCCTGCCCGACGGAAAGGTGTTCGAGACCGGCGGGGCGAAACACAACTATTCCGAGTACGCCGTGCACGAGGCGTCGATGTACGATCCGGTCACCAACACGCTCACGCCGATGCCGGCCGACCCGCTGGCACGGATGTACCACTCGGAGTCCTTCCTCCTGCCGGACGGCCGGGTGGCGTCGATCGGGAACAACCCGGCGACCGGGGCATTCGACCTGGGTATCTCGGTCTACTCCCCCTGGTACATGTCGAGGCCGCGGCCGGCCATCACCGCCGCCGCCGAGCAGTTCGACCTCGGGTCGACGCAGAACCTGGCCGTGAGCGGGAACATCGGCCGGGTCACGCTGATCCGCCCGGCGTCGGTGACCCACCAGTCGGACCCGAACCAGCGCAGCGTCGACCTGCCGATAACCGGCACCGGGCCGAACATCAGCGTGACGGTCCCGAGTAATCCGAACATCATTCCTGCCGGTTACTACATGATGTTCGCCCAGGATATGAACGGAGTACCATCCGTGGCGAAGTGGGTGCATGTCGGATGACCCGACGGAAAATCCTTCTCAGCGCGGCGACGGTGTTTCTCACGGTGGGCCTGCTCGTCGCCGGCCTGTGGGCGGCCGGTGTTCTCGGCCAGCCGGCCGGTGCCGGCGATGATGCCCGGCCGGTCGCGGCCAAGCACACGCTCGGGGCCGGTAACCGGGATCTCAGCGGCCGGATCCAGCCGCACGGAAACGGCCGGCCGTCACCCGCGACACTGTGGGTGGACGGCTGCGACCACAACTATGTGAACGCCGGCGACAACTCGAACGTCTGCGTCCCGAAGGTCGCCCCCGGTGGTGCTCCGGTCAACTGTGCGTTCCTGCGGAAGTCCGGCTTCGGGCCGTTGAAGGTGACGGGAACGGACACCAAGAACCTGGCCGGCACCGGCGGCACCGCCCCACGCGGCACCACGGTCTGCGCCGACTAGGCCTCGCGAGTCCTCCCCGATTTCCCCGATTCCCTGGATTCCCCGGATTCCCGGCGACCGGCCGGGCCGGCCCGCCGAAATCCCGGGCGCGGAAATCCCGTCGGCCCGCACCTGTTGTCCATGGCCGGAAACGGGCCACGGGCCACGGGTCCGCGGCCCGTGGCACAGCTCTGCTGTCCCGATCCGGTCAGCCGTTCAGAAAGGCCAGGAACATGCCCCCCTGCGATGCACCGGCCGGGCCGACGCCGTGAGGCGGGCCCCGCGCGGATCCGCCGCCGTGGCGCTGCTCTGTCTGGCCGTCTGTCTGGCCGGCAGCGCCGGCTGCGCCACGGGCGAGCCCACGCACCCCGCCGGCAGCCCGCCGGTACGGCCGCCGGCGGCTGTCGCCACGGCCACCGGCGGCTGGCACGGGACCGTCCCGAAGGTCTCCCGCTCCCGGCCGTCGTTCACCCTGCTGGACACCGCCGGGAACGGTTTCGACTTCGCGCGGCGGACCGCCGGCCGGGCCACCCTGCTCTTCTTCGGCTACACGAACTGCCCGGACGTCTGCCCGACGACCATGGCCGACATCGCCGCCGCCAAACGGCTGGCCGGCACCGGTGCCGGGCCGGCGCTCACGGTCGTCTTCGTGACCACGGATCCGGGGCGGGACACCGCCGAGGTGCTCCGCAGGTGGCTCGACCAGTTCGACGCCTCGTTCATCGGGCTCACCGGCTCGCCGGCGCAGATCGACGCCGCGCAGCAGGCCGTGGGCATACCGCTCGCGCGGACGCGGCAGGCGCCCGGCGGCCAGTACGACGTGGCGCACGCGGCCCAGGTCGCCGCGTACGGCGCCGACGACGTCCAACACGTTCTCTATTTCGCCAGTTCCACGGTTGCCGACTACGCGGCCGATCTGCCGAGGCTGGTGACCGCTCCGGGAGAACGCCCGTGAGGAGGCCCGGGAGAACAGCGGGCCGTCATGCCCGGTCCTCGTGCCCGGTCCCGGGCCGTTGCCGCCCGGCCGTTGCCGCCCGGTCGATGCCGGCCGTTCGTACCGACCACTCAGGTAGGGATCAGTGAACCTCAACCAGGCGCTTGCCGCGCCACCGTCGCTTCACGCTTTCCTGACGAGGATGCCAGGGCAGTTGCGTCTCATCGTGGCCGGTGGGACGAGCGCTGCCGCACGGGTCGCGCTGATGGCTTTCGCCGGCTGTTTCTTCGGGGCCTGGGGACGGTCCGGCTACGTGTTTTCGGTGGCCGCCGCGACCGGCCTGCTGTGGGGCCTGGACCGCGGCTTCACCTGGCGCGGGCGCGAAGGCAGCCGGCTCAGGCTCGTCATCGCGCGGGTCTCGGCCGAATCGGTCGGCTGGCTGCTGTTCACCGCGCTGACGGAGCTGGCGGCCAGTTCCCCGTCGACGGGGCAGGCCGGCCCACGTAATCTGCTGGCCGCCGCGCTCTGCGCCCTTCTGGTGGTTTCCACGCACCTGCTGGTGTGTTACTGGTTCGTCTTCGGCTCCACTCTGACAACGGCGTCCGTCCGTGTTCTGCACGGTGTCCTGCTGCTGCCCGCGTGGCCGCCGTTCGCGGAAACGGCGCAGGCGCTGTACCGCGGTCGCGGAGACATAGCGGTCGGTATCTGGACGGCGGTGTCGCTGTCGATGCTGCTGATCGCCGGCCTGACGCTGGTGCGGGCACAGTACGGCTGGCAGCTGCCCGACCGGGTCGACCACGTCGACCTGGAGGATCAGGAGTCCCCCCGGTACACCTTCTCGCTGATCGTGCCCGCCCGGCAGGAACCCGTTCTCGGGCGCACGCTGACCCAGCTGCTCGCCGGCGACTATCCGTCGCGTCTGTTCGAGCTTGTCGTCGTCGTGTCGGACGACGACCTCGACCGGGAGACCCGCGAGGTGGCCCAGGAATTCGCCGGCCGGTACCCCAACGTACGAATTGTCACGCCCAGCGGCGCGCAGCGGAGCAAACCGCTCTCCCTCGAGGACGCGCGAAAGCACTGCCACGGCGAGCTGATAGGAATCGTCGACGCGGAGTCCCTGATCGCCCGTGGCCTGCTCGGTTACGTCAACACACTGGCCGTGCACCATCCGGGAACCGGGATCTTTCAGGGCGGCGTCCAGCTGATGAACGTCCGCGGCCCCCGCTGGCGGCGGCCGGAATCCGCCGGGACGCTGCGCGCGCTGGTCGACTGGGCTGACAGCGGGACGTCATGGTGGCGGGCCCGTAACTGCCTGGAATACTACATCTGGTTCATGTCGCGGCTGCGCTACCAGGCGAAGGCGCGTTTCATCCCGCTCGGCGGCAACACCGTCTTCGTCCGGCGCGAGGTTCTCGACCGGCTCGGCGGCTGGGACGTCTCCTGCCTGACGGAGGACTGCGACCTCGGTGTGCGTGCCTCGGTGGCCGGCGTCACCACCGCGGTTTTCTACCATCCCGAGCTGACCACCCAGGAGGAGACGCCGGAAAGCCTGCGGAAACTCGTGGTGCAGCGCACCCGCTGGATGATGGGTTTCATCCAGGTCTTCCGGAAGGGCGACTGGCGCCGGCTGCCGGGCTGGCGGCAGCGGGTGCTCGCCGCCGAGATGCTGTTGATGCCGTTCTTCCAGGCCCTGGCCGGCCTGATCCTGCCGACCTCCATGCTGCTCACGTTCTTCCTGAGCGCCCCGGTGGGTATTGTGATCATATTCTGGCTGCCGCTGCTCGCGATGCTGATGCTGACGCTCACCGAGGAGGCCGCCTTCCGGGAGTTCGCCGACGCATACCGGATCAGGGCGACTCCGTTGGACAGCGTCCGGCTGATAGCCAGCGCGCCGGTCTACCAGCTCGTGCTGTCACTGGCGGCACTGCGGGCCGTCATGCGGCTGTTCCAGGGAAAACTCGAATGGGAGAAGACCGCGCATGTCGGCGCCCATCACGTGGTGATACCGGGCCCGGCCCGGCCGGCGCTCCGCGGCCACGGCGGTCCTGTTCTCACGCCCGGGACGCCGGTCGCCGCCGTGCTTCCCGCCCCGGCCGGAGCGTTTGCCGGGTCCGAGGTGCTTGCCACCTCCGGGATTCCCGTCGCTTCCGGGGTTGCCGTCGCTTCCGGGGTTGCCGCCGGGCTGGCGAAGCCGATCGGGGAGGTCCGGCAACCTGCCCGGCAGCTCCGGGAAGCCCAGATCCCTGAGCAACTGACGGGACAGCGGCGAGGCGATCGTGTCTTCGCACCGCCCGGGGTACAGCTCCCCGAGCCATTCGAGGGGGTTCTGTGACCACCAGCGCGCTCCCGCTTCTCGACCGCGGCACCGGTACCGGAAGCGCGCCGGCCGACAGCCCGCGCGGCCGCCGCCCCGGCGGACTCACCGACTCCGTCGTCGCCGTCCGTGACCGGATCTCGGTCTGGCTGTTGGCGCACTGGCAGAGCATCATCATCCTCGCCGTGGTTCTCGTCGTCTGCGGGCTCGTACACGGCATCAACCAGGACGGCTGGCCCGGCCGCATCAACGACGACGAGGGCACCTACACGGCGCAGGCATACGCCATGGAGTACTGGGGTCAGATCGCCCATTACACCTACTGGTACGATCATCCCTTCGGGGGATGGCTGCTCATCGCCGTCTACACGACGTTCACGCACGCGTTCGAGCGGGTGCCGACAGCGGTGGCCGCCGCCCGTGAATGTATGTTCGTCGTTCACCTGGTGAGCTGCGCGCTGCTTTACCTGCTGGCCCGCCGGCTGGCGCTGCGACGGGTGTTCTCGGCCGCCGCGGTCCTGTTGTTCTCCCTGGCGCCACTCGCGGTCTGGTACCAGCGGATGGCCTTCCTGGACAACATCGCTGTGATGTGGGTGCTGGCGGCGCTGGTCTGCGCGGCATCCCCCCGGCGCAGCGCCGGCGCGGCGATCTGGGCCGGTGTCTTCATGGCCTTCGCCTTCTGGTCGAAGGAGACGAGCCTCATCCTGCTGCCGGCCGTCTATCTGCTGCTCCGCCAGCACCGTGACCGGCGGAACTGGCGTTTCGTGCGCCAGAACTTCCTCGGTTTCCTCACCGTGATCTGTGGCCTCTACGTCCTCTACGCCGTCATCAAGAACGAGCTGTTCGAGGGCGCCGGCCACGTCTCGCTGATCGGCGCGACCAGATGGCAGCTGTTCGAGCGGCCGGCGAGCGGCAGCCTGCTGACCGCGGACAGCGGCACCCGCGGCATGGCGAGCCTGTGGCTGGGCATCGACCCCTATCTGCTGTGCGCAGGTGTCGTCGCCGCGTTCCCGGCGCTTTTCGTCAGACGTCTGCGAATGGTCGCGGTACTGCTGCTGATCCAGTTCGCCTTCATGTTCCGGAACGGGTACATGCCCTATGCGTACGTGACGGCGATGCTGCCGTTTGCGGCGCTGTGCGTGGCGGGCATGCTCGACGTGCTGCTGCCGTACTACCGGCCGCCGGCCGCCGACACCGCGCGCGGCCGTTCCGGGAACATGGCCGGCAGCGCGTTTCACGACCCGCCGCGTGATCCGGTGCCTGCCGGGGAAACGCGCTCGCTGCCCCTCCGGGCCCCGGCATCGGCCCTGACCCCGGCATCAGCCCCGACGTCGGCCTCGTTCGCGACCCCGCTCCCGGTCGCGGCCGAGCCTGCCGTGCTTGCCACCTGGATACGCCTGGTGGCGGTGGCCAGCATCGTGACGGCGGGCCTGCTGACACTCCCGGACCACTGGGCGCCGAAGCTGCACACGGCACTGACCGCCGACGACAGCGCACCGAGCCGGGAGGCGGCCCGCTGGTACATCGAGAACATCCCGGACGGCAACATCGTCGTCACCGACGACAACATATGGACGGACCTGGAGCTGGCCGGCAAGAAGCCCGAGCCGATCTGGTTCTACAAACTGGACCTCGACCCAGCCGTCCGCGAGAAACTGAAGAACGGCTGGCAGGACGTCGACTACTTCATCCTCGGCGACCTGACCCCCGTCACCCTGAACAGCCTGCCCATGGTCGCCGAGGGCCTACGGAACTCGGTCGTCGTGAAATCCTTCGGCGCTCACGGCGAGATCGCCATACGCAAGGTAATCAAACCCGGCTGCCCGGCCACCCTCACAACCACCATTCCGGGCTGCTGAGCGTTCCGGCCGCCGGCGACGCCCCGTGCGCCGGCGGCCGGCCCCGGCCGGCCGACATCAGCCGGAGCCACCCCGCCCACGGATCGACTTCGCAATAGCGATCACACGCGGCCGGCCGGTCCCGCTCAGCCCGAACCCGAGGCCGTGACGGTAGATCTCCGGAATCCAGTACTGATCGTTCTCCCGGAACAGCACCCCATTGGCCTCCAACAGCCTGGCGTCGGCGGGATTCACATTCACGGTCTCCAGTGTGAAAGGCATCTTGCGGGATTCCTCGGGCAGTCCCTGCAGGTGCGTGAAGAGCATTCCGACAGGAGGATTCTCCTGTGATATTGCGCCGATCTTGTCGCGGCTGCATTCTGGGAGCGCCCGACGCATGGCGGTAGGCGTGAGAAGACGGTCCGGCCATCGTGCGACAGCCGGTTTGTCCTCCGCCGAGTACCGGGCGGCGACAGACAGGAATGACACGATGTCCCGGGCCTGAATCTGTCGGTTGAAATCCGAAAGGGCAGCGAAGAACCATTCCTCCGAGCGTGCTTCCCGCGAGTTCAGTGAACCCAGCTTCTGCCCCCACACGTCGAAGAGGAGCCTGCTCAGAACGTCGTCCGTGGCCTCCTTGATCGTGACCTCCGCCGGTGGCCGCAGGGCGCTGGATCGTTCACAGACCCAGGCGGCCAGCCGCAGCGCCTCGGTTCTGTTCCAGCGCAGCTCGTATGCCTGGTGACGGGTGAGGAACTGGTCCGTGTTCTGCCGTATGGCACTGAGCACGAGGTCGCGCCGGACAAACACCACGAGGCCGAGCGGGTGGCCACGCAACGATCGCAGCCACTCGGTGCAGCCGGTCAACAGAGCTCGTAGTGCCTGCTGTTGACGGGAATCTTTGCTGAATTCCTGGAAAATGTCTTCCAGGCCGTCTATGACGAAGATGGCCTGGTGCTGGCGAGCCAGCGTCGTCAGTTGTTCTTCGGCATCATCCGGGGTCGCTTCCAGACCGGCGGCTCGGGCGAGCAGCGCCAACCAGATTCTGCGCCACGTCACGGAGCCGTGCTCCGACTCCAGCGAGTTGGATATCAGGTCGGTCAGCTCGAGCCCGGTGGCCGGCGCGGAACCTGTCAACCGGGCGGCGGAGTGGTTCTGTACCGCGCGGATCTCCTCCTGGATGGAAGGCTCGAGATTACGCGAGGCGAGTACCGGCACGAGGTTCGCCGCCAGTTCGGCGTCGTTGACACCCGCCGCTTCGGCGAACTCCGACCAGGTGGGACGGCGGCACATACGCAGATAGGTGAACGTCTTCCCGGAACCCTTGGCACCGACCATGATCTCAATAGGTGCTTCGGTGCGGTGCGCCGAGACCAGGTTTGTCAGCGGCTCGGTCGGGAGGAAACCATCTTCATCGGTGGTGCTTTCGGCATACTTCAGCCGGTCGGCCCATTCGTGGAGACGTCTGCGCGCCTCGGGCAGACTGAGCGGGGTGGCCTGCCCGGCCGCATCGGCACTATTCCTGGTCTGCGTGGGCTGAAGAATCTCGGCGAGAGCCATGACACGAGGGCGGATATCCGCCTGGTCGACCAGTGCGGCGACGTCGTTCCAACTTCCCGGCAGAGCCAGAAGCTGCGGAACGAACGGGCTGGGAAGCGGTGCCGTCCGGATATCCTGATCGATTATTCTCGTATCGTCGGGGAAGTCACCCTCGGAGTCGGCGGCCGGTACGGAGGTCGCGGCCAGCACGCTGGTGAGAGTGGCTTCGGCGGCGGCCAGATGTGATTTGTGTTCCTTGCTGTCGAACTGTGTGATGATGACACGGCACTGCGGGTCGGAAGGCTGTCGTGCCGGTGCCCGGTGGGCGATCTGCTGAAGGATGTGTTCGGTTCCCCGGAGAGACTGGTCGCTCATTGTCGTGACGAACACGCGCAGGACTCGCGGGTCCAGCAGGATCGGTGAGTTCAGTTCGCTCGCGCCGGCCCGCAGGTCGAGCAGGATGGTACCCGTCCCGAGCGCGTGCGCGAGCTCGGCAAGGGATTCGGTGAGAAAGTACGCGGGCCGGTCATGGGTCAGCAGGTCGACCGGTTCGATCCGCGGTGGGCCGAGCCGGACGGGGTCCCGCCGCGCCGGAAGCACGATCACATTGTCCAGCTGCTGGTTCAACAGGAACCTTCGGCCGATCGCGATGACCTCATCCCGCTCCGAGGCGGACGAGCCGTGGAGAAGCGCGAGAAAGTCCTCCAGCGCGAAGTCCATCCGCTGTCCCTGGGCCGCGAGCATCCAGGTGATTCCTGGGGCCTCCAGATCGGCGTCGACGAGCAGGACGGGATTCCGCCTGCCATCCCGCCCCGGCCGGCTGGCCAGTTCACGCGCCAACGCCACACAGTGCAGGGTCCGCCCGACACCGCCTTTGAACGAATGGAAGGCGCAGAGCTGGACGTCATGTGCGAAGGTGGCGTCGTCCGGTGGGGGAATACTTTCGGCAAGCTGCCGGACGATCCGGCGCTCCTGCCAGCGCGGCCGGCGCTCGACCTTTTCCACCTGTTCCGCGACCCGTAGCCGGACGGGTAGCGGCCGGCCGTCACCGTCGGCGGACTCGAGCAGCACATACTCGTGACCGGCGTCGACGGTCAGTGGCCCGAGCTGGTTGGTGAGCCAGGCCCAGAGCTCGGGCGGCCGCACATTCTCGGCGACGGTGAGCTCGATTTCGTCCCAGAAGGCGTCAACTTCCAACAGCCAGGGCGGCCACTTCCCGTGGGCGGCCAGCGAGGCGAAGTACTCGTCCACGTCCACCCAGGTATAGAGGTGTTCAGGGGCCGGCATGATGTCGTCCGGGCTCATTTCCGATGCTCCTCACGACACCAGTCGCTCAACTTGTCGAGCGCACTGACCGCGCTTTTCTCGTCGTTCTCGTCCAGGGCCGCGCCGTAACGCCATGCCTGGTGCAGCTCATGATGATCGACCGGCCCCCGCTGGCTTTGCCGCCGTCGGCAGGCGGACAGCCCGTCCAGATATGTCTGGCCGAGGTTCAGCGCCTTGGCGAGGCGCCGCAGGTCGTGGCTGCGCAGTTCCTGCGGCAGGGACTCGGTGCCTCGTGCGCTCGTACCCCGTTTGCCGAGGTAGGCAGCCTTCAGGCCGCATTCGACGCTGTAAAACCGCAGCAGCCGCCCGCCCGGACCGGCGCTCTGGCCGACCGCGTCACGCAGCGACGCGTAGGAACGCACAAGGTCCCGCACGGACACGTCCACCGCCATGTCGTAAGTCTACGGTCGGCTGGTCACGCACCCGCGTCCGCTGCCTTCCCGGCGCATCGGTGTCAATGCGACCGCGAAGTACAGGAGTTGCACATAGGTATGTGACAGCGACCGATGACGTAGATGAGTTGCCGGTGGCCCTCGCGGGGGCGCCGGGAGCGGACGGGGCTGGCGGGAGTTCCTATGTGTTCTTCTCGAAGATGAGGCGGAGGCCGATGAGGGTCAGGTGGGGTTCGTGGTGCTGGAGGGTTTCGCTCTCGCGGATGACGAGGGAGGCGAGTCCGCCGGTGGCGATGACCACGGGGTCGGTGTCCAGTTCGTTGGTGATGCGGCGTACCAGGCCGTCCACCTGGCCCACCACGCCGTAGATCATGCCGGACTGGAGGCATTCGACCGTGTTTTTCCCGATCACCGAGCGGGGTGGGATGAGTTCGACATTGCGCAGCTGCGCCGCCCGCGACGCGAGCGCGTCCAGGGCTATCTCGATGCCCGGGGCGAACGCGCCGCCAAGGAACTCGCCGCGGCCGGAGACCACGTCCAGGTTCGTGGACGTCCCGAAGTCGACGATGATCGCCGGGCCGCCGTAGAGGTGGTGGGCGGCCAGCGCGTTCACGATCCGGTCCGCGCCGGCCTCCTTGGGGTTGTCGATGAGGATCGGCACCCCTGTTCTCGTGCCCGGCTCCACCACGACGGCGGGTACCTTGCGGAACGCGCGCACCACCATGCGCCGGATCTCCCGCAGGGCCGCCGGCACGGTCGAGCACACCGAGATGCCGTCGACGTCGTAGTCCAGGAGCAGGCCGCGGAAGAGCAGCGACAGCTCGTCCGCGGTCGAGTGCGGGTTGGTGCGTACCCGCCAGGAATCCACCAGGTCCTCGCCGTCGAAGACGCCGAGGACGGTGTTGGTGTTGCCGATGTCGATCGTGAGCAGCATCAGGACGCCCCCGATCCGGTGCCCGTCGTGGGCGCGGCGTCCGCGGTGGCGGCCGGGCCTGTGCCCGCGCCCAGGCTCGTGCCCGCGCCCAGGCCCGCGTCAGAGTGCGGGGAGAGGCCGGAGAGGCCGGAGAGGGCGAGGTCGAGGCCCAGGTCCAGCGCGGGTGCCGAGTGGGTCAGCGCCCCGATCGCCAGATAGTCGACGCCGGTCTCGGCCACGCGGCGGGCCGCGTCGAGGGTGAGGCCTCCGCTGGCCTCCAGCTCGACGCCGTTCGGACGGGCGATCGTGACCGACGCGCGCAGCTCGTCCAGGCTCATGTTGTCGCAGAGGATCAGGTCCGCGCCGGCTGTCACTGCTTCGACGACCTGGGCCACCGTGTCGCACTCGACCTCGACCGGCAGGCCGGGGAACCTCGCACGCACCGCGGCGAACGCCGCCGCCACCCCGCCCGCGGCGACCACGTGGTTGTCCTTCACCAGCGCCGCGTCCGCCAGCGACATCCGGTGGTTGCGCCCGCCTCCGCAGCGCACCGCGTACTTCTCCAGCGCACGCAGCCCCGGCAGGGTCTTACGGGTGTCCCGGATCGCCACCCCCGTACCGTCCACCGCGTCGACCCACCGCCGGGTCGCCGTGGCCACCCCGGAGAGGTGGCACAGCAGGTTCAGCGCCGTGCGCTCGGCGGTGAGCAGGGCGCGGACCGGGCCCGCGACGGTCAGGACGGTGTCCCCGGGGCTCACCCGGTCACCGTCCGAAGCGATGATCTCGATGTCCAGCCCGCCCGTCCAGCCACTCTTCGTATCCGAGTGCTCGTCAGCGGCGCCGCCCCCGCGGTGGACGTCCGACGGATCCCGCGTCGAGCGGACGCCTGTGGGCTCGTGTCGCGCCGGGTACCGGTCGGAGAGGACCACCTCGAAGACGGCCGCGGCCACCGGCAGGCCGGCGACGACTCCTCGGGCCCGCGCGACGACTGCTCCCTGCCCGGCCAGGCCGGGCGGCACGGTCGCGACCGACGTCGTGTCGACCGTATCCGGAACATGACTACTCACTGTACGGACCGTGGCATCCGCCGCGGTTTCGGGGGCCGCGACCGGCTCCGCTGGGAGCGCGGGCAGGTCCTCGGCGACGGCACCGCGGATGAGCGCGACGAGCGCGTCCGGATCAAGCCCGGCGGACACCAGAGCGCCGCGGGTCTCCGGCGACAACGGTGACGATGACGGCGGTGACAACGGCGGCGGCGGTGACAACGACAACGGCGACGG
>NZ_CAKKTM010000465.1:0-3464 GCF_920888515.1 Protofrankia sp. CiP1_Cm_nod1 | reverse complement strand
CGGCGACGGCGACAGCGGCGGTGGGGACGGCAGTGGCATCAGGCCCGGTCCGAGGCGTGCCCGGCGGCTGCCGGGTGGCCTGGCGCAGGCGCGGCCTCCGCGGCGTTCAACGGCTCGTATGTCACTGAGAGCTCACCTTCCGCGTCCAGCTGGGTGAGGATGTGGCCACGCCAGCGTGCGTCGTCAGTGTTACCGAAATCTTCCCGCCAGTGCGAGCCGCGGGTTTCCTGACGCATTGTGGCAGCCGCGACCAGCGCTGTGGCGACGGTCCGCAGGTTGGTCATCTCCCAGGCGTCCGGGCCGGCGGTGACGGTGCCGCCGGCCCGCAGGTCCCCGAGGGCGGCCAGCGTCTTCGCGGTCGCCCGCAGGCTCTGCGCGCTGCGCAGCACCCCGGCGCCGTCGGCCATGGCGCGGGTCAGGTCGGCGCGGGCCGCCGGGTCGGCGAGCCCGGCCGAGCCGCGTCCCACCACCGGGTTCGCCGGCTTCGTCGGGGCGGGCAGCCCCCGGGCGAGATCGGTGCCGATGCGGGCGGCGAAGACCAGCCCCTCCAACAGGCTGTTGGACGCCAGCCGGTTCGCCCCGTGCACGCCCGTGCAGGCGACCTCGCCGCACGCGTACAGCCCGGGGACGCTGGTCCGCCCCCAGACGTCGGTGCGTACGCCGCCGCTGGCGTAGTGCGCCGCCGGAGCGACCGGGATCGGCTCGCGGACCGGGTCCACGCCGGCGGCCCGGCAGCGGGCGGTGATCGTCGGGAAGCGCCGCAGCAGGGTGGCGCTGCCCAGGCCGCGGGCGTCGAGGTAGAGGTGGTCGACGCCCTGGGCGGACATCACCTGGGACATCCGCTTGGCGACGACGTCCCGCGGCGCCAGGTCGGCGAGCGGGTGGACGCCGTCCATCACCCGGTGCCCGGCGGCGTCCACCAGGTGGGCGCCCTCGCCGCGCATGGCCTCGCTGACCAGCGGCTGCTGGCCGGAGACGGACGGCGCGCCGGACGGCTCATCGTCGCCGCCAGCCGGTCCGGTCGCGCCGGCCGGGCCCGCCCCCGCCCCCAGCCGCGCTCCCGCTGCCGTCGACGGCGGGACCAGCCACAACGCGGTCGGATGGAACTGGACGAACTCCAGGTCGGTGACGACCGCGCCGGCGCGCAGCGCCAGCGCCACGCCGTCCCCGGTGGACACCGGCGGGTTCGTGGTGGCGGCGAAGATCTGCCCCATCCCGCCGGTGGCGAGGATCACCGCGCGGGCGGCGACCGCGCCCACCCCGTCCTTGCTGCCCTCGCCCAGGACGTGCAGGGTCACCCCGGCGGCGTTGCCGTCGGCGTCCAGCAGCAGGTCGAGGACGAGCGCGTGCTCGATCACCTCGACGCCCGGGTCGGCGCGTACCGCCGTGATGAGCGCCCGTTCGACCTCCAGGCCGGTGGCGTCGCCGCCCGCGTGCACGATCCGGCTGCGCAGGTGGCCGCCCTCGCGGGTCAGCGCGAACCCGCCGGTGGAGCCGTTCCGGTCGAACGCGGCGCCCAGCGCGGCCAGCTCCCGCACCCGGGCCGGCCCCTCGGTGACGAGGATCCGCACGGCGTCGGCGTCGCACAGCCCGACCCCGGCGGTCAGGGTGTCGGCCAGATGATCCTCGGGGGAGTCCTCCGGGGCGAGCGCGGCGGCGATGCCGCCCTGCGCCCAGCGGGTCGACCCCTCGTCCAGGCGCGCCTTCGTGACCAGCAGCACCCGGCCGGCGGGCACGGCCGCGCGGGCGTGCAGGACGGCGCTGAGCCCCGCGATCCCCGACCCGATCACCACGATGTCGGCGTCGAGGGCCCAGCCAGGCCGGGGCGTGCCGAGGCGGCAGGGCAGGAAGGTCATGGGCGGATCCGCGCTCCGACCGTGGCCGGCCGCCCGCCGTCCGGCTCGTGCCGGGGCGCCTCCCGGCCGGCTCTCGTCCCGTCGACGGACAGCTGATCGACCGACAGCGGCTGGACGATGTCCCCGCGCAGGCTGGACGGGTCGTCCGGGATCGCCGCCGCCGGATCCTGCCCGTGGGCGACGACCCGGTTGGTGGCGTCCACGAACAGCACCCGCGGGGTGAACCGGCGGGCCTCGGCATCGGCCATGACCGCGTACGCCAGAATGATCACAAGATCTCCGGGATGGACAAGCCTTGCCGCCGCGCCGTTGATCCCGATGATCCCGCTGCCGGGCGGGCCCGCGATCGCGTAGGTCTCCAGCCGGGCGCCGTTGTCGATGTCGACGATCGTGACCTGCTCGCCGGGGAGCAGGTCCGCGTCCGCCATCAGGTCGGCGTCGATCGTGACGGAACCGACGTAGTGCAGGTCGGCCTGGGTGACCGTGGCGCGGTGGATCTTCGATTTGAGCATGGTCCGGAACACGGTCAGCCGTCCTCCCCGGGCAGCGTGAGCTCGATGTTGTCGATCAGACGGGTGGTGCCCACCCGGGCCGCGACCAGCAGCAGCGCCTGGCCGGTGCGTACCGGTGCCAGATCGTGGGGGCCTGCCAGCCGCAGGTAGCCCACCTCGACGTCCGGTTCGCCGGCGAGCACCTCGCCGGCGGCGGCCAGCACCACGTCCGCTCCCTCGTCGGCGACGCGCACCCCGACGGCGAGCGCCCGTGACAGCGCGAGCGCGCTGCGGCGCTGGTGGGTGGTCAGGTAGGCGTTGCGGCTGGACAGCGCCAGCCCGTCCGGGGCCCGCACCGTCGGCACCGCGACGATCTCGGTCGGGAAGGCCAGGTCACGCGCCATCCGCCGGACGAGGACGAGCTGCTGGGCGTCCTTCTTGCCGAAGAAGGCCAGGTGCGGGCGGGTCAGGTGGAGCATGGTCGCGACGATCGTGAGGACGCCGTCGAAGTGCCCGGGGCGGCTGGCGCCCTCCAGCACCTCGCCGAGCGAGCCGGCGCTGACCCGGACGAGCGGCGGGGTCTCGTGCACGACCGGCGGGGCGAAGACGATGTCCGCGCCTTCGCGGCCGCACAGCTTCAGGTCGGCGTCGAGCGTCCGGGGGTAGCGGGAGAGGTCCTCGCGGGGGCCGAACTGCAACGGGTTCACGAAGATCGTGACGATCAGCTGGTCCGCGCGGGCCCGGGCGGCGCGGATCAGCTCGGCGTGCCCGGCGTGTAACGCGCCCATCGTCATGACGACAGCCCGTGTAGTATTTGCCGCTAAGGGTGACGCGTCGAGCAGTGAGTCGAGTTCCGCGCGGCTCAGGGCCAGCGCCGGTTCCCCGTCGCCGGGCGATCGGGGGCGTGGCGAAGCCGCGGTTGCGGATGTGGCCATCAATGTCGTTCCAGTCCTCGTAGGGGTACCGGACGTCGCGCGCCAGCCTAACCCGAACGCGATCGCGCGCGCACGTCTGTCACGTACCGCATATGTGACAAGCGGCTGGCGGCCGCGGCCGGCGGTTACCGGCCGGCGGGCTCCGGCCGGCGGGCTCCGGCCGGCGGGCTCCGGCCGGCGGG
>NZ_CAKKTM010000464.1:4135-6720 GCF_920888515.1 Protofrankia sp. CiP1_Cm_nod1 | reverse complement strand
CGGCCCGGCGGGCCGAGGGTACGCCCGCCGGGCCCGGGGTGCCGGGCTGCGGTCGGACGTCCTGGAACACCTGCCCGGGACGGCGCCTACCGGGCCCGCGCGGTGGCGATGTAGCCGGCGAAGGAGGTGCCGGTGAGGCGTTCGTACGCCTCGACGTAACGGGCCCGGGTGGCCTCGACCACCTCCGGCGGAAGCTGCGGCCCGGGAGCGGTCCGGTCCCAGCCGGTGGACGCCAGGTAGTCGCGGATGAACTGTTTGTCATAGGACGGCTGGGAGCCGCCGGGCCGCCACTGGTCGGCGGGCCAGAACCGGGACGAGTCCGGGGTCAGCACCTCGTCGCCGAGCCGCAGGACGCCGTCGGCGTCATAACCGAACTCGAACTTGGTGTCGGCGACGATGATGCCGCGCCCGGCGGCCACGTCGACCGCCCGCTCAAAGATCTCCAGGGTGAGTTTCTCCAGCTCGGCGGCGGCCTCGGGGCCGACCTGGGAGGCGGCCTGCGCCCGGCTGATGTTCTCGTCGTGCTCGCCGACCGGCGCCTTCGTCGACGGGGTGTAGATCGTCGCGGGCAGCCGGCTGCCGTCGACGAGGCCGGCGGGCAGCGCGTGGCCGCTGACCTCGCCGGTGCGCTGGTAGTCCTTCAGCCCGCTGCCGGTGAGGTAGCCGCGGGCGACGCACTCGATCGGCACCATGGTCAGCCGCCGGCACAGCATCGACCGGCCGCGCAGCTGCTCGGCGTAGGGGGTGAGCTCGTCGGGGTACTCGTCCACGTCGGTGCTGATCACATGGGACGGTACGAGGTCCGCGAGCTGGTCGAACCACCACAGCGACAGTCCGGTGAGGACGGCGCCCTTGTCCGGTATCTCGGTGGGCAGGACCACGTCGAAGGCGGAGATCCGGTCGCTGGCGACCAGGAGCACCGCGTCCTCACCGACCGCGAACATCTCGCGTACCTTGCCCGACCCCAGGTGGGTCAGCCCGGCGAACTCCTCGTGCGTCAGTGGCATGCTCCGACCGTATGCGATGCGCCGGGCGTCCTCGCCGGCAACAGCCTCGCCGGCAACAGGATGTTCTCGCCGGCGACAGGACGCCCCCGCCGGTGACGCGGCGTCGTGGCCGGTGGCCGGGCGTCCTGCCGCTGACGGGACGTTGCGGCCCGTGACGCGGCGTTGCGGCCGGTAGGGTGCCCGGCCCGGGGATTCGGGCGCGGTTGTCGGGCACGATGGCCGGTATGGCAACCGAGCACGCGGCCCCCACACCTCCCACCGCCCCCGAGCCTCCTGAGGCCCCTGAGGTTCCTGAGGTTCCCGACGTCCTGGCCACCCGTTACGCCTCGGCCGAGATCCGGCGGCTGTGGTCACCGGAGAGCAAGGTGGTCGCGGAGCGCAGGCTGTGGCTGGCAGTGCTGCGCGCCCAGCGGGATCTCGGCCTGGAGCTGACCGCCGGTGTGATCGAGGACTACGAGCGGGTCCTCACCGAGGTCGACCTGGCCTCGATAGCCCGGCGGGAGCGGCTGCGGCGCCACGACGTCAAGGCCCGCATCGAGGAGTTCAACGCCCTCGCCGGCCACGAGCACGTGCACAAGGGCATGACGTCACGTGACCTCACCGAGAACGTCGAACAGTTGCAGGTGCGCAGCTCGCTCGCGCTGATCCGGGGGCGCATGGTCGCGGCACTGGCCCGGCTGGCCCGGCTGGCCGCCGAGTACGACTCGCTGGTGATCACCGGGCGTAGCCACAACGTTCCCGCCCAGGCAACCACGCTCGGTAAGCGGTTCGCCTCCGCCGGGCAGGAGCTGCTGGCCGCCTTCGAGCGGGTCGAGGACACCCTGGAGCGCTACCCGCTACGCGGGATCAAGGGCCCGGTCGGGACCGGCCAGGACATGCTCGACCTGCTCGGCGGAGACGACGCCAGGTTTGCCGAGCTGGAGCGGCGGATCGCCGGGTTCCTCGGCTTCGGCCGGGTGCTGACCAGCGTGGGCCAGGTCTACCCGCGGTCGCTCGACTACGAGGTCGTCACCGCGCTGGTCCAGGCCGTGGCCGGGCCGGCGAGCCTCGCCACGACCATCCGCCTGATGGCCGGCCACGAGCTGGCCACCGAGGGCTTCGCCGCCGGCCAGGTCGGCTCGAGCGCGATGCCGCACAAGATGAACACCCGGTCCTGCGAGCGGGTGAGCGGCCTGTCGGTGGTGCTGCGCGGCTTCGCCGCCATGACCGGCGAGCTCGCCGGGAACCAGTGGAACGAGGGGGACGTGTCCTGCTCGGTCGTGCGCCGGGTGGCGCTGCCCGGCGCGTTCTTCGCCGCCGACGGGCTGTACGAGACGTTCCTGACCGTCCTGGACGACTTCGGGGCCTACCCGGCCGTGATCGCCCGGGAGCTGGACCGCAACCTGCCCTTCCTGGCCACGACGAAGATCCTGATGGCCGCCGTCCGCCGGGGCGTCGGGCGGGAGACCGCCCACGAGGTCATCCGGGAGCACGCGGTAGCGGTCGCCCTCGCCCTGCGGGAGAAGGGGGCGGAGCACAACGACCTGCTGGCCCGGCTGGCCGGCGACGACCGGCTGGGCCTGGACACGGCCGAGCTGT
>NZ_CAKKTM010000464.1:0-3825 GCF_920888515.1 Protofrankia sp. CiP1_Cm_nod1 | reverse complement strand
TGACGACAGCCGGCAGGGACGCGCCGGGCGGGTGAGATGCGCCTGCCCGGCGGGAACTGTCCGACAGGCGCCCATCCAGAATGATCATCCGATGTGACGGGTGAACAAGGCCGCCTGCCCGGCGGAAGCCCCTGAGCGGGGTGCGCCGGGCAGGCGGGATGCACCGAGGTGCCAGGACTCGCCGAGCGGCGGCCCGGCCGGTTGGTGGACGGTCAGCGGTCGGGGGTCAGTGCCTCCTCGAGGCCCGCGGCGGCGGCCTTCTCGAAGTCGTCCTTGAACGCCGTGAGCAGGGCCTGCAGGCCGGGGTCGCTCAGGGCGAGGATCTGGGTGGCCAGCACGGCGGCGTTCGTGGAGTTGTTCAGCCCCACCGTGGCGACCGGCACCCCCGGCGGCATCTGCACGATGGCGAGCAGGGAGTCCATACCGTCCAGCGCCCCACCCGTGATCGGGACGCCGATCACGGGCAGTGTTGTCAGCGCGGCGACGGTTCCGGGCAGGGCCGCGGCGAGCCCGGCGCCGGCGATGACGACCTCGATACCACGGGTGGCCAGCTCGCCCACGTACTCCGCGAGGGTGCGGGGGGCGCGGTGGGCCGACACCGACACCTGCTCGTAGGGGACACCGAAGCGCTCCAGGGTCGCGCCGGCCTTGCTCATCGTCTGGGCATCCGAAGGGGAGCCGTAGACGATGGCAACCTTCGGTGACTGCACGTTCGGGCCGCTCCGAGGGATCTCGCTCATACCTGCTTGCTCACTCACCTTCTGGACGACTGGCTGATCGTAGGTGGACGACTGGCTGGCCGGACGCGGGAAGCCCGGGGCGGGCACCGCCCACCCGGCGGCCTACGGCGTCCCCGGGTGGGCGGACACGCCGGACACGCCGGACACGCCGGGCAGGGCGGATATCGGCGGCACAGGCGTCAGTACCTCTGCCCCCACGGCTCCCATGGTTCTCCTTGGCCCCCGTGGCGGGGGATCCGGATCCGCGCGGATCCGGATCCCCCGCATCTGCTGTATCTTCCGGATCCCGTGGCCCGGCTGTGCTGATCTGTCTGGTCAGGAACCTCGCTCCGCCGACCCGCCGGCCCCGCCGCCGGGCGCCGCCTGCCGGGTCGGGACGCCGATGCGGGTCAGGTCGCCGATGTCGGTCCGGTAGTGCGCTCCGGCCAGCGACAGACGGCTGATCGCCTCGTAGGCCGAGCCTCTCGCGGCCTCCAGATGTGACCCGATTGCAGTTACGCACAGTACACGTCCGCCGGACGACACGATCCTGCCGTCGGCGTCCCGGCGGGTGCCCGCATGCAGGATGTCCACGCCGGTGAGGGCCTGCGCGGCGGCGAGGCCACTGATCGGGTCACCGATTTTTGGTGACTGTGGGTAGCCAGAAGCGGCGACGACCACCGTGACCGCCGCGCCGGCGCGCCACACCGGCGCCCGGCGCCCCGACAGCACGTCGGTCAGTGGCGTGGCCAGCAGCGCCAGGATCGCCTGCACCTCGGGGTCGCCGAACCGGACGTTGAACTCCACGACCCGCATCCCGCGGGAGGTCAGCGCGAGACCGGCGTAGAGCAGGCCGGAGAACGGCGTGCCACGGCGGGCCATCTCGCCCACCACGGGTCTGATCACTGTGTCGACGACCTCCGGGACGAGCCCGGGCGGCGCCCACGGCAGCGGCGCGTAGGCACCCATCCCGCCGGTGTTCGGCCCGGTGTCGCCGTCTCCGGCCCGTTTGTGGTCCTGCGCGGGCAGCAGCGGCACGACCGTGCCGGCCTCCGTGACGATCGCGAACAGCGAGACCTCGGGGCCGTCCAGATACTCCTCGATCACAACCCGGTCGTCCGCCCGGCGCAGGCAGGACCGCACGGCCGCCACCGCCTCCGCCCGGTCGGTCGTCACGGTGACGCCCTTGCCGGCGGCCAGCCCGTCGTACTTGACGACGTAGGGCGGGCCGAACTCGTCGAGGTCGGCCAGGGCCGGCTCGATCTCGGTGTGGTCACGGGCGGCCGCGGTCGAGACGCCCGCCGCGCGCATCACGTCCTTGGCGAACGCCTTGCTGCCCTCCAGGCGTGCCGCCGCGGCGGACGGCCCGAAGCAGGCCAGCCCACGGGCCCGCAGCTCGTCGGCTGCCCCGGCGACCAGGGGGACCTCCGGCCCGATGATGGTCAGATCGGCCTGGACGGCCTGCGCGAGGGCCGCGACGGCGTCCGGGTCGCCGACGTCGAGCGGACGCGGCTCGGCGAGATCCGCGGTGCCGGCGTTGCCCGGGGCGCAGACGACCGAGCCCACGGCCGGGTCGTGCGACAGCGCCCGGCACAGGGCATGCTCCCGGCCGCCGGAGCCGACGACGAGCACTTTCACCGCGTCACCTGTTACCCACTGCCACCGCCGGGCCGGTCGCCGCCGCTGAACGAACCGTCAGCACGGAACGAGCGGCTGCCGCCGAACGAGCTGTTACCGTCGGAGCCGCCACTGCCGTGGGAAGGGCCGCCACCGGAGCGGTCGCTGCCGTCGCTGCCGTCGGAACGGCCGTTGCCGTCTGCCGGGCTGCCGTCTGCCCGACCGGTGGCCGGTGGCCGGCCGTGCGCGCGGTCACGGGCCCTGCGTGGGAACCGGTATGGGAGGGCACGCGGTACAGGGTAGCGCCCAGCGCGATCAACTTTCCGGCCTGGCCCGGCCGCGGGATGTGCTCAAGGTGTGATAACCGTGGGCGCTCCGGGCGAAAACGAACACATTTCGTGACGGACGCCTGGCTGGCGCTCGCCGGGATCCGCGCGGGCGGTGTGTGCCCTGCCCGGCCGCGCGCCCGCTCCGCACCCGCGGGCCCATGCGCCCACGTACGCCCACGGGTGTCTGCCGGGACCGCCTGTCCAGCCGGGACCGCCTACAGGATGACCCCGGCGCGCCACAGCGTGTGTGCCAGGCCGTACACCAACTGCTGCGCGCAGCGCCGGGCATCCACCTCGGCCATGGAGCCGATGACCGCGTGGACGTCCACCGGCCACACCCGGACATCGCGGCCCAGGGCGTACAGGGCCCCGGGGTTGTCCCGGCCCTCGAAGGCCCGCCCGTCGCGGTCGACGAAAAGGTGCAGGCAGCGGCCCGTGTACGGGAACTCCTCGTTACGCCAGTACAGCACCGGCCAGACCAGCGGTGACGTGACGTGCCGGCCGCGCCGGCGGTCCCTGGCCTGCCCGGAGCCGCGCCGACCGGCCTTCCCATCGTCGCTCCCGCCGTTGGTGATCTCCGTCGGGAGCCGCCCGGCCGCGTCGTGACCGGCGGTGTCGTGGCTGGCCGGGCCGGCAGCGGTGGGAGCCGGGATCGGAAGCGGCGCCGGGTCCCACTGCTGCCGGCGGCGCCCACCGCGGGCCACCGGTGGCAGGCGCTGCGGGAGCACGCGGACGCTTACGTCCGGTGAGAGATTCTGGGCCGCGCAGATGGCGAGGAACTCGGCGATCTGCCTGTCCACATGGGTGGCGACGGCGTCCGCCCGCCTGCGGCGCTGCTCCTCGGCGCGGTTGGCGCTGCGGACGGCGTAGCTGCCGCGAACGACCACCTCCACCAGGCCGGCGGGAGGTACGTCGCCGATGGGTGAGAAGCCGACCGGCCGGGCATGCGCGCCGACGCCCTGCCGTACCGCCTGCGGCTGGGTGACCAGGCCGGCGGCGTGCGCCACCGGCGTCCGGTGGGCCGGCAGGGAACCGACGGGGCCGGCCGGGGCGGCCGGACCGGACGTGCCGCCCGCCGCCGGCCTGCCACCGCGCGGCAGGCCGGTCCGTGGGATGCCGGGTTCCAGCCGGTGGCCGTCGGGGCCGGGGCGGGTGGGGGC
>NZ_CAKKTM010000463.1 GCF_920888515.1 Protofrankia sp. CiP1_Cm_nod1 | reverse complement strand
GCTGCCGCCGTTCGCCGTGTTGCCGTCACCCACCGCGTTCTCACCGGTTGCCGGGGTGTCGTCGTTCACGGGGCCGGTGTGGTTCACCGGGTGGCCGTGGCGCGGCGGGCCGCCGTCCACCGGGTTCTGCTCGGGGTCCTGTCCGGACGGGCCTGCGGCGATCTGGCCGGTGGCCGATGTGGCTATTGGTGTTGTTACTGTCGGTATTGACGTCGGTGTCGACTGTTCCGGCTGCCCGGACCGGTCCGGCTGGGTGGACGGCCGTGCCGGCCCGGACGGCTCGGCCGTGGCCGTGTCGGCGGCGGGCGGCTGGTCGGCTGCCGTGTCCCGTGCTGTGCTGGTGTTCTGGCTGGTGCTCCGGCCGGAGTCCTCGGCGCCCACGGAGCGGGCGGTGACAGCAGCCACCGTGACACCCCCGTCCCGATCGACTACTCGCCTTACCGAAATACAGACTCCACAGTAACCCTCAGTAATGCAAGTGGACTCCCGAGGGGGTGATCGGTGCGGACGGGAGTTTGATGACACCTGCGGGCAGGCGCCCGCGATGACTGCCCTGAAGATCTCGCCGTACTCCGTCGGCGATGTGACATCCCTGAGCCGGGCGGGCCAGGTAACCTCGCCCGGTGCCTGCGCTCGTGCTGATCGGTGCCCAGTGGGGCGATGAAGGCAAGGGGAAAGCGACCGACCTGCTCGGCGGTGCGGTCGACTTCGTCGTCCGGTATCAGGGGGGTAACAATGCCGGACACACCGTTGTCATCGGCGCGGAGAGCTATGCCCTGCACCTGATCCCCAGCGGCGTGCTGCGCGCGGACTGCGTGCCGGTGATCGGTAACGGCGTTGTCGTGGATCCCGGCGTCCTGCTCCAGGAGATGGACGGGCTCACCGCCCGCGGCATCGACGTGTCCCGACTGCTGATCAGCGCGAACGCACATCTGATCATGCCTCACCACCGGGCGCTCGATAAAGTCACCGAACGTTATCTCGGCAAGGCACGGATCGGCACCACCGGCCGCGGCATAGGCCCGACCTACGGCGACAAGATCGCCCGGACCGGCATCCGCGTCCAGGACCTGCTCGACCCCGGGATCTTCCGGGCGAAGCTGGAGCTGGCGCTGCGGGAGAAGAACCAGATCCTGACCAAGATCTACAACCGGCGCGCCCTCGAGGTGGACAAGGTCGTCGACGAGTACAGCGTGTACGCGCAGCGGCTCGGGCCGCACATCGCCGACACCGGCCTCGTGCTCGACAGGGCGTTACGGGACGGCCAGGTCGTGCTCCTGGAAGGCTCCCAGGGCACCCTCCTCGACGTCGACCACGGGACCTACCCTTTCGTCACGTCGTCGAACCCGACCGCCGGCGGGGCCGCGGCCGGCTCGGGCATCGGGCCGACAAGGATCACCCGGGTGATCGGCATCTGCAAGGCGTACACGACCAGGGTCGGCTCCGGGCCGTTCCCGACCGAGCTCACCGACAAGGTCGGCGACGAGCTGCGCGCCGTCGGCGGCGAGTTCGGCGTGACCACCGGCCGGGCCCGGCGCACCGGCTGGTTCGACGCGGTGATCGCCCGCTACGCGGTGCGCGTGAACGGGCTGACCGACCTCTTCCTGACCAAGCTGGACGTGCTCTCCGGCTTCGACCGGGTACCGGTCTGCGTGGCGTACGACGTCCACGGGGTGCGGCACGACGAGATGCCGATGACGCAGACCGAGTTCCACCACGCCCGGCCGATCTACGAGGAGCTGCCCGGCTGGGGCGAGGACATCTCCCAGGCGTCGTCGTTCGACGATCTGCCGAAGGCCGCCCGCGACTACGTCAGGACGCTTGAAGAACTGGCCGGCGTGCCGGTGGCGGCCGTCGGGGTCGGCCCCGGCCGGAACCAGACGATCTCCATCCGTGACCTCGTCTGACTGACCGGCCCGACCGGAGGCAACACGGCCATGGCGGTACGGCCACGGCGTTGCGGTCGCGACAGTTCCCCGCGCAGCGGCTTCCGCGCGGGACCGGGACCGCTCCAGCCGATCGCCCTGCCGCCCTGGCGGGCGAGCGCCCGTGGTTCCCGCGCGTGACCGGGATGTCCCGGGTGGGAACCGGGATGGCCTCTTGAAGATCAAAAAAATTGTTCCGTATGATGACCGACATCCTCAGCCGCCTACCGCCGAAGTGGCCACGGACGTGGCATGCTCAGGCTCGGCCAACAGCCGATCTTCCGCTCGGCCGGCCGCCCGGTGTGCTTCCGCCCGCGCGGGGCCGAGCCGAGCGGGGACAGCCGTAGGTGTGGGAGTGTTCCGTATCACCCTTCGTTCGCATCGTGGAGGTACGCAATGAAGCGTTTCGCGCTGATCGCCCTGCTGGCCGCGGTCGCCGGTGGCGGTTTCCTCATCCGCAGGCGGAGCAGGCAGGACGTCTGAGCGCGGGCTCGTCTGCCGCCGTGAACCCATCCGCTGCCGCGAGGGCGACCGTTCGTGACAACAGGTGGGTGCGGCGAGGAGCCGTCACCGGGGCCGCTGTTGCAGCGGCCACCACGCCGAGGCGGGCGCAGCGGCCAGTACGGCGAGGAGGCCGCCCCATGGCCCCAAGGGCTGCCGCGGCAACGGACACCATGGGCGGGGACACCATGGAGGAGGACGCCATGGAGGAGGACGAGGTGGCCGGGCGTATGACCGGCGTCCGCCGCGGCCGGCTGTGCCCGGTCGCGTGGCCATGCTGATGACCTCCAGATCGCTGATCTCCAGCGGCCCCGGGATCCCGGATGTCCTGCGGGAGTCCCGGGGCGGCTGATCGGCCACTGCGCTGATCGTCGTCGGGCGCGGGCCGATGTGGGCCTTGGCGGTGCCGCGTCGGCGAGAAGCCCGCACCAGATGCCGTTCGTGGAACAGGCCGATCGCGAAACAAGCCGAGGTGGGTCCTGATGGTGCGTACGGCGGCCCCGATGTCAGCCCCCTCGCAGGCTGTCCGCGAACGCGGATCTTGTGCGTGCCGTGCCGTGCCGTGGTAAAGCGGTAATGACGTCCGCCTGACGTCGACCGGCCCCTGGCCACGACCGACCGGCCGACTGTCAGGTCTCGCCCCGCCACGAATGCGGGCCGTCCTCGGTGGTGGCCCCGGAGCGTCTCCAGCGGAGACGGGTCACTATCCGCGACCGTCCGCGCAGGCCATGATCTGGACGAGTCTGTCGTTGTGCACGCTTTTCGGCCGCAAAAGCGTGCACAACGACAAACATACGGCGATCTTCTCCGCTCACCGGCAGCCGGTAGCGGCGTCCGGTGACATATGCCATCGATGGTGTACCACGCATGGTCACCCGGCCGGCGCTTTATGCGCCGGTCCGCGCGTCCGGATCCCGCTTCGGTCCGGAATCCTCCCGGCGCTGGTGATGAACATGTTGCTGCGGCCGGCGCCGATCACTTTACCGCGCACAGCTGTGTGACCCACGCCGGTCGGCATTGTTTTCGACATGTTTCGGCTTGTACATCGGGACGTACCGGCTGCGCACCGTCGCCGCTTCGTGATGTCCGTAAACTCGGCCGGGCCCGGGTATGCTCGAGTTCGTGCACCGCTATGATGTCGACAGCGAGATTCTGACGCAGGCCGTCGTCAACTATGCGCGGGAGCGACTGCGCCTCAGCCCCGTTCCCCTGGACGGTACCCGCTCGCGCGCGGAGCTGACCGCCGCGGTGGGGGAGACAATAACCTCGGACGGTATCGGTGGCGTCGAGGCGCTCCGGGTTTTCGACGAGCTCCTCTCCCAGGCGTGTATTTCGGTCGACCACCCCCGCAACCTCTCGTTCATACCGGCGGCGCCCACCAGGGCGGCGATACTTTTCGACCTCGTCGTCGGGGCTTCGTCCGTATACGCGGGGAGCTGGCTGGAGGGCGCCGGCGCCGTGTACGCGGAAAACCAGGCGCTGCGCTGGCTGTCCGATCTCGCCGGTTTTCCGCCCGAGGCCGGTGGGGTCTTCGTCCAGGGCGGGACGATCGGGAACCTCTCCGCGCTCGTCGCGGCCAGGTACCGGATGCGGACGCGGGACGGCGCCACCCGGCGTGGCGGCCGGCCCGCCGTGTGGCGTATCGCCTGCGGTGCCGAGGCGCACTCCTCGGTCGAGACCGCCGCCCGGGTCATGGGCGCGGAGCTCCTGGTGGTCCCGGCGGACGCCGAGGGCCGTCTCACCGGCCCCGCGCTGGCCCACGCCCTGGACAAGGCGGATCCCGACGTCCGCGACAGCGTGTTCGCCGTCGTGGCGACGGCCGGCACCACCCAGTTCGGCATTGTCGACGACATCCGCGGAATTGTCGACACGGCCCATGAACGGGGCCTGTGGGCGCATGTCGACGGGGCGTACGGGCTGGCCGCGCTGGCCGCAGAACCGGTCCGTCATCTCTTTGCCGGAATAGCCGACGCGGATTCTTTCATTGTCGATCCGCACAAATGGCTGTTCGCTCCGTTCGACGCCTGCGCGCTGATCTACCGGGAACCGGCGCTGGCCCGCGCGGCACACGCCCAGAAAGCGGGCTATCTGGAGGTCCTCGAAACCGCTGACGACTGGAACCCCGCGGACTACGCGATCGGTCTCTCACGGCGTGCGCGCGGCCTGCCCTTCTGGTTCTCACTGGCTACGCACGGTACCCGCGCCTACGGTGCCGCCGTGGAGAAGTCACTGGCCACCGCCCGGGCCGCGGCTGATCAGATAAGGGCACTGCCCTACGTGGAGCTCGTGCGTGAGCCGCAGCTTTCCGTAGTGGTCCTGCGCCGCCTGAACTGGACACCGGAAAACTACTACGAGTGGACGGAGAAACTGTTGCGGACGGGTTTTGCCTTTGTCACCCCGACCGTCCACGAGGGGGAGACGGTGACCCGTTTCGCGATCGTCAACCCGTGCACCGAACCGTCCGACATCGCCGCCATCCTCGGCAGCATGGCCTGACGGCATGGCCTGACGATATGGCCTGACGATATGGCCTGACGGCATGGCCTGACGGAACACGGCATGCCCCCGACCGCCCTGCTTCCGGCAGCTCACCGCGCCTACCGCCGCGACCACAGCCCGGAGCCGGGCCTCGAAGACAACTGAGACCGGACCGGCGACGGAGCCGGCAACGGACGGATCGCCCGGGGCGTGCGCCCATGGACTGCCGTGTGCGGATGCCAGGCGCTGCGCGCCGGGGGTTTCCCGTGGAGGCCTGCGGGGGCTCGGCCCCCGCGGCTGGCATAAAGCCATCCGCCCATGGTGCGCCAGCACATGGGTACCCAAGGATGGCGGTGGAGGTGGGATTTGAACCCACGGAGGGGTTGCCCCCTCACACGCTTTCGAGGCGTGCGCCCTCGGCCACTAGGCGACTCCACCGTTTGTCAGCTTACTGGATGCCGTGGTGGGGCGGAGCGGCGCGTCCCCGCCAGCCCGGCCCCGTACCCGCCGGCGGCCCGCGCTGCCCCGGCCTGGCTGCCCGTCCTGACAGCCAGGCGTCCTGACAGCCGCCGACGGATTCGGCTCGTACCGCCGGCCCTGTCGGCTCGTACCGCCGGCCCTGTCGGCTCGTACCGCCGGCCCTGTCGGCTCGTACCGCCGGCCCTGTCGGCTCGGACGGTGGCGCGGTTCGTGTTTTCCGGATCGTGGTTCCGTGCCGCTCGGTTCGTGATCAGGATGGCGGCCGGTTCCGGCGGGCCGCGAAGAAGTCCGCCAGCAGGCGCGCGCACTCCTGTTCCCGCACGCCCGTGACCACCTCGGCGCGGTGGCGGAGGCGTGGGTCGCGGACGGTGTCCCACAGCGAGCCGGCGGCGCCTGCCTTGGGGTCGTACGCGCCGTAGACGAGGCGGCCCACCTGGGCCAGGAGCAGCGCGCCCGCGCACATCGCGCACGGCTCCAGGGTGACGACCAGGGTCGTCCCGGGCAGCCGCCAGGTGCCGGCATGTGCCGCGGCGGCGCGCAGCGCCACGACCTCGGCGTGGGCGGTCGGGTCCCGCTCGGCCTCGCGGGCGTTGCGGCCCCGGCCGATGATCGTTCCGTCGGCGTCGGCGACCACGGCGCCGACCGGGACGTCCCCGGTTGTCAGGGCCCGCCGCGCCTCTGCCAGGGCGGCGCCCATCAGCGCGGCGAGGCCGGGCGTGCCCGGGTGGGGGAGGCCCCCCATGTCAGCTCCCGATCTCGTCCAGGATGTCGGCGCAACCGGCACGCTCGCTGATCGCCGTCACCACGTCCGCCGGCAGGAGGCCCTCTTCCGTGATCAGTTCGAGTAGCGTGTCGGCGTCCGTGCCGAGATCGGCGAGCAGGTCGAGGTCACCGACGGGCTGTCCGCCGGCCGGTGTGTCGTCGGAGTCGTCGTCGAGGCCACGCCGGCCCACCGGTGGCAGCGCGCTGGCGAAGAGCCGGTCGGCGAGGGCCGAGGTGAACAGCACCCGGTGGTCGGACAGGAACACCCGTGGGTCGCTGATGTCGCCTTCCACCCGCACGATGCCCAGGTACTCGTCATCCTCCTCGACGAAGGCGACGGCGAGCTCGGGGGAGATGTCGTGCAGCAGCTCCGCAAGTATGTCAAGGTCGTCGATGTTGTCGAGGTCGATCTCATGCGCGCTCCAGCGTCCGCGGATGCGGCCGATGGCGCTGGCTTTCTGGGTCACCGAGTTCTCCCACGGTCTTGTGTCGCGTCCATACCAACTCCGAGTGCCCACCCGGCGGCCACTGGCTCCGAGCGTCCGCCCGGCGCCGGCGGCCCGCGGTCCCCGGCCGGGCCGCATCCCCGCCCGGGCCGCTTGTCACGACGGGGCACAGCGGTAGCGGTCCCTACGGACCGGCTGCTCGGTCCATGACGGCCGTCCGCTCGCGTCACCCTGCCGTACCCTGCTCTGTCCCGCCCGGACAGTGATGTCCCGCCCGCGACGCACCCCTGTCGTGCCTGCCTTTGCCGTACCTGCCCCGATGGGGCGCGCCCTTGCCGGACATGCCTGGTGGACAGCCGTCCGGCGCACGTCTTATCACACCTCGTACCACACTCGTACCCCGCCTGTTCGCCACTGCCCGGAGGATGTTCCGAGGCCGCTCTGGAGCTGGTCCGGGACCGACATGGGACGGGTATGACGGGGTGTCGGTCACCGGCGCGGCGGCCCGTGGCACGCTGGGGAGGCGATGAGCACACCCTTCCCGCGCCGGTTCTCCGCCCGCACCCGTGCCGCCCTTGCTGTGGAGAAACTCGCGTCCTCGGCTTCCCGCCAGCTGGGACGCGGATCCGGTGAGATGATCGGCGGCAAGCTTGCCCTGCGGGTCTCCCCGGAGATCCTGTCCGAGGTCGCGGCCGGGCAGCTGGTGGCCTGCGTCAGCGGGACCAACGGCAAGACCACGACCACCCGGCTGCTGGCCCGCGCGCTGGGCACGCTCGGCCCGGTCCGCAGCAACAGCGGTGGCGCCAACATGGCGGCGGGCGTGCTGGCCGCCCTGTCCAAGCCGCCCTACGACGCGGCCGCCGCGCTCGAGGTGGACGAGATCTGGCTGCCCAAAGTGGCCAGGCAGATCCAGCCCCGCGCGGTCATCCTGCTCAACATCAGCCGTGACCAGCTCGACCGGTCGAACGAGACCCGGCGGATCGCGAGCCTCTGGCGTGATCTCGGCGCCGAGCTGCCCGGCGCGACCGCGATCGCCAACGCCGACGACCCGCTGGTGGCCTGGGCCGCCGCCGGCTGGTCGAACCAGGTCTGGGTGTCGGCGGGCCAGAACTGGACGGCGGACGCGATGGTGTGCCCGCAGTGCGCCAGCCTGCTGCACCGCAACGCCACGGGCTGGTGGTGCGGCTGCGGGCTGGCCCGGCCTGAGCCCCTTGTCTCGGTCACCGGGCCGCACGAGCTGCTCTGGTTCGGCCGTCACCTCACGGCGTCGATCGACCTGCCCGGCCGGGTGAACCTCGGCAATGCGGCGATGGCCGCCGCGGCGGCGAAGCTCTTCGGGGTCGAGGTCGAGCAGGCGCTGGCCGCGATGACCGGCCTTGAGGACGTCCAGGGCCGCTACCAGGAGGTCGAGCTCGGCGACTCCGGTACCCGCGGGCGGCTGCTGCTGGCGAAGAACCCGGCCGGCTGGGTGGAGATGATGGAGCTGCTCAACAGCACGCCCACCCGGCCGGTGATCGTTGACTTCAACGCGCAGACCGCTGACGGGCGTGACCCGTCGTGGATCTGGGATGTCCCGTTCGAGCGGCTGCGGGGCCGGCGGGTGCTGGTCACCGGTGGGCGCAAGGAGGACATGAGCGTCCGGCTGGCATACGCGGAGATCCCGCACACGGTCCATCCCGATGCCGAGAGCGCGGCGGCGGTTCTGGACGAGAAGATCGTCGATGTGGTCGCGAACTACACCGCCTTCCGCGACATCCTGGGGCGGGTCGCCCCGGTGAGGACGAACAGTTGACCAAAAAGGTGACCAAAAAGGTGACCATCCACGGTGACATGACCGGGGCCGCGGCATGAGCCGGGAGTCGGCGACCCGGATCGCCCTGATCTACCCGGAGCTGCTCGGGACGTACGGCGACGGCGGCAACGCGACCGTGCTGGCGCAGCGGCTGCGCTGGCGTGGCCTGCCGGCCGAGGTGATCGGCGTCCCGGCCGGGGAGCCGGTGCCGGCCGGCTGCGACATCTATCTGCTCGGCGGCGGTGAGGACGAGCCGCAGGTGCTGGCCGCCGAGGGGCTGCGCCGCAACAGCGCGATCGCGCACGCGGTGGCCCAGGGCGCGGCCGTGCTCGCGGTGTGCGCCGGATACCAGGTGATCGGTGCGTCCTTCCCCGCCGGTGAGGGCCGTATCCACGACGGCCTGGGCCTGGTGGACGTGGAGACGCGACGCTCGTTCGAGCAGCCGGTGCCGCCACGCGCGGTCGGTGACATCGTCGTCGAGCCCGTCCCCGAGCTCGAGCTGCCGTTGCTGCTCGGCTACGAGAACCACGGGGGACGTACCCGGGCACTGCCCAACGGGCACGGCCGGCCGCTCGGGATCGTGCGCAAGGGGGTCGGTAACGGTACCCCGGACCACACCGACGGTGTCGTGGACGGCCGTGTGATCGGTACCTACCTGCACGGTCCGGTCCTCGCGCAGAACCCGGCCCTGGCCGACCTGCTGTTGTCCTGGGTGCATGGCTGGCTGCCGGAACTGGCCGGCCCGCCGGAGACGGAGGTGCTGCGCCAGGCACGCCTGCACGCCCTGGACGTCCATGCCTGACCCGGGGCCGGGCGGCCGCGGGGAACCTTCGGTGGGCGCGGGAAGCAGCCGGGGGGCCTGCGCCCGGACGCGGGGGGAGCGGCCTGTCGCCCGGTGCCCGGCCGTCGGCCGTCAGTCCGTCCTGACGGCCGGCGGGGTGGCGGGTGCGGGACACGGCTCGTCGTGCTGCGGCGGCAGATGGGCGCGGTCGTGTTCGGCGATCGCCACGTTCAGCCGGCTCAGCAGCGCGCCGAAGACACCGAGTTCCTCCTGGTCCCAGGTGCGTACCAGGGTATTGATTTTTTCTACCCGTGCGGAGCGGGTGGCGAGGTAGCGTTGCTGGCCGCGGGTGCTGAGTCTCACCAGCGTCGCCCGCCGGTCGCTGGGATCGGTGGCGCGTTCCACCAGCCCGGCCGTGACAAGCGCGGCGATCTGGCGGCTCACCGTGGAGATGTCCAGGGCGAACACCGTGCCCAGGGTGGTCAGCCGTACGGCGCCGTGTTCGTGGATGTGGCTGAGCAGCAGGTAGGCGGAGCGGTCCAGAACCGTCCCGGACTCGCCGGCGATGGCCATCCGGAAGCGTTCGGCGCGCCGGCCGAACACCGACAGCTCGTGTTCAATCTTGATCAGTCGATGGTCGAGTTCCTGACCACTGTCCACTTCGGCCTCACCCCTGTTCCGGCAGCCGTATGCCCCGCAATCCGATGTTGTCGAGATTCTGGTGGATACACCACGTCAACGAACGAGCCGTGCCGTGGTTGCCGTACCGGACATGCCTGTTTGACTACTTTTAGTAGTCAATCGGTATCGCAAGCTGACTGGGTGTGAGACAGCGCACTCCGGGTGGCCCCGACTTGCCCGCGACGCGAGGCGAATCTGCCGAATCGACGGCTCCTGGTGTGGTTCGGTTGTCTCGTGGTGTCGAATCCGCTGAAAGCCGGGAAACAGCTATGGGCCAAGAACCGCAAGCGGGTGCTGATCATCGGTGCCGTGCTCGTGGTCGCCTGGATCTACGTGTCTCGCTCGGGTAGCCCGGATACCGAGCGGGCGAAGATACCGGCGGGGTACGCCTCCGCCGAACGCGAGCTCGCCGTTCATGCCGACGCCGACCCCGGCAAGCCCCTGCCGCTGGTCCTCGTCCTGCATGACAACAACAGCGACGCGGCTGCGATCGAAAAGATCACCGAAGCCTCGACGCTTGCCGACCGGCAGCACTTCGCCGTGGTCTACCCGGAAGCCGTGGACGGCGAATGGAGGTTGGACGACCCCCGGGGCGCGGACGTGCAGTACCTGCGTGACGTCGTGCGCTACGTGTCGGAGAAGCGGTCGAAGATCGACCAGTCCAAGATCTACATCTGGGGTCTTGGCGAAGGTGGGCGGGCCGCCCTCACGATTGCCTGCGGGGCGCCTGACAACAACCTGAAGTTCGCCGCCGTCGCGGTGGTGGGGCCGGTCGGGCAGGTCCCGAACTGCCCGTCGGGAACCCATGTCCAGCATGTCGACGGGACGTGGGACAAGCAGGTCACGCGCAGCCTGTGGGACTTCTCCAGGAAGCCCAAGGCGTAGGAGCGGGCATCCGGGGTTGGGAGGCCCGCGGAGAAGGCGTCTGATGAGGTTCCAGCCTCGGCCGCGCATCCGGTCGGTGGGAGAGGGCGGCTCCCGCCGACCGGCCGGACTGTGGGGGGGGTCCAGTACGACCGGCCGACGGAAGCCTCTTGTTCCGCCGGGCTTTCCGAGCTGGGGGGGTTGGCTCGGTCCAACCAGCGGAAGTCATCATCGCGGGATGCCGCGGAGCGCCGCCAGGCCGGTGTCGACGTCGACAAGATCGACCTGGCGGCAAGGTTCACGCACAATCGGAGGGGGAGGCCGCGCGGGAACCCGCCTGTGAATTGTTTCTACAGTATATTGGTTGCCACTACGCGAAGCCGCGTACTGACAGCCGGATGTGGACGCGGGCTGACCGGTTCGCTCAGAAAACCCGGCCGACGGAATATGACGTGGTATAGATGGCCCTCAGCGAGACGACATCACCTGACTTGGGTGCCACCCACATCTTACCATCGCCCGCATAAATACCGACGTGGTAGATGTTACCTGGTGCGCCGTAGAAAATCAGGTCACCTGGCTGCTTGTTGTACTGCGATATCCTGGTGGTCGCCTCGTACTGTCCCTCGGCGGTGCGGGGGATGTTGCGTCCCAGCTGCTTGAAGACGTACTGGACCAGTCCTGAGCAGTCGAACGTGTAGGGGCCCTCAGCGCCATAGACGTAGGGCTTCCCGGCCTGCTGGGCCGCGAGATACACCGCCCGTTCACCCAGCGAGCTGGCGGCCGCGAGCGCGCCCGAGATGGCGTTGCTCATGGTCGGGGCATCGAGGCCAGTGATCTGGGGAGAGCGCTGCACGGGCGGGGTGTTGGGAATCACGGTCAACGTGCCGACGTTCGTCGACCGTGTCGAGCGCAGGGCGTCGGTCCCGTCGAAAATCGCAGTGATCTGCGTGGTGGTGAGAACCTTCGCGGTGTAGCTGGTGAAGCCCTGCTCGTTGGTGTAGAGGTGCTTGAAGGTGGCCCATCCCTCCGGCAGCTTCACCTGGACCTTGACAAGCTGATTGACCAGCGGTGCGTGGGTGACCGCGTCCTCGAGGGAGAACCCCATCTCCACCGGCTGGTCGGCCTTCACGGAGACGTCCGGATTCGTGACTTTGAGCACGACGCCGTTCTTGGGATGCAGGTCGGTCTGGTTGAGTACCTGGCTGGTGACCGATCCGGAACCACCCGTGGACAGCGGATTGATGGTCGAGGTGCGCAGGTTGGCCAGTGACGCCTGGCTGCCGAACTGTGATCCAAGCGTTATCGGCGAGGTGACGGAGGCATCGTCGGAGTTCGAGTCGGCCGTGGCGCATCCGGCCAGGGCGACACCGGACACCGCGACGGTACCGGTGGTCACCACGGCGACAGCGGCCCGGGCTCGCGAGCGGCCCGTTCCGGGCTGCGGCGCGGGCGCGCGATGCCGGCCGCGTGCCGGACGGTCGACGTGCCGGTCGATCGGGTGCTGGCGGGACGACGGCGCAGCCGCCTGCGACGAACGCGATCGTACTGCTGGATCAGGCTGCACATCATGCGCAGACAAGGTTGTGATCCTTCCCGTTCGCCTGCGAGGTGAGCTGTCGGGTTCGGGCTGGGCTGCCCGGTGGGTCGCGCGACCATCGCGCTGCACACTTCACCCCGAGGGCGACACCGCGGTTCGATGCCGTCCGGTGGAGGATGGGTCCCCCGCTCCTGCCCTGGTGACGACTCGGAGGGAACACCGGGACCGTGGGCAGGATTCGGCAGTTCGGCCCGGTGCGTCGTGACGTCGGCGCGAGACTAGTTCATACGGATGGCGCTAGTAAACACTAGTCCCTCACAACTACCCCAAGTAGTTGTATGAAGTGTCATAACCGGCTCTTCTACCCCATCCTCCTTCGCCGGCCGGGGCGGCGCCGGGTGCGACCGGCTGGCTTGTGGCCTTCGGTCGCCCGACTGACGTGCCGCTTTCCGTGACTTGCGGGATGCGGAGGATGACAATACGCCATAGCGGCGACAGACGGTCGACCAGGAGCCTTCGAGTACAGATAGTGAGCAATACTGCTACGTTAAGTAGCGATCAAGGCTGCCCATTGGCGGTACTCTGCTCTTTTTGCGAAAATTGTCCGATTGGTTGATGCCGAGTTGTCGGCCTTCTGACGCGTGTCGGAATGTGACGTCGTACTCTGGCAGTGCCTCGTCCGGATCGGTCCTTCCAGGTCAGTCACGTGATCAGGGCAGCGTGACGGATGATCAGGAATCGTGCCGATGCTCCCCGGGGAGGCGCTCGCCATGACGCGGTCCGCGTCGGGGTCCGTGCCGGACGGGCGTGGTGTGCGCCAGCCGGACGCGCCCGCCTCCCGGCCGCGTCCTCGCCGGGTGGGCGTTGTTGTGATTGGCGCGGGTGTCGCGGGCCTGGTGGCCGCGGTCGTGCTGGCTCGTCGGGGTATCGACACGCTCGTGCTCGAGGCCGCCAGTCGGGCCAGGGTGGAAAGCCGTCCACGCGCCGGGCTGCTCGGGCCGGCGGCGGTGGACGCCCTGGAGCGCAACGGGCTCGCCGACGGCCTGCGAGCCGAAGGTGTGCCGCACCACGACTGTGAGTTCCGACATCGTCGCAGAGCGTTTGTCGTCGAGTATGCTCGCCATGCGGGCGGACGCCACCACGTTGTCTACCCGCAGCAGAAGCTTGTCGCCGACCTGGTTGCCGCCTACCTTGCCGCGGGTGGCGTCATCGAGTTCGGCGTCACTGACGTGATGTTGGGCGCGCTGGCCTCCGACCACCCCGCCGTCTCCTTCGTCACGGCCGGCGGGCAGCGGCAGGTGGTGGAAAGCCGTTTCATCGCGGGCTGCGACGGCCATCATGGTGTTTCCCGAGGATCGATCCCCGAGGGCGCGTTACGCTCCATCCGGCAGCGCGACAGCGCATGGGCCTGGCTCGCGGTCCTGGCCGCGGTCGCCCCGTCCACCGATAAGATCATTTATGGGGTCAGTCCCCGGGGGTTCGCCGGCCACATGCTGCGCGACCACCGGACAAGCCGCTTCTACCTACAGGTGGAGGCCACCGCCGACGCCGCGGCCTGGCCGGCCGGGCGGATCTGGGCGGAACTGCACGCCCGGCTCGCCGTGGACGCCGACTGGGAACTGGCGGAAGGGCCGCTGCTGGAGCCGCCGAACGTCATCACGATGGACTCGGTCTTCTACGAACCGATGCGCTTCGGGCGCCTCGTACTGGCCGGGGACGCCGCGCGCCGGGTACCACCGGCGGCGGCCAAGGGCGCCGGGCTCGCCATCGTTGACGGCGAGACACTCGCGCTCGCGGTGGTGGCAGCCCTGCACGACGCGGACGAACGCCCGCTGGACGCCTACTCCGAGGTGTGCCAGGGCCGGGCCTGGCTGGCACAGGAAGCATCGGCGAAACTTTTACGGATGGTCAACGTCGAGCTCGCCGACCCGTTCGCCCGGCGCCTGCAGGACGTTCGCCTGGACCGCCTCCGGACCTCACCGGTCGCCGCCGCCGAATTCGCGGAACACTACCTCTCCCCCTCCCCCCTCTCCCCCCC
>NZ_CAKKTM010000462.1 GCF_920888515.1 Protofrankia sp. CiP1_Cm_nod1 | reverse complement strand
CTCCCCCCATCTAGCGGCTCCCCCCATCTAGCGGCTCCCCCCATCTAGCGGCTCCCCCCATCTAGCGGCTCCCCCCATCTAGCGCCTTTGGCGCGAGATGGGGCCCCTGCCTCTGGGGTGGGCCGTCGGGAGTGGCTTCGGGATCATCTTCGCGATGATCCCGAAGGGGGCGGTTGGTTGGGCTGTGGGCTGCTGTGGGAATGTTGGTGGCTTTTGGGATGAATTGTAGGGAAAGGGTAGTTTCGGGGTTGTTTTGATGATGATTTTTAGGGGGCTGTGCATGCGAGGGCCTGCTCGCCGTGGGCGCCTGGGCTTCGGGGTGATCCTGTGAAGGACGTGGCTGGTCGGGGCGGGTGTGTGTCGCGTGATACCGGCGTCGCGGCGTGGGTCCGCCCGGCGGGTGGGTGACCTACGGCTGGCGGGTGCGGGGGGGTGGCCGGCGGGAGAGCAGGCCGGAGGTCTGCAGGACCCGGAGTTCGATCGCGAGTTCGTGGACCTCCGGCGGCAGCGACCGATGGTTGGCGGCCAGAGCGATCAGGGCGGTCTGTGTCCGGTCGGCGAGGCTGTCCAGGGCGCGCTGGTGCGTACGCATCTGGGCGCGCTCGTCCTGGAGCACGCGCAGGGTCTCCTCCTGCCAGCGCCGGGCACGCATCAGGTCCTCGCTGGCGCTCGCGGCCTGCTGTTCGGCGTCCTCCAGGCGTCCGAGCAGATGGTCCAGCTGTTCCAGCCTCGTTGCAAGTTCCGCGACGAGATCATTGCGGACGGTGTTCAGCGATGGGGTCATCAGGCCGCGCCGTCCTCGTCGTGGATATGAGGGACGGCGGCGCGCTGGCTGCCGGCGCCAGAGGTATGGCCAGGGATGAGGAGCCGACGGCTGCCGCCGAGCGAGGATCGGGAGAACCGCGTAGGGAACGGCCTCCTGTGAAAGCCCGACACGATCCATTACGGTAGCTGACAGCGTGGTCCTCGTGAATCCCGTTGGGGAGGTCATGCCATGGGACAATCGGTACAATACGATCAAATCGTACAATTGGCCGTATGGTCATCCTGGCGCGACCGGCCTGCTATGACTGGCCTGCTATGACTGGCCTGCTATGACTGGCCTGCTATGGCCGGCCCAGTATGACCGTCGATCCGTACGGGTGGTGATTCGTCGCCGGGGCCGGCGAGTGGCGGGGCCGTTCTGATCCGCGCGGCCGGGGTTCGGCAGGCTCGGTTCAGAGCCAGCCGTTCCGTTTGAACGCCCGGTACAGAAAAAAACAGACCGTCACCATCAGGCAGAGGACCGCCGGGTATCCCCAGACCTGGCGCAGTTCGGGCATGTGCTCGAAGTTCATGCCGTAGATACCGGCTATCGCGGTGGGCACCGCGGCGATGGCGACCCAGGCGCTGATACGGCGCATGTCCTCGTTCTGTGCGATGGTGACCTGGGTCAGGGTCGCCTGAAGTATCGAGGAGAGCAGTTCGTCGAACCGGGCGATTCGTGCGGTGACCTCCTCAAGATGGTCGGCGACATCCCGGAAGTACGCCCGGATTCGCGGGTCGATCCCGGTGACGCCGGGCTCGGCCAGCATGCGCAGCGGTGCGTACAGCGGCGTCACGGCGTGCTTGAACTCGAGCACTTCCCGTTTGAGCTGGTAGACCTTGCCGGTGTCGGGCCGCAGCGACCGCTGGAAGACCGACGCCTCGATGGCGTCGATGTCGACCTCTATTTTTTCGGTGACGGCCAGGTAGTCGTCGACGATCTGGTCGCAGATGGCGTGCAGGACGGCCGACGGCCCGTGCCGGAGCACCTGCGGCTGCGTCTCCAGCCTGCTGCGCAGGCTCTGGAGCCCGCCGTGTTCGCCGTGCCGTACGGTGACGACGAAGTCACGGCCGAGGAAGACCATGACCTCCCCGGTGTGCACGATCTCCGATGTCGCCGTCAGCTCCTCGTGATCCACATAGCAGACGGTCTTGAGGACGACGAAAAGCGTCTCCGCGTACTGTTCCATCTTCGGGCGCTGGTGCGCGTTGACGGCATCCTCGACCGCGAGCGGATGCAGCCCGTACACGTCGGCGATGGCGGTCAGCTCGGCCGCGGTCGGCTGGTAGAGGCCGAGCCAGACGAAGCTGTTGCGCTGTTCGCGGGCCGCCCGTAGCGCGTCGACATGGTCGACGGGGCGCGGGTCACGATAGCCGTCCCGGTAGACCTGGCAGGCGACCACCCGTCCCGAGGGAGCCGGGAAAGCTTCCTGATGCCGCCGGCGTCCTTTCGGGTACAGCCGAACCAGGGAGACCCGCCTGGTCACGGCTTCCGCCAGCCAGGCGGTCGTGGTCCCGCGGTCGGCGGGGCCGTGGGGGAGAAGGTGATGCCCGGCATGACGGTCGTCGGAATCGTCACCGAATTTCCGGTCGGTCACATTCGGCTCCTCCTGTCCTCCGGTGCCGGTCATACCGGGGTCCGGACGCTGTCGCGGGCCGCGCGGCCGGGGATGCCGGTGGTGGTGCCGGCGCGGAGGTTTCTGTCACCAGACATGGTCATTTGATTTCTTCCTGCTGGACGTTGTGCCGTCCGGGCGGCCGAAGCCCAGCGGCCCCGTGGACGCTACCGGGGGTACCCGCTGCCTGTCCGGATCATTGTCACAAGTCCGCGCCACCCACCCTGCTACGTCCACCACCGGTGTATCCGATGTGTCCGGCCGGGTATGGGCCATCCTCGTGAACACGGCTTGACCAGTGGACATGATGCGCCGATTCTGGTGTTTCCGGCTCATGAGCCGGCAGGCACGAGGTCGGCGGGCGGTTCGGCCGACCCGGGGGCCGACAGCGGCGCGATCATCTTTTCGCGTCCGGGTTCCTCCCGGATCGGCGACGCCGGGAAGGCCTGGTTTCCGGGGTGTTAGGGGGCGGCGATGACGACCGCGACAGGTTCGGGAGGAGCCCGGACGGGGGACCCGGCGGGAGCCCGGACGGGGAAAATGGGGAAAGAAGCCGGGCTCGACGAGCGGGCCCAGCCGACGGCATCCCTGCTCCGCCTGGTCAGGGCCGCCCATGGGCATGTCGATGACCTTGTCGCTCTGACGTTCTCCGCCGTGGCGGCCCCGGGGGACCCCAGGCGTCCGCTGCGGGCGGCCGACACGGCGGTCGCGGCGATCAGCGCTCACATGTACGCGGTGCAGACCGCCGTCTACCCGGCGGCACGCCGGCACCTTCCGCCGGAGGGCCAGGCGCGGGCCACCGGTCTGCGCCTGGTTGCGCGGGAAACCGAGTCGGTGACACGTGGTATTTCCCAGCATATTCAGGGTGACGTGCACCGGCCGAACGAGTCGATGCGGACGTTGTGCGAACGTCTCGCCGAGCTCGCGGAACGGCATGTGGCTCTCGAGGAGCCCATGCTCGCCGAGCTGGACGAGGCGCTGTCCGAGCAGGAGCGGCGCCGGGCGGTGGCCATGTTCGAACGGTCGGTGCGGCGGGCGCCCACCCGCTCGCATCCGCATCTTCCCCGGACGACCGGCATCGGCGGCCTGATGCTGCGGGCCGCGGGAAGCTGGGATCATGTCCTGGACGCCATGGACGCGCGCGTCGCCGCGGAGACCCCGCCGCGAGCGCCGGTACCCGTGGGGCTGTGGGGCTGGTATCTGCTCGGCCGCCCCGCTCCCGCGCCCCAGCCCGGGCACGCGGCGAGCGGCGGGCGGGGGAACGGCCAGCGGGATGTGGCCCGACCGAAAGGCGGGCGATAGTTCTTGCCGCACGCCGGAGGGTTCACGAGCCGATATACCGGAAGGGCCCGCGGCAGATGTTGTCGGGTGCTCTTCCGGCGCTCATTTCGGATCGTACCTCTGACTGGTGTGGCGGGCGGTGTGCCCGGAAAGGTGCTCAGGGGAGCTGGACGACCTGGGCGGCGTAGACCAGGCCCGCGCCGAAACCTATGAGCAGCGCGAGGCCACCGGACGGTACCTGGCCGCTGGCGAGAATTTCGTCCATCGCGAGCGGAACAGATGCCCCGGAGGTGTTCCCGTGTACTTCGATGTCCCGGGCGACGGTCACCGTCCCGGGCAGGGCGAGCACTCTGCACAACACGTTGATGATGCGGATGTTGGCCTGGTGCGGAATGAACGCGGCGAGATCGTCCGCCGTGACGCCGGCCTCGTCGAGCGCCGCCCGCGCGACGGGCGCCATCTGCCAGGACGCCCAGCGGAAGACCCGCTGGCCCGCCATCCGCATCGTCGGCCAGGGCAGTTCGGGGTTGTCACGCCAGTCCAGATAGGAGCGGTCGTGCGCGATGACGTCCCGGGCGGAGGGATCCGACCCCCACACCACCGGCCCGATGCCCGGCGTCTCGGACGGCCCGACGACAATCGCTCCGGCACCGTCCCCGAACAGGAAAGCGGTGCCCCGGTCATGCGGATCGACGATGTCCGACATGCGCTCGGCGCCTATTACCAGCACATGCCGGGCGCTGCCGGCGAGCACCATGTCGCTGGCGATCGCGAGCCCATGACAGAAACCGGCACAGGCCGCCGATATGTCGAATGCCGTGGCCTTCTCGGCGCCGATCCTGGCGGCCACGTCCGTGGCTACCGATGGCGACTGGGTGACATGGGACATTGTCGCGACCAGGATGCATCCGACATCGGCGATCTCGACACCGGCGCTGGCCAGCGCCTTGCCGGCGGCTGTCGCGGCCATCGCCCCGAGGGATTCCTCGGCGGTCGCGAACCGGCGGCTGCGAATACCGGAGCGGGATTCGATCCACTCGGGTGTGGAGTCCAGCCGTTGGCAGATGTCGGCGTTCGACACCACTGTCATCGGGCGATAGGCACCGACGCCGAGAATACGGCTCCCGGCCGGCCCGGTTCGTTTCCGAATGATTCCGCTCATCGCCGCTCTTCCCGTTCCCCCGTGGGAGATGACTGCTCAGACGATCGCCGTTCTTGGTGGGATGCTTTCCGTGGGGCTGGCCCTCGGGAGCCGCCGGGCCGGTAATCCGGCTGGTCCGGCGGCATCGTCACGGCCGGCCGGGCCGTCTGATGTGGCGGCAACGATCATTTTTTGACGAACACGTGACAACTATGTGTCGAACTCCGCCGGCCATCGCTCTGTCATCCAGTTTCTTTGCCGCTACTCTCTGTTCCAATGCATCTGTGGTGTCGTTTCGGGCATCGTATCGTACCGGCCTGTTGGCGAGGATCGGATGCGACCGCGAGGTGAAACGATGTATCGGATCATTGATACATCGGATCATCCGTAGAGTGAGGGGGGAATCACAAATCGGGTCGCGAGCCGCGGACGGGGCCTATCCGGCCGGAAAACACATGATCGCCACACTTGGTGATCATGTGCTGTCGGCTCAGCCGGCGCGCAGCGCGAGGGTGAGAGCCTCGACCGTCAGCAGCGGCACCAGCCCGGGGTTGTCGGCCAGCCGGCGGCGGCATCCCAGGACGGCTTCCAGCCGGCGCAGCGTCTGCTCGGGGGTAGAGCCCCGGGCCAGCCGCGCGGCCAGCTCATGATGATCGGGATGAATGGCGTCCACCGGCGCGCCGAGCTGTAGGACGAGCACGTCCCGATACCAGCCGGCGAGGTCGACCAGCGCCCGGTCGAGGGAGTCCAGCACCGTCCGCCGGCCGCGGCTTTTCTGCGTCTTCTCCAGCTCCTTGAGCGCGCCGGCGGCTCCCCGGACCGTCATCGCCCGGCCTTTCGCGCCCGGCCTGACCGCCCTGGAACGCTTCGCGGTGCTGCCGGCGGATGTCGCGCCGACACCGAGCGCGGTCTTCAGCGCCTCGGCCTCGGCCTCGTCGCGGATGCTGTTCGCCGCGTCGGCGTCCGCGTTCGCCGCGTTCACCAGGTCCGCCGCGGCGCCGAGGCAGTCACCCGTCCGGCGCAGGCGGGCAGGGATGCGCAGCACCTCGGCCCGCCGGGCCCGAGCCGCCTCGTCGGTCGCGAGCAGGCGGGCCCGGTCGAGATCCCCCTGGCTCGCCGCGGCGGCGAGCCGCGCGGACGCGTCCTCGACACCCTCGAGGGCCAGCGCGACGGCGACGTCCGACGGCCGGGGCAGCCGCAGCGCGACCACCCGGCAGCGGGACCGGATGGTCGGCAGCACGTCGTCCACCGATGGCGCGCACAACAGGAACACCGACCGCTGCGCGGGCTCCTCCAAGGCTTTGAGCAGGGCGTTCGCCGCCTGGTCGGTGAGCCGGTCGGCGTCTTCCAGCAGCAGGATCCGCCAGCGGCCCGAGGTCGGCGCGCTGGCCGCGTCCCGCACCAGCTCCCGGACGTCCTTCACGCCGAGGGACAGGCCCTCCGGGCGGACCGTGCGCAGGTCGGCGGCGGTGTCGGTCAGCACCGTGTGGCATCCCGCGCACTCACCGCATCCGGGGTGGCTGCTCTCGCAGTTCAGCGCGGCGGCGAACGCCCGCGCCGCCGTTGTACGGCCGGCGCCGGTGGGGCCGGTGAACAGCCACGAGTGGGTCATGGCGGTGCGGGCCGCGGCCAGCCCACCGGTATCGGCCGCTCCGGGCGCTCCGGCCGCCGCGGAGAGGGTCTCGATGACCGGCACCTGGCCGACCAGGACGTCCCACACGCTCACCGCGCCATTGTCCGCTCGGCCCGCCACACCACCAACGCTGGGTCGACACCGGGGCGCGGCAGCGGCAGGGCAGCCGGGAAGCGGCGAGGGACGGGAAGCGGCGACGGAGCGGTGGCGAAGAGTGCGCGTAGTGGTGCTGGATCACCTTGACGATTGTCCGGAGGCCGTGGGCAGGCTGTCCGCTGCCCAGGCCGCCGCGGGATCGTCCGTCACGGGATCGTCCGCCGCGTCGGTGGTCTCGGTCCCGGCTCCAGGCGCTGGTGCGTCGCTCTTCTCCGTCTCCCCTGCCGGATCGCCCGGATCGGCGTGATCGGCGGAATCGGCGGAATCAGCCGGGTCGGCGGGCCCGGCCGGGCTGGCTGAGCTGGCCGGGCCCGGTGCCGGCGAGACCGCGGCGCTGTCCGGGGACGCGCGCGTGGGCGTGGGACGGCCAGGTGGCGTGGGACGCACGGGTGCCGCGGTGGGCGGTTCCTCGGACGCGGTGCCGGACGCGGTGCCGGACGCGGTGCCGGACGCGGCCTGTGGACGGGGGAGGCCCGGGGTGCTGTCCTCGCCCCGGCGCAGATATCCGGTGACGACGTTACGGATCTGGTTGTGCACGGTGTCCGGCGGGTGGTCCGCGTCGAGGACGGCGTACCGGTCCGGCGCGTGCTCGGCGAGCTGGCGGAAGCCGTCCCGGACGCGTTCGTGGAACGACAGCTTCTCGGCCTCGATCCGGTCGACACCGGCCGCCGAGCCGTTTCCGCCGCTCCCAGCGGCCCGGGCCCGGACCCGGGTGAGCCCGGTGCCCGCGGGGACGTCGAGCAGGATCGTGACGTCCGGGAGCAGCGACCGGGTGGCCCACCGCGACAGCATGGCGATGTCGTCCGCGCCGAGCTGGCGCCCGGCGCCCTGGTAGGCGATGGAGGAGTCGATGAACCGGTCGGTGACGACGACCGCGCCGCGGGCCAGCGCGGGCTCGATCACCCGGGAGACGTGCTCGGCGCGGTCCGCGGCGTACAGCAGCGCCTCGGTGCGGGGGTGCAGCCGCGCGGCCGGGTCCAGCAGCAGCTCCCGCAGCTTCACACCCAGCGCCGTCCCGCCGGGCTCCCGGGTGACGACGACCTCGCGGCCGGACGACGCCAGCCACGATCGCAGCCGCTCCACCTGGGTGGACTTGCCGGAGCCCTCACCGCCCTCGACGGCGATGAACAGGCCGGCGTGGCGGGGCCGCTCCGGCGTGGCGCGCCGCCCCAGCAGGGCGTTCCACAGCTCCGGCAGGACCGCGACACCCTTGCGCTCGTCCATCTGCCGGTAGGCGAACAGGCCGACGGCCACCGCGAGCAGACCGCCGCCGAGCAGGACGATCGTGACGCCGTCGGTGCGTACGCGCAGGTGGCCCCACAGATCGAGGTGATGCGAGCCGATGAGCCCGACCAGCCCGGGCGCCACGGCCAGCACCAGGAGCAGGTCGATGCGGACCAGGGACTGGACCAGCGCGAAGGTCCGTCCGCGCAGCTCGTCGCTCACCCCTGCCTGCAGCAGCGTGTAACCGGTGACCCAGGCGATCCCGGCGAACGCGCCCACGAGCACGACCAGGATGCAGGCCAGCACGAGGTTGGGGACGATGGAGACCAGCAGCATGGTCACGCCGGCGGCGGTGACGCTCAGGCCGAACAGGCGGGAGCGGCTGTAGTCGCCGAGCAGCCGCGGCCCGAGCGCCATGCCGGCGGCGAGCCCGACGAACACCGCGCCGAACAGGACACCGTAGGCGGAGTCCCCGCCGCCGAGAAGCTGGACGTAGAGCCGGCCGAGCGCCACCACGCACCCCGCGCCGGCGAAACCGCCGAGAATCCCGACGACCAGGCCGCGGACCATCCTGTCCCGGCTGACGAACCGCAGGCCCTCGGTGATCGACGACCACAGGCCCGGGTTCGCCCCGGCGTCGAGGCGGTCGGCCCGGCCGATGCCGCGCAGCCCGAAGATCACAGCTGCTGACACCAGGAACGTCCCGGCGTTGAAGTACAGCGCGAGATCGAGCGGGGAGGTCCTGAAGAACGACACGCTGGAGCTGAGCGTGCGCGACAGGGTGGCCAGCAGCGAGAAGACCGCGGCGGCCAGCGGCGCCGAACCGTACGTGGTGATCAGGCTCAGGGTGTTCGCCGTGGCGAGCCGCTGCACGGGCACCAGGTTCGGCACGCTGGCGTCCTTGGCCGGGTTCCAGAACAGGCTGACGCACTCGATCAGCAGGGACGCGATCAGCAGCCACGCCAGCGTCCCGGCCAGGGGGATGGAGACGAACAGCCCGAACCGCAGGACGTCCGCGACGACCATCGTCAGCCTGCGGTCGAGCCGGTCGGCGACGACCCCGGCGAGCGGCCCGAAGACCAGCGCCGGCAGCAGCCGGACGATCAGGACGGAGCCGATCGCGTACGCCTTCCCCGAGAAGCCGGCCTGCAGGGAGCTGGCCAGCGCGGTCGTGGCGAGCAGGCCCATCCAGTCGCCGAGGCTGGACAGCGTCAGCGCCAGCCACAGCCGCCGGAACTGCGGTATCCGCAGGACCGCGCGGATGTCTCCCTCGGTACCGCGGTGGGGGTCGGCGGAGCCGGCCGGTGGTGACGGGACCGTCGCGACCGGTGGTCGGCTGGGGGGCCGGCTGGACCACGCCCGCCCGCCCGCCGACGCCGTCGAGGCCGGTGGCCGCGGCGGGTCGTGGGCGCCATCCGGCGGAAGGCCCATCAGCCCGTCCGTCGTGGGCGTGGCGACGAGGTGCCCGGCGTGCCGCCGTCCGTCCCCGTCCCCGTGGCCGTCCCTGTCCCCGTGGCCGTCCCTGTCCCCGTGGCCGGCTGCGCGGCCGTCTTTCTGGCCGTCGTCTTCTTGGCCGTGGACTGCCTGGTGGTCTTGGTGGTCTTGGTGGTCTTGGCGGCCGTGGCCTGCTTGGCCGGCTGCGCCGCCCGCCGCCTGGGCGTGGCCGGGCCGCGGGCCCGCTTCTCCGCGAGCATCTCGGCCGCCCGTTCCGCGGTGAGGGACGCGACGTCGTCGCCCTTGCGCAGGCTCGCGTTGGTCGTGCCGTCGGTGACGTAGGGCCCGAAGCGGCCCTCCCGCAGCACCATGGGGGCGCCCGTGGCGGGATCAGGGCCGAGCTCACGCAGCGGCGGGGTCTCAGCGGCCCGCCGGCGGCCCCGCGTCTTGGGCTGCGCGATCAGCGCCAGCGCCTCGTCCAGCGTCACCGTGAACAGCCGCTCCTCCGACTCCAGCGAGCGGCTTTCCGAGCCCTTCTTGACGTAGGGCCCGTACCGGCCGTTCTGGGCCGTCACCTCCTCCCCATCCTCGGCGGCTCCCAGCGACCGGGGAAGGGTGAGCAGTTTCAGGGCGTCGGCGAGGGTGAGGGCCTCCGGTGTCATCGTGCCCAGCAGGCTCGCCCGGCGCGGCGGATCGTCGTCGGTCGACACGTACGGGCCGAAACGCCCCACCTTGAGGGTGACCGTCGCGCCGCTGTCCGGGTCGGTGCCCAGCGACCGTTCCTCGCTGGGCGCGCCGACCAGCGCCAGCGCCCTGTCCACGGTGAGCTCGTCGGGCGGCAGGTCCTCCGGGACGCTCGCCCGCTCGTCACCGTGCTGGACGTACGGGCCATAGCGGCCGACCCGGATCACCACGGGCTGGTCGTCCGGCGCCACCCCCAGCGGGATCGAGTTGACCTCGCGGGCGTCGATCTCGCCGAGCCGCTCGTTGACCAGGTGCTTGAGCCCGCCGGCGCGGGCGACCCCGCCCTCCTGGCCGGCGTCCGAGCCGAAGTAGAACCGGGTGAGCCAGTCGATCGACGCCGCCGTGCCCGCGGCGATGTCGTCCAGGTCGTCCTCCATCGACGCGGTGAACCGGTAGTCGACCAGCCGCCCGAAGTGCTCCTCGAGGAGGCCGACCACGGCGAACGCGACGAAGCTGGGGATCAGCGCGCTGCCCTTCTTCCACACGTACCCGCGGGCCTGGATCGTCCCGATGATCGACGCATACGTGGACGGGCGGCCGATGCCGAGCTCCTCCAGCGTCTTGACCAGGCTCGCCTCGGTGAAGCGCGGCGGCGGGCTGGTGGTGTGCCCGCGCGGGTTGAGCTCCCGGGTGGTCAGGGTGTCGCCCTCGCGGACGTCCGGCAGCCGCCGCTCCCGGTCGTCCAGCTCGGCGTCGGGGTCGTCCGCGCCCTCGACGTAGGCGCGCAGGAAGCCGGGGAAGGTGATCACCTTCCCCGAGGCCGAGAACTCGGTGTCCTCCCCGGCGCTGGAGACACCGCCGATCCGGATGGTCGCGGACGTGCCGCGGGCGTCGGCCATCTGGCTGGCGACCGTGCGCCGCCAGATCAGCTCGTACAGGCGGTAGCCGTCGGCGTCGGACAACGCCTCGCGTACCTCGCCCGGGGTGCGGAACTGCTCCCCGGCCGGGCGGATCGCCTCGTGCGCCTCCTGGGCGTTCTTGACCTTCTTCGTGTAGACGCGGGGGCGGTCGGGGACGTACTCGGCCCCGTAGAGGGCGCGGGCCTGCTCACGGGCGGCGGCGAGCGCGGTCTCGGACAGGTTCGTCGAGTCCGTCCGCATATAGGTGATATAGCCGTTCTCGTACAGCTTCTGCGCCACCTGCATCGTCCGCTGGCTGGAGAAGTGCAGCTTGCGGCTGGCCTCCTGCTGCAGGGTGGAGGTCATGAACGGCGCGTAGGGGGAGCGGCGGTACGGCTTGGTCTCCACCGAGCGCACCGCGAACGCGGTGTCGGCGAGCCGGCCGGCCAGGGCGTGCGCGGCCTCCTCGTCGAGCCGGACGACGTCGGCGGAGGTGAGCTGCCCCGAGGAGCCGAAGTCGCGCCCGGTGGCCAGCCGCCGGCCGTCGAGCGCGACCAGGTTCGCCGGCAGCGGCGTGGCGTCGGCCCGGCCGGCGACACCGTCGCCGCTGGTGCCGCTGGTGCCGGCACCGCTGGCGTCCCGGCGGGTCAGCAGGCCGAAGACGCCTTCGATGTTCCAGTACTCGGCCGAGGAGAAACGCATCCGGGCGCGTTCGCGCTCCACCAGGATGCGGGTCGCCACGCTCTGTACTCGGCCCGCCGACAGCTTCGGCATGACCTTCTTCCACAGCACGGGGCTGACCTCGTAGCCGTAGAGCCGGTCGAGGATGCGCCGGGTCTCCTGCGCGTCGACAAGGTGCTCGTCGATCTCACGGGTGTTGTCCACCGCCCGCCGGATCGCCTGCTCGGTGATCTCGTGGAAGACCATCCGCTTCACCGGCACCGTCGGCTTCAGCGTCTGCAGCAGGTGCCAGGCGATGGCCTCGCCCTCGCGGTCCTCGTCTGTTGCCAGGTAGAGCTCGCTGGCTTCCTTCGCCAGCGCCTTGAGCTTGCTGACCTGGGACTTCTTGTCGGGCGTGACCACGTAGAGCGGCTTGAAGCCGTTGTCGACGTCCACCCCGAGACGGGCCCACGGCTTGCCCTTGTGGGCGTCGGGGACGTCGGCGGCGCTCTGCGGCAGGTCCCGGATGTGTCCGATGCTGGACTCGACCCGCCAGCCGGAGCCGAGATACCCGGCGATGGTCTTCGCCTTGGCCGGCGACTCGACGATCACGAGCCGGACGCCGGTGCCGCTCGCGGCCGGCGATGACGTACCGGCACGGCTACCGCGAGTGGCGGCGCGCGTGGTACGTACGGCGCGCTCGCGGGACACGGCGCCATTGCCAGCCGTGATGCCGGCCGTGTTGCCGGCCGTGATGGCGTCCGTATCGGGCCCGGCAGCGATGTCGCCGGCCGCGGGCTCGACGACCGGCGACGATGACCCGGCGCTCGACCGGCGCGTCTCGCTGTTTGTCGACTTCGTGCGCGGGGGCACTTCTCTCCTCGTTGCAGGGGGCAGTTCGGTTTCGGCGTTGCGGCCTGCGTGCGTTGCAGCCTGTATATGTTTGCAGCCCGTATATCCCGTATATGTTGCGCCCGGTGTGGGCTGTGGCGTGCGTGGCGGGTGGTTAACGGTGCGGATGAGCCTGCCGCCGGTGCGAGAACCCCCTCCCGGGGCACCCGTCACGGCGCGCCTCGGGCGGCGGTCCTCCTGCCGACAGTAGGTCGGCGCGTACCGGTGTGTCAGCTCCCGGTCCGCGATCCACCCGGTGTCCGCTCGCGGACACCGGAGCAGACCGTACGCCGTGCCGCGCCCGCGGGTGCACCCGTACCCGGCCGGCCGGAGCCGAGAGAAGCTTCTGCGCCTCCAGTTGATTGCTCTGTGTAGCTGGCATCGTGTCGGCGTCGCCGCGCCGCTGGGGTCGTGTCACCGACATGTCACTGGTATCGAGTCTCCGATGGCGGCATGGCTGACACGGACGTCATCGACGGCCGGTGGCGCCGGTGGATGGCCCGTCATCGGCGGCGCTGTCACACGCCGGCCTTCGTCCTGCCGGCCGGGCGCTGCTCGGCTACCGGGGGCGCGACGGTGAGCGCGGAAGCTCGCCGCCTGGAGTAGACGATCACGGCGACGATCGCCGCGACGGCCACCAGTGCTATCGCTATCCGTAGCGGCGTGTTTTCGTCGTCACCGACCGAGTACTTCACCACCGAAGGCGCGATCAAGAGGCTGACCAGGTTCATCACCTTGATCAAAGGGTTGATCGACGGCCCGGCGGTGTCCTTGAAGGGGTCACCGACGGTGTCCCCGATGACGGTCGCCGCATGCGTGTCCGACCCTTTGCCGCCGTAGTTGCCGTCCTCGACGAGCTTCTTCGCGTTGTCCCAGGCGCCACCGGAGTTGGCGAGGAAGACCGCCATGAGGACGCCGCCGGCGATCGCCCCGGCAAGGTAGGCACCCAGCGGCGGGTAGCCCAGCCCGAAACCGACCGCGATCGGGGCGAGCACCGCCAGCGTCCCCGGGGTGATCAGTTCTCGCAGTGAGTCACGGGTGCAGATGTCGACGACGGCACCGTAGTCGGGCCGTTCCGTCCCGTCCATGATGCCGGGCTTCGTCCGGAACTGGTTGCGCACCTCGAGCACGACCCGGCCGGCGGTACGCCCAACCGCGTTGATCGCGAGCCCGGAGAACAGGAACACGACCGCGGCGCCGATGACCAGCCCGACCAGGGCGTCGGGATAGGCGATGTCGAGTGTGCGGGACAACGCCACGGTCCGGCCGGCGTCGACGAGCGCTTCGTTCACGGTGTCCGTGAACGACCCGAACAGGGCGGTGGCGGCCAGTACCGCGGTGGCGATCGCGATGCCCTTCGTGATCGCCTTGGTGGTGTTCCCGACGGCGTCGAGGGAGGTGAGGATCGCGGCCCCGGTCTTGGCGCCGGTCGCTTCCGCATCGCCTGGCGCGCCTGCCGGGCCCGCCGCGCCCGCCGCGCCGGTCGTCCCGGTGGCGTCGGTGGCCCCGGACATCTCGGCGATGCCCTGGGCGTTGTCGCTGACCGGCCCGAAAGTGTCCATCGAGACGATGACGCCGACCGTCGTCAGCAGACCGGTGCCGGCCAGCGCCACGGCGAACAGCGCGACGGTGACGCTCCCGGACCCGAGCAGATACGCACCGAAGACGGCCGCGCTGATGAGCAGCGCCGAGTAGACAGCCGATTCCAGGCCGACCCCGATGCCGGAGAGGATGTTGGTTGCGGGGCCGGTGGTGGACGCTTTCACGATGTCCTGGACCGGTCTGCGGCTGGTCTCGGTGAAGTAGCCGGTGAGCAGCTGGATCGCCGCGGCCAGCACGATGCCGATCAGGACCGCGGTGATCGCGATGAGCCGTGGGTCACCGCTCTGGCTACTGTCCGCCATCCCGGGGAATCCGGAGAAGCTGCTGGGAAGGTAGACGAGCGAGACGATGACGACGCCGATGGCGGAGATCACCGCGGACAGGAAGAACCCCCGGTTGATCGCTGCCATGCCGCTGCGGTCACCCGCGCGCGGTGCGACCGAGAGGATGCCGACGATCGCGGTGAGCACGCCGACAGCCGGGATCAGCAGCGGGAAGATCAGCCCGTTCTCGCCGAACGCCTTCACGCCGAGGATCAGTGCGGCCACCAGCGTCACGGCGTAGGACTCGAACAGGTCCGCGGCCATCCCGGCGCAGTCGCCGACATTGTCCCCGACGTTGTCGGCGATGGTGGCCGCGTTGCGCGGATCGTCCTCGGGGATGCCCTGTTCGATCTTGCCGACGAGGTCGGCGCCGACGTCCGCCGCCTTGGTGAAGATGCCGCCGCCGACCCGCATGAACATCGCGAGCAGCGCCGCGCCGAACCCGAACCCCTCCAGGACCTGCGGGGCCGTGTCCCGGAAGGCGAGTACCACGACCGCCGCGCCGAGCAGGCCCAGGCCGACGGTGAACATCCCGACCACACCCCCGGTGCGGAAGGCGATCCGCATGGCAGCGCGTTCCCCGGCCCGGATGGCCGCGGCCGCGGTCCGGGAGTTCGCCCGGGTGGCCAGCGACATGCCGACGAAGCCGACCAACGCGGAGAAGACGGCTCCGAGGACGAAGAAGAGCGACCGGCCGACCCGGGAGGCGGTGGACTCCGCGGGCAGCAGCAGCAGCACGAACGGGATCACGAGCACGAAACCGGCCACCGTGGTGAACTGCCGGCGCAGGTAGGCCGCGGCTCCTTCCTGGACGGCGCGGGCGACCTCGACCATTCGTGGGTTTCCCGGGTCGGCCGCGAGCACCTCGCGGGCCAGGTAGCCGGCCACCACCAGCGCCAGCGCCGCCACGGCCGCCACCCCGGCGACCAGTCCGATCTGACCTGCGCCAAGTTCGATGGCGGCACCGCCGGGACTCGTACCCGCCGCGGCTTGGATCAGGACCATGGGCCCTCCCGGTCAGGTCTGTGCACCCTCCGCGCCCACCCCGTGCCGGTTGTGGGAGCCGGCGGGCGGGCGCGGCCGGACATCGCATCTGACGACGTCGTCGAGGTTGCCGCTGCGGCGTGGGAGGGCGCCGAGTCGGCGTGGGCCGGCGAAGCGGGTGCGACGCCGGCATGACTGCCAGCCGGGACGGATCCGGGCGGCCGCCCGTCCCACCGTCGCGCCATCGTGCGGCGACCAACGCGTTGGTCCGCGTTCTCCCGATTCTCCGTTCGGTACCACGGGGAGCACTCCAGACATCGCGCACGCGGTCTGATCGACCGAGTGATGCGGCAGTCTATCCACACGGCCGTAACATGCGCTCGTTCTTTCGTTGACAAGACCTGGTCAAAATTGTGCTTTGGGGGATATTCCGTGGATGTTTGGGGTCCTTGTTCACTCCGACAGCCGGCCTTCGGCCTGCTCCGTCCGTGTCGTCCGGTCCGAACTGGCGGGTAGGCGCTGGTGCGTCGACGTGTCCGGTGTCGCGACGCGTCGGGCTGCGATGTGCTGGTGGCGATGGCCGGCGTACGGCCGCCACCACGGAGCCCGCGGCGCCCGGAGCGGCGTCGGCGTGCCGGCTACCGGCGGGAGACCGCCGGCCGCTGGAGGCGGTGGCGGCGTCGGCGTGCCGGCGGCATGCCGTCTGAGATCAGAGAGCCATGACCGGTGTGGCCGGTTTCTCCTGTGCTGGTTTCATTGCCCAGCGCATCGTGACGATCATGCCGGCTCGGTCGGTCCGCGTGGTAATGGTGAAGTCGTCGACCAGGCCCTCGATCAGGGCGAGACCGATCCCCGGGACCGCCGGGGAGCACACCTCCTCCTCGTCCGGCCGCCAGATGCCGCCCGCGGACGCGACCGGGCTGACAGCCGTGGGCTCGGTGACAGGCGAACGGGTGACCACAGGCCCGGCGACGGCTGACCGGGCGGCCATCGGCTGGGCAGCCAGCGGGCCGGCAGCCACCGGCTCGGTAGCCATCGACTCGGCAGCCACCGGCCCGGTGACAGCGGGCGGGGGCGGGGAAGCGGATGCGGTCACCGTACGACGGCTGCCGGGTGATCCAGGCGTGTCGGTCCGTCCATGGCCGTTCATGGGCGAGGCATCGTGACCCCAGGACGAGGCATCGCATCCCATAGGTGACACAGGCGAGGCAGCGCGTTCCCGCGGCCCGCGGTCGGCTACCGACACCGTGAACGAACCATCGCCGTCACTGACCCGGACGATCACGGGAGCCTGCGGGTCGAACCGGCGGTTGACGCTGACGGCTCGGGCACATGCCTCGCCGACCGCAAGTTTGATCTCGTCAAGGATCTCCTCCGGCACGCCCGAACGCCGGCTGACCGCGGCTGCGATCATCCGGGCCGTTCGGACGTGTCCGGGAAGAGCCGCGAAGCGCAACTCGACGGTGGACATACGTCGATGACCTGTCTCTCGATGGAACTGGCCACCCGGCGGCCCGTGGGCCTGAGCCCGGCGGATTCCCCGGATCGGCTTCCAGGCACGCTGTGCCGCTCCGGCGGGAACCTCGGATACGGCAGGAGCTCTGGACGCGAAAGAATCATGATCGCGCTGCCTCTGGTTCTTCAGTCCTTGGCGGCAAGTGCTTCCTCGACAGACGCGTGGATCGGGAAGACCTTCGTCAGGCCGGTGATCCGGAAGATTTTCAGAATCCGTTCCTGGGTGCAGACGAGCCGCAGCGTCCCCTCGTGAGCCCGGACCCGCTTGAGGCCGCCGACAAGCACCCCGAGACCGGTCGAGTCGAGGAACTCGACCCCTTCCATGTCGACGACGAGATGGTACGAACCGCCCGATACGAGATCGATCAGTTGTTCCCGCAGCTTCGGGGCAGTGTAGACGTCAATCTCGCCGCCTACGACGACGATCGTGAAGTCCCCTTCCGTGCGGGTAGTGAGGGACAGGTCCACAGGTCCTCCTTGCGTCTGCTTCACAGCCGTCCGGCCGGACGGCCGACATCACGGCGGCACTACCCTCCCACGCCCGGATCAATCCGGCTCGCCGCGACACAGCAGGCTACCCATGCGCCACAGGGGTTCGCAGACGCGATCTCCGGTGGCGCCCGGTTCGTGCCCCGCCGGCCCCGCCGGCCCCGCCGGCCGCCGAACCTCGCGGCCGCCTGCCGCAGGTGAGCGAATCCTGCCGGGACCAGAGCATCCGTCCGGCATCCTCGCCTACGCTGGGCCACCGTGGACACAATCTCGGTCCAGACGAGCGCACCGGAGCCGGGTGCGCCGGATCGCGGTGCGGCTGTTCTCGACCGGTTGCGGGCAGACGCCCGTCGCAGCTGTTGCGTCACACATGTGGAGCGTGTCCCGGCCAGAGCCGGCACCAGAGCGCCCTGGCCCGCCTGGGCGGATCCCGTACTCGTCTCCCGGCTGCGCGCCGCCGGTATCGACGCGCCGTGGACACATCAGGCGCGTGCCGCCGAACATGCTCACGCCGGCCGCAGTGTAGTGCTCGCGACAGGTACGGCGTCGGGTAAATCACTGGGATATCTCATGCCGGTGCTCAGCGTCCTGCTCGCCGAGCCGTCCGCTCGCGCATTCTATCTCGCCCCCACCAAGGCGCTGGCCAACGACCAGCTCCGCGCGGTTCGCGCGCTCACCCTGACCGGCGTACGCGCCGCCACATACGACGGTGACACGCCCGGGTACGAACGCGACTGGGTCCGTGCCCATGCCACGTTCGTGCTGACCAGCCCCGACATGCTGCACCAGGGCATCCTGCCTTCCCATCGGCGGTGGGCCGCCTTCCTCCGGGGCCTTCGGTACGTGGTGGTCGACGAGTGCCACGGTTATCGGGGTGTCTTCGGTTCCCATGTCGCGCACGTCCTGCGGAGGCTACGGCGGGTGTGCGCCCGGTACGGTGCGACGCCGGTGTTCATCCTGGCCTCGGCGACGGTGTCGGAGCCGGCGGATGCCGCCAGCCGCCTGACCGGGCTCGACGTGCAGGCGGTCGAGGAGGACGCCTCCCCCAGAGGCGCGATGAGCTTCGCACTGTACGAACCACCCCTGTCGTACCCATGGCAGGCGCACGCGTGGCAGGCGTCCTCCTCGTTCGCCTCCTCGTCCGAGCCATCGGCCCGGCCGTCGTCCGCTCCGCCGGCTCCGTCGCGTCCCGCCCCGGCCGTCTCCGGGCCGCTCTCCGCCGGCCCGACCGCCTCCGAAGCGGTTTCCAGCGGGCCGGTCGCTCCCGCAGCAGCGGAGTCCGCATCGTCCCAACCAGTGGGAACACCGGCTGGACAGGTGCCGGGGGCGCTCACGGCCGTCGCGGCGCAGCCACCGGAACCTCCGGTTCACGGCCCTGGCGGCGTAGCGGTCCGTCGTTCGGCGACCGCCGAGGCAGCGGGCCTGCTTGCGGATCTTGTAGCTGACGGCGTGCGCACGCTCGTCTTCGTGCGGTCGCGCAGGGCCGCGGAAGTGATCGCGCAGTCGGCGCGCAGGGCGTTGTCCGAGGTGTCGGCGGACCTCGCGGAGCGGGTCGCGGCCTACCGCGCCGGCTACCTGCCCGAAGAACGCCGGGCGTTGGAGGCGGACCTGAGGTCGGGGCGGCTGCTCGGCGTCGCCGCGACGAACGCGCTCGAACTGGGCGTCGACATCACCGGGCTGGACGCGACCGTGATCACCGGCTACCCGGGCACGCTGGCCTCGCTCTGGCAGCAGGCAGGCCGGGCCGGTCGGGACGGGGCGGGCGCCCTCGCCGTCCTGGTCGCCCGTGACGACCCTCTCGACACGTATCTCGTGCATCATCCCGAGGCCGTGTTCGGCCGGCCGGTCGAGGCGACCGTGCTCGATCCCGACAATCCCTACGTGCTCGGCCCGCATCTGGAGTACGCGGCCGCGGAACTGCCGCTGACCGAAGCCGATCTCGATCTTTTCGGGCCGCTGGCCCGTCCCACGGTCGACGACCTGGTACGCCGCGGCCGGCTGAGGCGACGGCCCGCGGGCTGGTACTGGACACACCGTCACCGCCCGGACGTGGACATCCGCGGTGTCAGCGGACAGCCGGTACGGATCGTCGAGGCGTCCACCGGCCGCCTGCTCGGCACGGTGGACGCCGCCACGTCGCACTCGACGGTGCACCGCGGCGCCGTCTACCTGCACCAGGGCAGCTCCTACCTGGTCATCGAGCTCGATCTGGACGCGGCGGTCGCGTTCGTGGAGGCAGCCACGCCGGACTGGACGACAGTGGCCCGGGAGGACACCGACATCCGGGTGGTGGAGTCGATCCGCTCCCGTACCGCCGGCGATGTCGAGCTCCATCTGGGAACGGTCGAGGTCAGCAGCCAGGTCGTGTCCTACCAGCGGCGCCAGGCCGGCAGCGGGCGAGTGGTCGGCGATGATCCGCTGGATCTTCCCGCGCGGCATCTGCGCACGCGGGCGGTCTGGTACACGGTGACCGAGGAGCTGCTGGTCGAGGCGGAGATCGACGACGACGCCGTCCCCGGCGCCGTCCACGCGGCCGAGCACGCGGCGATCGGCATCCTCCCGCTGTTCGCGACCTGCGACCGGTGGGACATCGGGGGAGTGTCGAGCGCGCTGCACCCGGACACCTCCCGCACCACGGTGTTCGTCTATGACGGCTATCCGGGCGGCGCGGGTTTTGCCGAGCGCGGCTTTCTGCGCGGCGGGCCGTGGCTGCGCGCGACCCGGGACGTGATAGCGGCCTGCGAGTGTACGGCCGGCTGCCCGTCGTGCGTGCAGTCGCCGAAGTGCGGGAACGGCAACGAGCCCCTGGACAAGCCGGCTGCCCGCCGGCTGCTCGACGCCGTCCTGCGCCGGCTCGATCCGAGCTGATCGGGCAGCCGGTGGGCGCACCGGCACCGCGGTGATGGTGGCCGTCGACGATGCCGGCGGTGCGCTTCCCACATCGTGCCTTCCTCCGTTGTGGCCTTCTTCGCCGAGGGTGCGCCTTCCCTCGCTGAGGGCGCTGTTCGTCGGGCCGGCGCGGGCCCTGGCGACGAGCGGCCCCAGGGCGGCGAGTGCTCCTGGGAGCTCGACGGCCACCGCGACCTCGACGGTGTCCCCCGAGATCGTGCAGGACTGTAGACGGCCGTGGTTTGCAAGCCCGATGGCGCGTGCCCGCGCGCACATGGATGCCTGGTCGCCAGTGGGATCACCCGCGGCCGCGAGCGCCGCCATATCCGCCGCGCCCGCGGCCCGCCCGCGGCAGACAGCGGTTGCCGAGACCGCCAGAGCGACGCCGGTGAACGTCCCCAGCACCAGGAACGTGGAAAGCGTGAGTATGGTGGCCGAACCCGCGTCCGTGCTGCCGGAGGCGTCCCGCGCGTCCAGCTCACCGGCCAGCCGAAGAGTGCTTCCGGCGGGCTGGCGAGCCCGGTGCGGACATATTTTGTACAGCCATCTGTGGCGCATATGTGGATTTCTTTCCGTATTCAGTTGCCGCCGGTCGTGAAGTTCTGCGGGACGTTTTCCGCCGCCTCCGCGGGCGCGGTGGATGACATGGTGATTTCGATCGTCGGGGCAATCCTTTCCAGCACCCCGGTGGCCCGGGCCTGAAATCTGACCTGGACGACGACGGAATCCGTGGCCCGGCTGACGGAAACCGTGGAGCCCTGGGGCGCGGCCCGCCCGGCCCAGGCGCGGACCACCTCGTCGGTTTCCCCGCGGGCGGCGGCCCGGGCGCCGATGCGCGCCGCTTCCGCGCACTGCGCCCGCACCGACACGGCGCCGACGACCCAGATCGCGATCAGCAGGACAAGGATCAGGGACGGTATCGCAACCGCCAGTTCGGCTGTTGCCTGGCCGCCATCGGAGGTTCTTCGTCCCTGGCCACGGCCCATGCCGTGACCAGGGCTCCTCGGGCCACGCACTGGCTCGGCCCGCCTGTCAGAAGGGGACGGACAGCGCCTGCTTGACCAGATTGGCAAGCATCGTCCTGGTCGCCGAACTGTTGATCACCGCGTACAGGACGGCGGCGAACCCGACCGCGGCGACCGTGCCGACCGCGTACTCGGCGGTCGACATTCCCGCGTCGCCGCTTCTGCTGGACCGGGCTGTGGCCGACACCGCCTGGGCGCTGGTCAGCTGCCGGCGCGAGGCATCGGTCCTCACCTGTGTGAACGCGACGATCAGCAGTATCGTCCACCGGATGACGGAAGAAGGGATAGCGGGAGGAATTCTGGATGATCGGTACGGGGTCATGGCAGGCGGCCTCCAGTTCGGTTACCGGCATGCGGTGGATGCCTGCTCGCAGGCGGGGTGGGGACTTCTGCTTCCTTGATGATGAGGTGTTGACGGTGATTCCGGCGAGGGCGGCGGCCGGCCTGTGGACAACCCTCTGTTGTCCACAGGCCGGCCGGCCACCACTTGCCTGATGCGAAGGCGGGTGTTCTCGGGCCGGGCAGGCACCGGCCGGTTGCGGCGGCCGTCCCTTCGGCTCCGCTTCCGCCCTTTCCCCGGCTGGCCTCCTTGCGGCCGGCCCCGGAGTTCCTGTGGCCCAGGCCTGCGCGGGCGGGCGGGAGAGGCTTTGTAACACGGTCGTGGAGACGATGGTCATGGCAGTGTCAGGGCCGAGCCGGCTCCCATCACGACCGGTACGACCCCGAGCGCGATGAAGGCGGGCAGGAAACACAGGCCGAGTGGTGCCACGGCGATGACTCCCGCCCGGCGGGCCGCGGTCAACGCGCGTTCCTGCCGCCTGACGCGGGTCTGGTTCGCCAGCCGTTCCAGGGTCGCGGCCAGGCGGGCACCGGATTCCTCGCTGCGGTGCAGCGCCCGTGCGAACGCCGCGATCTCGTGCGCCTCCGCCGTGGCCGCCGGTCGGCCGAGCCTGCCCGGGACGAGCCTGGCCCACCGGTTCGCCGCAGGCCCTGAGGAACCCGGCCCGGGGCCGAGCAGCCGGCCGCACGCCTCCGCCATGGACGCGCCGAGACGCAGGCCGCGGCTGACCATGCCCAGCTCCGCTCCGAGCGGGCCAGCGACAGCGCCGGCCACGATGCCCAGGGCTGCCACAATGGGCGCACCGGCCGTCAGGCAGGCCGCGATCAGGTCGAGAGCCAGCGGCAGATCCTCGACGAGACGTGCCTGCCGGTGCTGGGCATCCTGATCCGGCGCGGAGGCCAGCAGCCGGGCCGCGACAGTGCCGACGATGATCCCGACGACCACGCCCGCCGGTACGGGCAGGACCACGGCGGGCCCGAGGCCGGCCGCCACGCTGAGAACGGCCCGTCGCAGCGTCGGCCCGCGCACGTTCGGGCGCCATCCACCGGTCATGCGCTCACCGGCCGTCCGGCCTGCGGACGGATGACCGGTGCCCGCCGCCTGCGCGTCCGCTACCCGCCGTTCGAGGGAGCGCCGCGTCGGCCCGGGGGCCGTGCCGGAAAGCGGGCGGAAGACGGCGACACGACGTTGTACATGGTCACGTAGCGTTGTTGTTCCGGTCAGCCAGGACGCGGACGCCATGCACAGCGCGGCCATGATGAGCAGGAGCTCGCGGCGGGAGAAGGCCGGGGCTCCAGCGGCCAGCGCGAGTGAGGTGTGCGCCGGCCCGTCGGCGACCGACGGCTGCCACAGCGGCTGCCACAGCGGTTGGATGCTCACCGGGGCAGCCCTTGCAGCTGCTGGGAGTGATCGATGTCCTTGCGATCGCGCATGCCTGCGTCGCGGTTACCGGCCACCTCGGTGAGCCGGTTGATCCAGGCCAGGCCGGCGAGGTCGAGCGCCAGGCCGACGACCAGGCAGAGCGCTCCGGCTCGAGTACCCAGAAGGACCGTCAGCGGCGAGGCGCCGAGCAGCGCGCCAAGCGCGATCCCGGCGACAGGCAGGGAGGCGACCAGCCGCCCGGAGGCCCGCGGCCCGGCGAGTGCCATGGCGACCTCGCCGTCCCGCTCACGCTCGTCGCGCACGACAGCGGCGAGCCTGTTCGCCAGCGGGGCCAACGGGATACCGGCGTGCTGGCTCACCCGCCATGCGGCCGCAAGCTGACGCAACGTCGGCGCCTCGCACGCCGCGAGCGCGACGGCCGGGTCCGTCCGGTGGGCGAGCGCGACGCGCAGCGCCAGCGGGTCGTGTATGCGTACGCCCCGGCCGGCCGCGCGCCGCCGGTCGTGACCAGGCGCGACAGGCTCGTCAGGCCTGCCCGGCCCGCCGGCGTCGTCGACGGCCGCCCGCAGGGCCTCGTCGGGCCGCCGGCCGGCCTCGAGCTCGGTGGCGAGCGCGGCGATGATCTCCTCCGCGCCTGCCCGCTGCCTACCGCGCCACCGTTGGTCCGCGGCGCGCCGCAGAGCCCGTCGGAGCGTCACGGCGCCGACGACACCCGTGCCGGCGGCCACCGGGCCCAGAAGCACACCGATGACGGCCGTCCCCGCCGCCGCGACCGCCACGGGTAGCCAGGACCGGTCGGCCGGCCGGGCCACCGATGGTTTCGGCCGGTGACCAGAAACGTTTGGATTGTGGCCTGACGCGCCACCGGTTCCACGGCCCTGCCAGTTCGGCTCCGGCCATGCCGTGGCCGCCGCGCGGACC
>NZ_CAKKTM010000461.1 GCF_920888515.1 Protofrankia sp. CiP1_Cm_nod1 | reverse complement strand
GCGGGCCAGGTGCGGGCCAGGTGCGGGCCAGGTGCGGGCCAGGTGCGGGCCAGGGCGGCGCGGACGCCGCAGGGCCGCCGCGCCATCCGCCCCGCCCGCGGCCCGGCCACCAGGGCCGCACACTTCCTCCCGGCGATGTCCTCCAGGCTGCTTCAGACGGCCGGGCGGAGCCTGCCAAGCGCCCGTCAGACGAGCCTGCGAGCCCCCTTCGGGCCGGTCCCGCGCGTGCTCCCGGCGTGGGCGCCGAGAGGCACGCGGTGGACGTCGTCACGTGATCCTCGGCCGCGACGCACTATGGTCACAAGTCATGCAGACCTGGGAGTACGCGACAGCGCCGGTGCTGATCCACGCGACCAAGCAGATCCTCGACAACTGGGGGGCGGACGGCTGGGAGCTGGTCCAGATCGTCCCGGGGCCGAACCCGGAGAGCCTGGTCGCCTACTTCAAGCGCCCCAAGGGCGAACCGGCGAGGTGAGCGCCGTGACAGCCGACGCGGCGACCCCGTTGCAACGCCTGGCCGCGCTCGGCCTGACGCTGCCCACGGCCCCGTCGCCGGCGGGCGCGTACGTGCCCGCCCGGCGGCACGGTGACCTGGTGTGGACGGCCGGACAGCTCCCCCTGGTGGACGGCGTCCTCGCCGCGACCGGGCCGGTCGGCGAGGCCGCCGACGGCGGCTCGGTGCCGGCGGAGCGCGCTGCCGACCTGGCCCGGATCAGCGCCCTGAACGCGCTGGCGGCCGCGGCCGCGGTGGCCGGCGGCCTGGACGCGATCACCGGTGTCGTCAAGGTCGTCGGGTTCGTCGCGAGCGTGCCCGCGTTCACCGGCCAGCCGGCAGTGATCAACGGTGCGAGTGACCTGTTCGTGGCGGTGTTCGGTGACGCCGGACGACATGCCAGGTCCGCGGTCGGGGTGGGTGTCCTGCCGCTGAACGCTCCGGTCGAGGTGGAGATCGTCGTCACCGTCAGCTAGCCCTTGTCGGGGAACCGCGAACGGACGGCGTGCACGCGGGCCGCCGTCCAGCTGTGGATATATCCAAACGATAACTGTCCACCGGCGGCTGGTCATCGAAAAACGGCTGTATACGGGCCTTCGAACGAGACGCAGCTCACAGCTGGCCGCGACCGCCGACATGGTGCGCGAGCCGGGGCGGACAACCTACTGTCTACGGCAGAACTACTGTCTACGGCAGAACTAGCCGACTCGACGGTCGGGCCGGTGGGCAGCCCGAGCCAGCGGGCAGTCCGGTGGGCCGTCCGGGCAACGAGCGGGTGGAGTGCCGGGCCACCCGCGCGGCAGAGCATCGTCCGCTTCGGAACCTGGTGAGTGACCTGTGGGGCATACGAGCGTTACGGGCGGCGTGCCCGGCCCGCGCACGGCGGCCCCGGCGGAGGGCGGCCCGCCCGCGCCGCGGCAGGTGACCCTGCTGGCCTCGCTGCTGCTCGCGCCCAACCCCGGCCCGATGACCCTGGACGGCACGAACACCTGGATCCTGCGCGCCCCGGGCGCCACCGGCTGCGTCGTGGTCGACCCCGGCCCACCCGGCCCCGGCCATCTCGCGGCGATCGTCGCGGCCGGGCCGGTCGACGTCATCCTGCTCACCCATGGTCATATTGATCACAGTGAGGGTGCCGTGCCGCTGCACGAGCTGACCTCCGCGCCGGTGCGCGCCCTTGACGCCGCCCACCGGCTCGGCGACGAAGGGCTGGCCGAGGGCGACGTGATCGCCGCCGCCGGGGTGGAGATCCGGGTGCTGGCCACCCCCGGCCACAGCAGCGACTCGCTGTCGTTCGTCCTCACCGACGACCGGTGGACCGGCACCGGCGGCACCAGCGGCACCGGCGGCGTCAACAGCGGCGCCAGCGGTCACGACGTCCCGGCGCCCACCGCGGGAAGCTCGGTCCTCACCGGCGACACGATCCTCGGCCGGGGCACGACCGTGGTCGCGCACCCCGACGGGCAGCTCGGCGACTACCTGGCCAGCCTGCGGCGCCTACGCGAGCTGGGTGACGCCATGGTGCTCCCCGGCCACGGGCCGCATCTGCCGGCCGCGGGCCGCGCCGCGGCGGCGTACCTCGCGCACCGGGAGGCCCGGCTCGACCAGGTCCGGGCGGCCCTCGCCGCCGGCGACAGCACGGTCCGTCAGATCGTTCAACGGATCTACGCGGACGTCGACCGTGCCCTGTGGCCGGCCGCGGAGATGTCCGTCCGCGCCCAGATCGAGCACCTGCGCCAGCGGCGGGAACTGCGGACCACACCGCTCGAGCTCCCGCTCGCATAGGCCGCCGTTCCGGCGGCGGAGACGGCCTTCCGGCCGCGTCCACAAATCATGATCGCGTCGACGGCGGGACCCGCACGAACACGAAAACATGATCGCATCGCCTTCGGCCCCGCCAGCCCACGCACCTCCGGTGATGCGAAAACATGATCGCATCGCCTTCGGTGGGGAGGGTAGAGCCGGCCGGATTCTGGACATCCCACACCGCCCTCTTCCTTCCTGGAAACCGTTAAGATCAGCACGAACAGAAGATCTCGTACGGTTGGCTTATGCTCGCGGCCGGGAGGCGACCACCCGTGCGCAACGCTCCGGATATATCCGACCACGTCAAAAGGGTCCGGTCCTGGATACCGTGCCGGCAGGCCCGATACACCGGGCAGGCCGGCCGGACGTCATGGCCAGGCTCTGACTCCGGCTTCAGGGCGCCCCAATGATCACATCTCCCCTCGGTGGAACGCTGCGCTGCCCGCGGTGCGGCACTCCCGCCGTTCCCGGTGGACGGTTCTGTTTCCACTGCGGGCTGCCGTTGCAGACCGAAAACGGCATGGGCACCGACGAGGGCGCCGAACGCCGGGTCGTCACCGTCCTGTTCGGCGACCTCTCGGACTTCACCGCGTGGGCGGAGGACCTGGATCCCGAACGTGTCGGCGAGGTCACCGACCGGGTGCTCGCGGCCCTGGCCCGCGACGTCGCCGAGGTCGGCGGCCGGGTCGACAACCTCACCGGCGACGGCATCATGGCCGTGTTCGGCGCGCCGACCGCGCACGAGGACGACCCGGAACGCGCCGTGCGCGCCGCCGCCGCCATGCAGGAGACCGTCCGCCGGCTCGTCACCGACGAGGCCGGCGGTGGCCGCCACCTCGGCCTGCGCGTCGGGATCAACACCGGGGAGGTGCTGGCCGGCGTCCAGGCGTCGCTGACCTACACGGTGATCGGCGACACGGTGAACACCGCCGCCCGGCTGTCGGACGCCGCCGCGGTGGGCGCCGTGTACGCGGGCCACGACACCATGATCGCCACGACCTCGGTGGCGACCTGGCGCCGGCTGGCCCCGCTGAAGCTCAAGGGCAAGCGCGAGCCGGTCCCCACCTACGAGCTGGTCAGCCTGCGGCCGTCCAACGTCGCCCGGCCCGGGCACGGCGACGACGCGCCGTTCACCGGGCGCGACCAGGACCTCGCGGTACTCGAGTCCGCCTTCCGGGACGTCGTCGCGCACGGCCAGCCGCGGACGGTCGTCGTCACCGGTGAGGCCGGCATCGGCAAGACCCGGATAGCGGTGGAACTGGCCCGCCGGGCGGGCGCGGCGCAGGACGCGAGGGTGCTGTGGGGCCGCACGGTCCGCCACGGTGACGGCCGGGACCTCGCCCCGCTCATGGACATCGTGCGCACCGCCTGCGGGGTCGGCGAGGGCGACAGCCCGGACCGGGTCGCCGAACGGGTCCGGCGCACGGTCAGCCGGCTGGAGCACCCGGCAGCGCGCACCCGCATCCCCGGCGGCGTGGCCGACAAGCTGCTCGCCCTGCTGGGTGTGCCGCCGGAGGGCCGCTCGACGGTGGCCCCGGACATCCCGCCGGGGGACCCTGCCGGGCGGGAGAACCCGGCCGACGATCCCGCCGTCCGGGCCGTCGACGCGATCGTCGACGACGTGGCCGTGCTGCTCGGCGGCCTGTCCAACGACGGGCCGCTGGTCATCGTCCTGGACGACCTGGAATGGGCGACGACCGCGCTGTGGCAGGGCCTGCGGCGTTTCGCCGGCAGGCTGCGCGGGCCGATACTGCTGATCATGCTTGACCGTGAGGTCCCGTCGCTGGCCGGGCTGCCCAACGCCGAGTCGCTCGCGCTCGCCCCGTTGGCGGAGTCCGCCTCGGCCAGCCTGCTGCGCGACTATCTCGGCGGCGCCGAGCTGGACGAGACCGCCCGGGCCGCCCTGCTCGCGCGGGTCCACGGCAACCCGTTCTTCCTCACCGAGCTGCTGAACCTGCTGGTGGACCGGGGCATCCTGCACCGCGGCGGCGCGGCCGGCGCGGCCGCCGCCGGCGCCGGCGCCGGTACCGATGTCGGCACCAGCGCCGGCGTGGCGGGGACGGAGCCGCTGCCCGGCACCACGTCGAACGG
>NZ_CAKKTM010000460.1:10860-14205 GCF_920888515.1 Protofrankia sp. CiP1_Cm_nod1 | reverse complement strand
CCGTCGCGGCGAGCAGGTGCACCGGGCACTGGAAACCCTCACCGAACGCCAGCTCCTGCGGGCCCCGCATCCCGGGGAGCCGATGTGGACGTTCGTGCACCCGATGGCCCGGGACGTCGCCTACGCCGGCCTGCCCAAGGTGGAGCGGGCCCGCCGGCACGCCGCGGCGGCCCAGTGGGGGGTGGAGTTCCTCAGCGGCTCCGAGGCGGAGGTCGCGGCCTTCGTCGGCCACCATGCCGAACGAGCCCACGACCTCGCGGCGTCGATGGCGCTGGCGCCCACCGATCCGGCCTGGTCGGCGCGGGAGCCCGGGTTCCACGCCCTGGTCCGGGTCGCCCGCTCGGCGCTCGCCCGCGACGACCACCGCAGCGCCATCGATCTGATCACCAGCGCACGCCGGCTCGGCCGGGGGGTCGTGGGCGAACTCGACGATCTGGGCGCGGTCGTGCTGCAGGCCGAGGCCCTGGCGTCACTGCGCCGGCTGGACGAGGCCGAGCGTGTCCTGCGGCCCGCGCTGCGGGTCACCACACCCGAGCTGCGGGCCGCGGCGTACCGCATCCTCGGCGACCTGCGGCACAAGCAGGGCCGGGACGACGAGGCCGCGACCGCGCTCGTCACCGCGCTCGAGGAGGCTCAGCGTGCCGGCAGCGACCGGGTGGTCGCCGCCACCCTGCGCCAGCTCGGCCTGCTGGAATACGCTGCCGGCCGGGTGCGCCACGCCGAGAAGCGGTTCACCGACGCGCTGGCCCTCGCCCGTCGGGTCGGCGATCCCAGAGGGGTCGGCTGGGCCCTCCAGCACCTCGCCTGGAGCGCGACCACCCGGGGGGACTACCCACGTGCCCAGGAGTACCTCCGGGACGCCTCCGAGGTTTTCAGGCGGCTGGACGACACCGGTGGCCTGGGCTGGTGCGCGGGCACGGAGGCGCTGGTCTGGCTGCTGTCCGGCCAGCTCAGCCGGGCCCGCCGGCTCGCCCGCGACCTGATCGAGATGGCCGGGTCACTGGGTGAGGTGTGGGGCCTGGCCGTGTGCCTGACGATCGACGCGGTCGCCGCCGCCGAACTCGGGGACATCACCGAGGCCGAGGCCGAGGCCGAACGGGCGGCGGGGCTGTTCGAGGCGACCGGGGACACCTGGGGTGTCGCGCTCACCCTCGTGGCCAGGGGCCTGGCCGCGCGGGGCGCCGGTGACCCCGAGCGCGGGGCGGCGCACCTGCACAACGCCCAGGCCGCCGCCGACCAGGGCGGCCATGCCGTCGTCGGCGCGCTCGCCATGGTGCTGCTGGGGCTCACCCGGCTCGACGCCGGGCTCCTCGACGACGCCGAGCAGGCCGCGGACCTGGCCATGCGGGCGCTGGACAGCCTCGAGCTGCAGCCCCACGCCCAGCTCGGCGCCAAGGTGCTGGCCGCCCAGGTCGCGCGGGCCAGAGGCCGCCTGCAGGAGGCGATCCACCTGCTGGAGACGGCGCTGGCCGCCGGCGAGCCGGCCACCCTGCTCTTCCCGCGCCGCCAGGCGTACGCGCATCTGGCCGGCACGCTCCTCGACGCCGGCCGGCCGGCCGAGGCACTGGCGGTGGCCCGGCGCGCGGTCGAGGTGGGCGCCGAGGACGTCCGCGCCCAGGTCCTGGCATGGCGGGCGCTGGGTACCGTGCTGGTCGCGAGCGGCAAGCCGGCCGAGGCCCGGGCCGCGTACGAGAAGGCGCTGGCCGCCGCGACCGCGACGGAGGCGGTGAGCGAGGCCGCGCAGACCCGCCGGCTGCTGTCCGCGGTTCCCGACGGCTCGTGGCCGGTGGGCCCGAAACCGGTGAACCTGCCAGGGGTCGCCGACGTCCGGGTGACCCGCCCCGCGACGGGCCTGCCGGCGCCGGGCGCCGCGCCCTCGACGGTGGCGTCGACCGCGGCGTCGACCGCGGCGTCTTCCGCCGCGGCATCCCCGGCGGGCGCGCCGACGGTGCCGTCCCTGGCGGAGCCGACCACGCAGGCATGACCGCGCGGGACAACCGCGCGGAGGTGCCAGGTGGCAGTGGCGCAGGTGGCAGTGACAGCAGTGGCAGCTGGTAGCCATTCGGATACGACGCGACGGGCCAGGTAGTAGGTCCGGTCAGCGGGTCCGGTCAGATAGTGGGTCATGTACGTCGCGACGGTGTGACAACCACCGCTGCGGCGGCACGGGCATGGCGGCGCGCACGACAGCAGCCGGGTCCGGCGCCTGCAGCCGACCCAGCAAAGAAGATCTTCATGATGTGAGGGCAGGTCCTGACCGGTACGCCAGGCGTACCGGTCAGGACCTGCTGGGACGGGAGTCAGCCAGCCTGTGCCCCCTCAGGCCGGAACCAGGGGCGTCTCCCGGCGGACCCCCGGTCGCGTGGGCCGAACACGCCCGCGTCGACCGGCGTCCGCCGGCTTACGCCCTACCGGGCGCGGCGGGCGAGCCGCTCCCGGTCGAGCAGCACCACCGCGCGGGAGTCCAGACGCAGCCAGCCGCGGGTCGCGAAGTCCGCGAGCGCCTTGTTGACCGTCTCCCGGGAGGCCCCGACCAGTTGGGCGAGCTCCTCCTGGGTCAGGCCGTGCTCGACCCGGACACCAGCCGCCTCGTTGCCGGGCTGGGCCGGCTCACCGAAGCGCTCGGCAAGGTCGAGAAGGGCCTTGGCCACCCGTCCGGGCACGTCGGTGAACACCATGTCGGCCATGGAGTCGTTGGTCCGCCGCAGGCGCTGGGCCAGCACCCGCAGCAGCAGCGACGCCGCTTCGGGCCGGGTTGCCAGCCACGGGCGCAGCGCGGTGTGCTCCAGGGAGACCAGCGACGCGTCGGTCACCGCGGTCGCGCTGGCCGTGCGGGGCCCCGGGTCGAACAGCGAGAGTTCCCCGAAGAGGTCTCCGGGCCCCATCACCATGAGGAGGTTCTCGCGTCCGTCCGACGCCGCACGGCCAATCTTGACCTTTCCAGCAAGGATCACGAAGACACGGTCTCCGGTTTCACCTTCCCGAAACAGAACGTCGCCTCGGGTAACATTCTGACGTTCCAAATGATCGTTAAGGGCCTGCCGGTCCTGTTCGGACAGGCCGGCAAACATGGGAACACGGGCAAGCAGATCGTCCACGGCGTCCGAGCATGCCAGGAGTAGCGCCAAAGGGCACGACCTGAAAGCCGAAAGAGGCTGTCGGGTCTTGAACAGGTCGGGCGAATCCGGGTATTTCCGGCCCGCTCGGCCGGCCCGGGAGAGCTCCCGTCAACCCCTGACCCGGGCCTGTGGACGGAAAGTCACACACGGACCGAAGCGATTGATTACTCTACGTAGTCACACAGGGCGAGAAGGCATCCACGGGCCCGCGCCCGGGGCCGACCGG
>NZ_CAKKTM010000460.1:0-10666 GCF_920888515.1 Protofrankia sp. CiP1_Cm_nod1 | reverse complement strand
TCAGGTCGCCCGGTGCTTACCCGGAGCCGACCGCCGCAGACGGCGGCGGTAACGCTCCAGGGCGGCCGGAAAGCCCTGGGAGACGAACGTGTTCACCTCGTCGGGGCGGGCGTTGTCGAGGAAGCCCTCCAGGCCCTGGCCCGAGTCGGCCATGCGCAGGGGACGCTCCACCCGCTCCATGGCGAGCAGCAGGCCCAGCAGCAGGAGCGGGAACGAGATCGCGGCAATCAGAAACATGGCGGGCACCATGGTGGGGGACGACTCTGCGTAACTGACACGCGGGGTCAGGATACGCGATGCGACCTCGGACACACCCGGTCCCCCGGCCGGAGAACGCGATGATCCGGTTACCGGATACCCTGTGGACGTGTCCACCCTCGCCGACGCCGCCACCGAAAGCCCGCTGGCGCGGACACGGCGAGCCCGGAAGATCGTCCGCGTACTCGGCGAGCTCCACCCGGACGCACGGATCGCGCTCAGCTTCGGCAATCCCCTCGAGCTCCTCGTCGCCACCGTCCTGTCCGCCCAGTGCACCGACAAGAAGGTCAACGAGGTAACCCCGACGCTGTTCGCGAAGTACCGCACCGCGGACGACTACGCCGCCGCCGACCGGGCGGAACTCGAAGCCATCCTGCGGCCGACCGGCTTCTTCCGGGCCAAGGCGAACTCGCTCATCGGGATCGGCGCCGCCCTGGCCGACCGTTTCGACGGGACCGTGCCGCCGCGCCTCGACGACCTGGTCACCCTCCCCGGGGTCGGCCGCAAGACCGCCAACGTCGTGCTCGGGCACATCTTCGACCAGCCCGGCATCACGGTCGACACCCATGTCGGACGGCTCTCGCGCCGGCTCGGGCTCACCACCAGCACCGACCCGGTCAGGGTCGAGAGCGACCTCGCCGGGCTGCTCGAACGGCGCGACTACACGATCGCATCCGACCGGCTCATCTTCCACGGCCGGCGGGTCTGCCACGCCCGGCGGCCGGCGTGCGGCGTGTGCGGCATCGCCCGCCTGTGCCCGTCCTTCGGCCTCGGCGCGACCACGCCGGCACAGGCCGCTCGGCTGGTCCGCGCCGACGCCGAAGCGGCCAGGTGAACACGGCCGCGTATCCGGACAGCCCGGACGATCTCGACGGGCTGGCCGGGGCCGACGGCCCGGGGCGGCTGGCCCGGCCCGGCCCGGTGGGAGGCCACCACCTGGCGGGAGCGCGCGGCCTGGCCGGGGCGGGCAGCCCCGCGCCGCCAGCCGGCCCGGCCCCGACAGGAAGCCCGGCCGAAGCGGCCCCGACAGGAAGCCCGGCCGGAACGAACAGCCTGGCCGGAACGGACAGCCTGGCCGGGGCCGGCGTGCCCGCCTGGCTCGCGGGCCTGGCGACGGCCCTGCGCACCGCCCATCCCGACCAGCTTTCCTGGACCGGGCTGCACGCGGCCGACGGGCGTCCCGCGGCCGTCCTCATGCTGGTCGGCGACGGCCCCCAGGGGCCCGACATCCTGCTCATCGAACGTGCGGCGAGCCTGCGCAGCCACGCCGGCCAGTCGGCCTTCCCCGGCGGGGCGACCGACCCCACCGACACCTCCCCGGCCGCGACCGCGCTGCGGGAGGCCAGGGAGGAGGTCGGCCTCGACCCGACCGGCGTGCGGCTCCTGGCCACCGGCCCCGCCCTCTACATACCGCCGAGCCACTTCCTGGTGACGCCGGTGCTGGGGTGGTGGCACACACCGTGCCCGGTCGCGCCGGTGGACCCGAGCGAGACGTCCGCGGTCGTCCGGGTACCGATCACCCACCTGGCCGACCCGGCGAACCGGCTGCAGGTCCGTCATCGCAGGACGGGCGCGCTGGGACCGGCCTTCCGCGTCCAGGAGATGTTCATCTGGGGCTTCACCGGCGGGCTGATCGACGCGCTGCTGCGGATGGGCGGCTGGGAGCGCCTCTGGCTGCCCGCCGAACAGGTCGAGTCGCCGGTGACGGGCACCCCGCCGGCACCCACGGTGGACGCCCGGCCGGCGTCCACCTGCCCCGGCCGGGCCTCGGAGCCGACGGACGACTCCGGATGAACCACCCGGACGCACACGCAGCGTCACAACCGTTCGTGGAGACCGCCGGAACCGCAGGCCCGCTCCGGGTGAGCCGCCCCGCGGGCGGTACCGTCAGCCCGGCCGGTGACCAGTCGGGACCTCGGCCCACCGGACGGGCCTCGGCCCACCGGGCGGGCTGCGCGGGCCGAAGTCCCCGGTGCTCCCCGCGACCCACCCAGCTCCACGGACAGATCGATGACAGATCCGCGCCCGGCCCGGACACCAGGGACGACAGTGTTCTTAAGCGGACGGCCCTTAAGCGGACGGCCCTTAAACGGACGGCCCTTAAACGGACGGCCCTTAAACGGACGGCCGTCGGCGAAGGGCGACAAGGACCGGAGGCAGCAATGAGCGTAATGACCGGCCCGGATGCTCTCCCGGGCCTGGCGCCCAGCGCCGGCAGGCCGGGCCGCCGTCGAACGGCCCGCCCGGGCACGCTGGCCCTCATGCTCGCCGTCGTTGTGCTCGGGCTCGGGCTCAGCGGCTGTGGGAGCGACACACCGGCCGGCCCGCCCTCGGCCGCCGCCACCGCCACGCCAAAGATCGAAAATGGCGTCCAGGTCTTCGACGTGGTCGGCACCGCGTCCCTTGAGTTCTCCCCCTCGGCCCTGACGGCCCGGCCTGGGAAGATCCGGGTAAACCTGACGGTGCCGGCGGGCTCCGCCCCGCACAACTTCGTGATCCCGGAGATCCCCGAGGCCCGCACCAGCGTCACTTCGGCAGGCACATCACAGTCGGTCACGTTCACCATCGACAAACCGGGCAGTTACTCGTTCCTCTGCACGATCCATCCGAACATGCACGGCACGCTGACGGTCGGCTAGCGGATACCGGGCAGCCGAAGGTGTTCGACATCCTTGACCTCGTCCTGGTCATCGCTGTGATCGTTTTTGCCGTGTCCGGCTACCGGCAGGGCTTCGTGGTCGGAGCGCTGTCCTTCATCGGGTTCCTCGGCGGCGGCGTCCTCGGCGCGCACATAGCGACACCGTTCGCGGATATGATCAACGCGGAGTCGCAGGGCCCCCTCATCGGCATCCTCGTCGTCCTCGGCCTCGCCCTGATCGGGCAGATCGCCGCCACGGCGCTCGGGGCGGCCCTACGCGACCGGCTCACCTGGCGGCCGGGCCAGACCGTCGACTCGGTGGCTGGCGCGGTGCTCTCCGGTATCTCGGTGCTGCTCGTGGCGTGGCTGCTGGCAACGGCGGTCGACCGGTCCCCGTTCACCACCCTCGCCGAGCACGTCCGCCGCTCCGAGGTCCTGCGGACCGTCGACGCGGCCATGCCGAACGCCGTGCGCGACGCCTTCGCCGACCTGCGCAGGCTCGTCGACCAGAACGGCTTCCCCGAGGTCTTCTCCGGTCTCGGCGGAGGGCAGATCGTGCCGGTCGAACCACCCGACACCACCGCCGAGAACACCCCGGCCGTGCAGGCCGCGGCGAACAGCATCCTGAAGATCCGCGGGATCGCGCCATCGTGCTCCAAGCGGGTCGAAGGCACCGGCTTCGTCTACGCGACGGAACGGGTGATGACGAACGCCCACGTCGTCGCCGGGGTGACCCGGCCCCAGGTCGAGGTGGGCAACAGCACCCTGCCGGCCAGGGTCGTGCTGTTCGACCCCGACACCGACATCGCCGTCCTCTACGTGCCCGGCCTGCGCCGGACGCCGCTGCCCTTCCAGAACAACCCGCCCGGCCGTGCGGGAGACGACGCGATCGTCGCCGGATACCCCCAGGACGGCCCGTACACGACCGCGCCGGCCCGTATCCGCAACCGCCAGACCGCCAGGGCCCCGAACATCTACTCCCAGGGCACGGTGCTCCGTGACATATACGCCGTCCGTGGGCAGGTGCTGCCGGGCAACTCCGGTGGGCCGCTGCTGTCCGAGCAGGGCGCCGTCTACGGCGTGGTGTTCGCCGCCGCCACGAACGACTCGGACACCGGGTACGTGCTGACCAGCGCCGAGGTGGACGACCTGGCCGCCGCCGGTCAGACCACGACCAACGCCGTCAGTACCCGAGGCTGCGACTGACCGGGAGCCGCGACTGGCCGGGAGCCGCAGCCGGCCAGGATCTGTGACCGGACGGGAGCCGCGGCCGGACGGGGTGGCCTCACCGCGCCAGCCAGGAGAGGATCTCCTTGGTGACGACGTCCGGGGCCTCCTCCGGGAGGAAGTGGCCGACCCCGTCCAGCAGCTTCCACTCGTAGGGGCCGCTGACGTAGCGCCCTGAGCCCTGCGCGGTGGACGGGAGCATGAACCTGTCGAGGCGCCCGTGCAGCTGCAGGGTGGGGGCGGACACCGGCTGGCGCAACGCGGCGGCGAAACGGGCCCCGTCCGGCCGGAACAACGACCGGAAGACCCAACGGTGGTACTCCAGCGAGCTGTGCGCGACCCCGGGAATCCGGATCGCCTCGCGATAGCGGGCCTCCGTCTCGGCGTCGGGATAGCCCGGGCCGCCCCACGCCCGCAGCACCTCACCGACATAGGCCGCGTCGTCGGCGACCAGTACCCGCTCCGGGCGCCACGGCAGCTGGAAGGTGATCAGATGCCGGCCGGCGGCACCCTGCCCGCGCAGGTTCGCCAGCATCTCGTGCCGGGTCCGCAGCGGATGCGGCATGGAGAGCACCACCAGCCCGCGCACGAGACGGGGGCACAGCGCCGCGGTCGTCCATCCGGCCAGGCCGCCCCAGTCGTGCCCGACGATCACAGCATCCCGTTCGCCGAGGGCCCGTACCAGCCCGGTGACGTCGTCGGACAGGGTGAAGGCGTCATAGCCACGGGGGGGCTTGTCGCTGGCCCCGTAGCCGCGCAGGTCGGCGGCGACCACCCGGTAGCCGGCAGCGGCGATCCCGGTGAGCTGATGGCGCCAGCCCCACCAGAACTGGGGGAACCCGTGCAGCAGCAGCACCAGCGGGCCCTCGCCAAGCTCGGCCACGTGCAGCCGGGTGCCGTTCGCGGACACGTCACGGTGATGCCACGGGCCATCCACAAGGACGACGCCGGGCTCGGGAACGGCAGCCTCCATCACACGTCAGCATGACAGACAGCCGGTTCGGGACGGCATGTCCGCCGTGCCAGGTGGGCCCGGGGCGTCCGCCGGAGCGCGTCAGCGGACCGGTTCGGCCGGCCGGCCCACCTGCGGCCAGCTCGCCCGCGACCGGTCCGTCTCTGACGAGCCGACTCACTGGCTCAACTGACGAGCCGGCTCGACGAGCGGTTCAGCGGACGGGGACGGTGTCCTCCCGGTGGCTGAGCGGATTCCCGTCGGAACGGTGCGCGCCGGCATGGTTCACGCTGGACCCGACGATCGCCGTCGGGTGCTTCAGCCAGGCGATATCGTCCCTGACCGTCTGCAACGTGCGCTCCGGGGGCGACAGTTTCTTCAGCCGGGTGGCCGCGAGCAGGGCCAGCAGGGATGCGACGAGCACAAAGAGCAGGGCCGTGAGGAAGTACGACCAGAACCGCTCCACGCCGGCCCAGGTGAACAGCTCACCGAGCCCGATCGTGATCGCGATCAGCGCGCCGAACCCGAGGCCGGCCGCGCCGGCCAGGAGCCCGGCGCCGAGCCCGGCGGACACGGCCTGTTTCGACAGCTCCGCCTTCGCCAGATCGATCTCCTGCCGGACGAGTAGTGATATGTCCCGTGTCGCGACGGCGACGAGCTCGCCGAGCGTCGCCTCCCGACCGGCTGAGCGGTCGTGTGTAGGGGTCGGCACCGTTGATCCTCCTTCTGGGCACGGGCTGTCCTCCACCGGCATGGACGTGGCTACCGCCTGACGCTGGGCACAGCGTCACGGGCCGCCTGACAGCGTCCAGGTCACCACATGGTGCCCGATGGCAACAGCTCAACACATCCACCGTTCATCCATGGTCGTCAAGCGCGGTTGCGGAATGTCCGAGACGGCTGTGGGCCTCCCTGTGATCCGCTGTTCCCCGGTTCTGCGACATCCGGGACCGGTACCGCCTCCGGGCTGCTGAAGCGTTCGTTGCTGAGGCGTTCTCTGCGCAGTCTGCCGCGTCCGGCGTCGGCGCGCGGCCCGGATATGTTGTGATGCCCGTACCCGGCCGGTTCGGGCCGTCGCGACCGGGCCTGATGGACGTCGGTGGGCGTGACGACCGAACGAGGATCTTTCCCATCCGCCCCCTTGCCCGGACCGGCCGCGGGCTGCCGGCCTGCGGCGGGCCGGCCGCGGGCCCGTACGCGACCGGATGTCCGTCCGGAGGTGACCCGGTAGCGTACGGACAATGACCGCAGCCACCGGGTCGGATCCGTTCGCTCTTCTCACCGCTCTGCCGGGCGTTCACGACGCGGTCACCGCGGCCCGGTCGTCCGTCGACGCCCTGCTGCGCCACCGGGTCATGCGTCGCGGCAGCGCCGCGGTGACGACCGAGGTGTCGCTGCGGGCCGCTCGGGCATCGGCTGCCCTGGAGGGTCACGACGTCGGCCTGGAGGCCCTGCGCGCGCGCCTGAACCGTGCCCTGCCAGCGGCGACGCCCGGTGCCGGTTCCCCCGCTGGCACCGCTGGCAGCGGTGCCAGCGGCTCGGCCGCCGACGCGAACGAAGGGGCCGGTGGACAGCCGGGTGACGAACCCGCCGGTGGCCTGGCGGGCACAGCCGGGGCCCTTGACATCGACGTCACACTCGGCGCGATCCGGCTTTACGCCGAACTGGGGACGCTGCGCGGCGCCTGGGAGCGGGCACCGCGACAGGCACTCGCCCGGATGCACGTGCTTGTCGCCCGCGGCCTCATCGCGGACATCGACCTCGGCCGGCCAAGAGAGCGGGAGCATCCCACCGCCTCGCCTGCTTCGTCCGCGGACCTCCTGCCCGCGGACGCTTCACCCGCGCCCGTCTCCCACACCGGCCGGCCGGCCGCTTCCGGTTCCAGCGGTCAGGTGGCTTCCGGCGGCTCGCCCACAGCGGTGCCCGCCGGGGGAACGGGCGTCGCGGCCATCGTGGATCCGGCAGACCCCCTCGGTCTGGGGCCGGCGCCCTCGCCTGCCGAGACCGCCGCGCGGCTGAGCGGGCTCACCGAACTGTTGCTGGCCCGGACTTCCGCGCCGGCGATTCTCGTGGCCGCGATCGTGGAAGGCGAACTGCTGACCATCCGCCCGTTCGGTACGTTCGATGGCATCATCGCCCGGGCCGCCGGACGGCTGGTGCTCATCAGCCGCGGTCTCGATCCGAAAGCCGTGACCGCGACGGATGTGGGCCACGTCGAATCCGGCCGTATCACCACCAGCGCGACGGCTATCAGCGACACGACCACCGCTGATATGACCGCCAGAAATGCGGCTACCCGCAATACGGCTACCGGTAACGTGCCCACCGACGGCTATGCCGACGCCGCCCGTGCCTACGCCGGAGCGGGCGCCGAAGGCGTCCGTCGATGGATCATTTATTACGCCCACGCGCTGGAACTGGGTGCCCGTGAATCCCTGGCCATCTGTGAGGCCGTCGTCCGGGCGAACTAAAAGTCAAGAGCCTCGTGACCGCATCCTCCTTACTTGATCGAAAGATTTGATCAATTTTGGATCAGTGCTGCGACCAGCATAAATAACTCAGAGTAATGTAAATTGCACGAGGTTACGCGACCCCGGCCGCCTCTACCAGATACTCGATCACACGGCCTCGCGTCCGGATGGTCACCCAGCATTGACCAGCGACTGTTACGGACGACCATCCAGACCGGCGGCATCATGCTCGCTCTTCCGCGCTCAACTTCCGCACGCGCACTCTTCCGCATTCGGCTTCTGCGGCTCGAGCCACCGAGCCGCGCCTTCACCTCGGGGGCGATCCTACCACGGTCCGGCCGTCGAGCCAGCGGCCCGCCTCAACAGATTAACGGGTCGGTGGATCGGCGTCGGTGGATCGGCGTCGGTGGACTGTCGACGTCATCGACGTAGATCGATCATTACCGGCCCGAAAATCTTTTATTAGAACATATTCGGAGGCTGTGGAGAACGAATTATCCACAGGCCCGATGTGCGTCATGGTGGACGTCCGTCCCCGCTATCCGACGGCTCCCACTATCCGACGACAGAAGGGCCCTGCCATGACATCCGCACCGCCCGTCCCCAGCCTCGCTCCCGAACCCGGGCCGGGTGCCCGGCCGCTGGTCGTCACCGACGAACCGCCGCTGCTCGACGATCTCCTGCGGCTCGCCGCGACGGCCGGAGCCACCGTGGACGCCGTGGCCGACGCCGACCTCGCCCGCCGGTACTGGAACAGCGCCCCGCTCATCCTCGTCGGGGCCGACCGGGTGCCGTCCTGCGTCGCGCTCGGGCTCCCCCGGCGTCCGGGCATCGTGCTGGTCAGCTCCGACCTCGACGACGGCGGGGTGTGGGAGGCCGCGGTCCGGCTCGGCGCCGAGCATGTCGCCTTCCTCCCCGACGCGGAGGACTGGCTGATCGACGTCTTCGTCGACGCCACCGAACCGGACCAGCGGTACGGCACCATGATCGGCGTGGTGGGCGGCCGCGGCGGCGCGGGGGCCACCAGCCTCGCGATCGCGCTGACCCTCGCGTCCCTGCGCCGTGGCCACGACACGGTCCTGGTGGACGCCGACCCGCTCGGCGGCGGCATCGACCTCGCCCTCGGTATCGAGGAGCGGCCCGGGATGCGCTGGCCGGATCTGGTGTCCGCCCACGGCCGGCTGCCACGCCGGGCACTGACCGGGGTGCTGCCCTGCCTCGGGGAACTCCCCGTGCTCTCCTGGGACAGGACCAGCCCGACGGCGATCACACCGTCCGTCATGACCTCGGCCATGGCCAGTGTCCGGCGCGGGAACGATCTGCTGGTGGTCGACCTTCCCCGGTTTCCCGACCTGACCGCGGCCGCGGCCATGCAGATGGCCGAGCTCATCCTTGTGGTCGTGCCGGCCGAGGTCCGCGCAGTCGCCGCCGCCGGCCGGGTGTGCGACACGGTCAACCGGTACTGTGCCGACGTCCGTGTCGTTGTGCGCCTGCCAGGCCCGGCCAGGCTGCAGGCCGATGTCGTCTCCGACGCGCTCGGGCTGCCGGTGGCCGGGACGCTACGGCACGACCAGGGCCTCGCCTCCGGGCTGGAGCGGGGCGAACCGCCGGGCGGCCGGCGCCGCAGCTCGCTGGCCCGGGTCAGCGGCCGGATCCTCGACGACCTCGGCCTGGCCCGTCCGGACGTGGCAGCATGAACGAGTATTCCGCCGCCGAGCGCTCCACGCCCGGGGCCGCGCCATACCACTCCCACGATCACATCACTGTCCAGCGGAGGGGCCCGGAACGCCCCTTGACGATGCCGGCCGCTGTCCCTCCCGGCACCGCTGTCCCTCCCGGCACCGCGGACGCCGCGCACCCTGACGAGGAGCTGCTGGCCGGGATCCGCCGACGGCTGGTCGGCTCCGGCGCCGCGATGACGTCCGCGCGCATCGCGGCGGCCGTCCGGGCCGAAACCGGCCCTGCCGACGGCGACTCGCTGGATCTCTACCGGTCGCTGGAGTCGGAGCTTGTCGGTGCCGGCCCGCTTGAGCCGCTGCTGGCCGACCCCTTCGTCACCGACATCCTGGTCAACGGGCCGGCGGAGGTCTGGGTGGACCGCGGCAGCGGCCTCCAGCGGTGCGGGATCACCTTCCCCGACGACGACGCGGTACGCCGGCTCGCCGTCCGGCTGGCCGCCGCGACCGGCCGGCGCCTGGACGCCGCCACCCCGTTCACCGACGCGCGCCTCGGCGACGGCACCCGCCTGCACGCCGTGCTCGCGCCTGTCGCGGTCACGGGCACCTGCCTGTCCCTGCGGATCCCACGGCCGCGTCCGTTCACCCTGGACGATCTCGTATCGACCGGCACGGTCGCCCCCGCCATGGCCGAGGCACTGGACGCGCTCGTGCGGGGCAGGCTGGCCACCCTGGTCACCGGCGGCACCGGTTCGGGCAAGACGACCATGATGGGCACGCTGCTGGGCCGGGTCGACCCCGCCGACCGGGTCGTGATCGTGGAGGACACCGCCGAGCTCGTCGTGGACCTGGCGCACGTCGTCCGCCTGGAGTCCCGGCCGCCGAACATCGAGGGCGCGGGCGGTATCGACCTGCGGGATCTGGTACGTCAGGCACTGCGGATGCGGCCTGACCGGATCGTCGTCGGCGAGGTCCGCGGCGCCGAGGTCGTGGATCTCCTGGTCGCGCTCAATACTGGTCATGAGGGCGGGCTGAGCACCGTCCACGCGAACGCGGCGGCCGATCTGCCAGCCCGGATGGAGGCGCTTGCCGCGCTCGCGGGCCTGGACCGGACGGCCCTGCACAGCCAGCTCGCCTCGGCGGTGCAGGCCATCGTCCACCTCAGGCGAGATCGTGACGGAATCCGTCGGCTGAGCGAGATCGGCGTGCTCTTCCGCGACCAGAGCGGGCTTGTGCATGTACTGGACGCTCTGTGCCTGCGCCGGCGCCCGCCGTCGCGTGACCCCCGGGACAGCGGGAGCGGCCACGGGGACGGCTACCTGGACACTCCCCAGGTCGTCGTGGCCGGGGCCGGGGCGCGGGTTCTCGACCGGATGCTCGCCGAGCGCGGCGGGCCGCGCCCTGACCTGCTCCGCGCCGCCGCCGGTGGTCGGTGATGCTGGCC
>NZ_CAKKTM010000459.1 GCF_920888515.1 Protofrankia sp. CiP1_Cm_nod1 | reverse complement strand
GGCCTGCACCCGGGCCGCACCCGGGCCGCACCCGGGCCGCACCCGGGCCGCGGGCGGGCACGGGCGGGCACGGGCCCGGCGAAGGACACGGGTGAAGGACATATCGGTTGATATCGCGCCCGCTGCCTGTTCGTCGACCGGAACGGCCGGGGCCGGCCGGGTACGGTCGTTGATGTGACGCCGCAGGAGACTCCATCGTGGGACGCCGCGGACGGGCCATGGCGCTGCCGCCTGCACGTGGTGAGCGGCAAGGGCGGCACCGGCAAGACGACCGTCGCCGGTGCGCTCGCGGTGGCACTGGCCACCGGTGGCAGGCGCGTCCTGCTCACCGAGGTCGAGGGACGCCAGCAGATCGCCCAGCTCTTCGACACCCCGCCGCTGCCCTACGCGGAACGCAAGGTCGCGAGCGCTCCCGGTGGCGGCGAGGTCTTCGCGCTCGCCATCGACGCGGAGGAGGCGCTGCTGGAGTACCTGGAGATGTTCTACAACCTCCGCCGCGCGGGCCGGGCGCTGGAGCGGATCGGCGCCGTCGACTTCGCCACCACGATCGCGCCGGGCGTCCGTGACGTCCTGCTCACCGGCAAGGTGAAGGAGGCGGTCAACCGCCCGGACGCGGCCCGCCCCGGGGGCAGGGCCTACGACGCGGTGGTTCTCGACGCGCCGCCGACCGGGCGGGTCACCCGGTTCCTCAACGTCAGCGCCGAGGTCGCCGGGCTGGCCAGGGTGGGCCCGGTCCGCGCCCAGGCCGACAGCGTGATGGCGGTGATGCGCTCCGAGCAGACAGCCGTGCACCTGGTCACCCTCCTGGAGGAGATGCCGGTCCAGGAGACCGTGGACGGCGTCGCCGAGCTGCGTGCCGCCGGGCTGCGGGTCGGCGGTGTGATCGTGAACATGGTCCGGACGCCGTTGCTCGTCGACGAGGAGCTCAAGCGGGCCGGCGCGGGCCGGCTGGACGTCGAGGAGCTGGCCGCGGGCGTGAAGGCGGCCGGCATCGTCCCCGCTGCCGCGCTGATGGACGCGCTGGTGGCGGAGGCGGCCCAGCATGCCCACCGGGTGGCCCTGGAGCGGGCCGAACGCGGCGAGATCGAGGCGTTGGGACGTCCTGTGTACGAACTGCCCCTGGTCGCCGACGGCGTGGACGTCGGCGTGATCTACCGGTTCGCGGAGTTGTTGCGGATGCAACGGATGGTCGGATGAGCAACGGTCGGACGAGCGGGCTCGCGGCTGTGGGGACGCGGCTGCCCCCGGCAACGCCCGCGTCCAGGGTGCCCGCGTCCATGGCGCCGGCGTCCGCGGTGCCGGTGCTGGATGTCGACGCCATGCTCGACAGCGAGAAGATCATCGTGTGCTGCGGGTCGGGCGGGGTCGGGAAGACCACGGTCGCCGCCGCGCTCGCGCTGCGCGCGGCCGAGCGGGGCCGCCGGACGGTCGTCCTCACGATCGACCCGGCCCGCCGGCTGGCCCAGTCCATGGGCCTGACCGAGCTGGACAACAACCCCCGGGAGGTCGTGGGGGTGGACCGCTCCGCGGGTGGCCATCTCGACGCGATGATGCTCGACATGAAGCGGACGTTCGACGAGATCGTCCTCGTGCACGCGACCCCGGAGCGCGCCCAGCAGTTACTCGACAACCCCTTCTACCAGTCGCTGTCGTCGTCCTTCGCCGGTACCCAGGAGTACATGGCGATGGAGAAGCTCGGCCAGCTGGACGCGACGGGCGAGTGGGACCTCATCGTCGTCGACACCCCGCCGACCCGGTCGGCCCTGGACTTCCTGGACGCGCCCAACCGCCTGAGCGCCTTTCTCGACGGCCGGCTGCTGCGGCTGCTGCTCGCCCCGGCGAAGGCCGGCGGGAAGATGTACCTGAAGGTCGTAGGCGTCGGGCTGGGTGTGTTCAGCAGGGTGTTGACGAAGATCGTCGGCGCGCAGCTGCTCGCCGACCTCAGCCAGTTCGTGGCCGCCCTGGAGACGATGTTCGGAGGGTTCCGGCAGCGCGCCGACCAGACGTACCAGCTGCTGGGCGCGCCCGGGACGTCCTTTGTCGTGGTGGCGGCGCCGGAGGCCGCGGCGCTGCGGGAGGCGTCGTACTTCGTCGACCGTCTCGACGCGGACGGGATGCCGTTGGCGGGCCTCGTCGTCAACCGGGTCCACCCGGTCGGGCCGCCCGCCCGCGGGCTGACCGTGGAACGCAGCCTGGCGGCGGCCGAGACGCTCGGTGAGCACGCCGAACATCCGCTGGCGGCGGCGGTGCTGCGCATCCACGCGGAACGGGTGCGGCTGGCCACCCGGGAGCAGCGCCTGCGGGACCGCTTCACCAGCGCGCATCCCGACACGCCCCTGGTCGAGGTCGACGCGTTCGCCGGCGACGTTCACGACCTCGACGGCCTGCGCGCTGTCGGCGCCGTACTTGCCGGTGACAGTCCGCCCGGTTTCCCCGACCTTCCCGGCCTCCCCGAGCAGGCCCACGACGTCGCCCCGGGGCAGACCAGCTAGCGCGAACCGAAGAGGGTGGCGGCCGAATGGGGTGGTGACGTGGTTCTCGTCCCCTGTCACCCCGCGTCCGCCGCGCCGTGGCTGCGTTCGCCGACGCCGTCTCCCGCCTGGCGTTGGTGGGGCTGTCGGCGACCGGCCGGTTTCATGAGGACTGTGGGGGCGCAGGGCAGCGGTGTCGCCTGCCCCGCCGGGTGGATCTCAACCGGCGGGGACTACGGAACGTCACAGGCGCGCGGGCGGCGGTGTCGCGTGTCCCGCGGGGGCTGTCGGCTGGTCGAGCCCGCGGGTGCGCGAACGGTTGTGATCGCGCACCCGTCGAGCGGATCGGGCATCTGAGTCCGTCCGGTCGTCCTTGCTCGTCCGGCTAGCCCGGATCATCGCTGGCAGCGACGCCGTCGTCGAGCGGTTGTCCCGTTAGTGACGTTGATGTCCGCAATGCCCCATAGACGTGTGATGATGAGCCGCGCTGGGGAGCCGGACAGCGAGTTCGTCAACGAAAAACCAACAGGACGCCAGTAGGTGACCAGTAGGGGACGAGGTGCGGACGGTCCTAACCGGCGGAGGCGGTGCCGTGGTGGGCGCGCGCGTCCGCGAGCAGCTTCCGCCACGATGTGACGTCCGGTCGCCGGCGCAGCAGTGCCCGGCGTTCCCGTTCGGTCATACCGCCCCAGACTCCGAACTCCACTCGGTTGTCAAGGGCGTCAGCGAGGCACTCGGTGCGGACGAGGCATCCGAAGCACCGGGTCTTCACCCGGTTCTGTGCCGCTCCCTGGACGAAGAGGTCGTCCGGGTCCAGGTCGCGACAGGCCGCGTTCGCGGTCCAGTCGCCGTCGACGGTCGAGCCGATCAACTGTGTCGAGCTGGCACGTCGGGCGGCACTGGTGCGGGTCGCCAGGCTGCTGGTCATGCCACCTGCCTTTCTTCTCGAGACCGGGTCAGGGGGCCCGTGCGGGTGGTGACGTGGCTTCGCCCGAAACCGTATGGAGCGTCTCCGCCACGGCACAGACCCCACACGGGTGGTTGTCTAAATGACCCGTCCGGGCCATTGATCCGAATGACGAGAGAGGCGCTATCTGTAACCAGATCATGTCGTGTGCGTGACATTCATATGTCCGTTCCGTGCGGTCGTACGCTGGTGCGGGAAGCGCGGCTGAGCGGCCGTGCGAGGGGGCCGTTTGGAGGTTCCCGGACGTGACCAGCGCGACAGGCCCAGGCCGCGAGGGCCTGTGGCCGCCCGCCGGTTCCGACCGGGCCGGCTACGGCAGAGGGGTCGCGTCGGGTGCCGGCCTGATGCCGGACGGTCCACGTCGCGGCCGTCCGCGCGTGTGGACGGTGGTCGAGCGGGCCGGGCAGGCCATGATCCTCAGCGGGCTCGCGGGTGTCCTGCTCGCGCTGGTGATGTTGCCGGTCGTGGCGCTGGCGGGCCTGACGGTGAAGGGCGGCGCCGACGCCTTCCTGGACCTGCCGGCGAACCTCGCCGTCCCGCCACTGCCGCAGGCGTCCCGCATCCTGGACGCCAGGGGTAATGTCATCGGATATCTGCGAGGTGAGCAGGACCGGCAGATCGTCCCCCTCGACCGCATTCCGGCGGTACTGCGCCAGGCGGTCATAGACATCGAGGACTCCCGCTTCTACGAGCACACCGGCCTCGACTACCGGGGGCTGCTGCGGGCCTATGTCTCCAACCAGGAGTCCGGGGCGGTCACGCAAGGCGGGTCCACTCTCACTCAGCAGTACGTGAAGAACGTCCTCCTGCAGGCCGCGACCTCCAAGGAGGAAAAAGACGCCGCGACCGAGCAGACCGTCAGACGTAAACTCCGGGAAGCACGCTACGCACTTTACCTCGAGGAGCACCTGAGCAAGGACCAGATTCTTGAAAGGTATCTGAACATAGCCTACTTCGGGGACGGCGCCTACGGCGTGGAAACCGCGGCGAAACACTATTTCAACGTCGAGGCCGACCAGCTCACCCTCCCGCAGGCGGCGATGCTGGCAGGTCTGGTCAAGAACCCGACCGCCTACAACCCGGTGCTGCACCCGCAGGCGGCGATGTCGCGACGGGACGTCGTCCTGGAGCGTATGCACGAACTCGGCCACGTCAGCGATGAGCAGTTGCGACAGATTCGGGGGGCCCCGGTGGTGCTCAACCGTCCACCGCAGGCGGCAGACCCCTGCCAGCTGTCGTCGGTGCCGTTCTTCTGCGCCTACGTCCGCCGCGCGCTGCTTGCCGACGAGCGCTTCGGGGCGACCCAGACGGACCGGGAGCGGCTGCTGTTCGAGGGCGGCCTGACGATCCGCACCACGCTCGACCCGGTCGCCCAGGCCGCCGCGCAGAACGCGGCGAACACCGTCGTGCCGCCCGGAAACCGGGTGGCGGCGGGAGTGGTGACGCTCCAGCCGGGCACCGGGAACGTGCTGGCGCTGGCGGTGAACCGGGAGTACGGCCCGTCCGCGGACGGCCAGCCGCCGGAGCGGACCACCGACTTCGTGCACACCAAGCAGATAATCCCGCTGGAGCAGGCCTCGTTCTCCCCGGGATCCACCTTCAAGGTCTTCACCCTTGCCGCGGCCCTGGAAAAGGGGCTGCCGCTGAACACCACGTACTATTCCCCGGCCTGCTACCACTCGGATGTCTTCCACAATCCGGACACCGACGACAACGGGCGCCAGAGCCAGGGGGACTGCTACGGCAACGCCGACCCGAACGAGGCCGGCTTATATTCCATGACCACGGCGACCTGGGACTCGGTCAACACCTACTACATCCAGCTCGCGGAGAAGGTCGGGCTGCGCAGCACCGCCGAGATGGCACGCCGGCTGGGGGTGACCTCCTGCCGGGTGCAGGACCAGTCCGCGTCCCTGCGCTGCCCCGGCGGCGGCATCGGGCCGGTCGACGGAGCGGCCGTGCTCGGCACCAACGAGATCTCCACCATGGATCTGGTGACCGCCTACGCCACGCTGGCCAACCACGGTGTCCGGTGCGATCCGCGGCCCTTCGAGTCGATCACCCAGCGGGTCGGCAGCACCGACCGGCCGGTGCCCTACACCGCGCCCGGGCCGTGCCGCCAGGTGCTCAGGACAGAGATCGCGGACACGGTCACCTCGGTCCTCGAAGGCGTCATCCTGTACGGGACCGGGGCCCCCAACGCGCAGATCGGCCGGCCGGCCGCGGGCAAGACCGGCACCGCCGAAGGCTTCAGCACCGCGTCGTTCGCCGGTTACATCCCCCAGCTGGCCACCGCCGTGACCGTCGCCGACCCGCGCTCACCCACGACGTATCCGCTGCGTAACGTCCTCGGTCATCCGGTCGTCTACGGTGGCGGCCTGCCCGCCCAGGTGTGGGCGAGGACGATGCGTGGCACCGTCGACGGGCTCGGGCTGCCGGTCGCGCCGATGCCCTCCCCGGACGCCACCCAGCCCCACCCGGCGAAGAAGACGCTGCCGGACGTCGTCGGCCTGGACCTGTCCCTGGCACAGCAGCAGCTGACCTCCCAGGGCTTCCGGGTGACGGTGCAGGAGATCTGGAGCCCGTTCTCGAAGGGGACGGTGCTGGCGATGAATCCCGGCGGCAATCAGGAGGTGGACGAGGGCTCGGAGGTCGTGCTGATGGTCTCCCAGGGCTTCGTCCTGCGCTCCTTCCGAACCGACGCCGGGGGAGCCCCGGCCCGGCTCGACAGCGGGAGGACCTCCGTTCGCCCCGGTCCCGCCACCGCGGGATCCAGGCGTGCCCGGGGCGACGGCAGGGCTGGCGCGGGCTGACGGGCCCTGCCGGCCGCTGGCGGATCGTCCCGTCCGCCCTCTCCTGCCCGGGAGCCGCCCTCTCCTGCCCGGGGGCCGGTCGGCCCTGACCGGGGGCCGGTCGGCCCTGACCGGGGGCCGGTCGGCCGTGTCCCACCAGGGCCGTACGCCGCCCGGCCGGTGTCCGGACGGGCCGCGCCCACCTGCCGCTGACGGGGGATCCGCTGGCCCGCGGTGGCCAGTTCGTCAGCGGCAGGTACCGGATGCCGCCGCCAGCGGTGCCCAGCTCACGTTCCGCTCACGTCCAGCTCGCGTCCGGCTCACGGGCTAGGCGGGCGGCGACGCGGCCAGCCGGGCACGGACCAGGGCGGAGACGCGGGCCCCGTCCGCACGCCCGGCCACCTCGGGCTGGACCGCCTTCATCGCGGCGCCCATGGCCTTCGGCCCGGCCAGGCCGTGTTCGGCGACCACCCTGTCGATGATCGCGGCGAGTTCGTCGTCGCCAAGCTGCTGAGGGAGGTAGGCGGCCAGGATCCCACCCTCGTCGTTTTCCTTGCTGGCCTGTTCCGCGCGGCCCGCCGCGGTGAAGGCCTCGGCGGCCTCCCGCCGTTTGCGGACCTCCCGGGTGAGTACCTTCTGCACCTCGGCGTCGGACAGCTCGCGAACGCTCCTGCCGGCGACCTCCTCGTCCTTCAGCGCCGCCAGGGCCATCCGCAGGGTGGACGTCCGCAGCGCGTCCCGCGCCTTCATCGCCGTGGTGAGATCCGCCCGCAGACGATCCTTCAGTTCGCTCACACAGATGACCTTAGTGGTCGGCGCCGGACGCCCGTCGCATCGGCGGATCGCCGAGAAGCCGGCGCCGGAGCCGCTGGCGGCGGCCTGCCCTGGGAGCGATCAACAGCTACTGGCGGGTGGGCTGCCCGCGAGCGCGGCCCGCAGCAGGGCGAGGGCCGACCAGCGCAGGGTCTCGGCGGCCTCGTCGCGGGAGAGACCAGCGACGTCGGTGAGCCAGATCAGTGCCTCGATACCGGCGGCGGAGCGGATCGTGACGGCCAGCCGGTGCGGGTCGAGGTCGGGGTGGGTCTCCCGCAGAGGTGCCAGGGCGCGTTCGATCCAGCCGATGGCACGCCCCTGGCGCAGCACCGGCGGCTGGGCATCGGCAGCAGCGTCCAGTGACAGCCGCAGGGCGGCGCGTAGCTGCGGTTCCCAGTCGAGGGTGATGCGCAGGTGGGCCCGCATCACCAGGTCCAGCCGGGCCAGCGGGTCGCTCGGTGCGTCGTCGGGCAGCAGGGACTCGTGCTGGATCTCCGGGTGGGCGGCGAGCAGCAGGGCGCGCTGGTTGGGGAAGTAGCGGTACGCGGTCGTCCGGGAGATCCCGGCCGCCGCGGCGGCGTCTTCGACGCCTGGGGTCACCCCTTCGGCGAGCAGCCTGCGGGTGGCCGTGACCAGCGCGTCGCGGGTACGGGCCTTCTGCTGGCGGCGTCCCGTCAGCTCATATGGAACCGACATCTCCATCATAGTACTTTCATCCCATGGAATATGGGTCCCATGTTGGACATGTGAATCCCATGATGATGGGACGGATCATGATGGTGAGGCAGGTGAGGTGGCCATGTGCCTGGATCCGGCGGTGACGGACCCCGACCTCTACAAGGTGATCTTTGAGAACGACCGGGTCCGGATCCTGGAGTACCGGGACCGGCCCGGTGACAGGACCAGCCCCCACGAGCACCCCGACAGCGTCATGGTCACCCTGACCTCGTTCCGGCGCAGGATCAGCGCCGGTGGCCGGCAGGCCGAGGTCGATCTCCCTGCCGGGCAGGCGCGCTGGCTCGACGCCCAACGGCACAGCGGCGAGAACACAGGCGGCACCGACACGCACTCGATCTTCATCGAGCTGAAGGAGCCCAGGCCCGCGGGTTTGCCCGCCCCCGCCGACGCCCTCGGCCCCAGCGGCGGCTGACCCGGCCATCGCACCGCCCTCCACGGCCGTTGCGGCCACGTCCACCCACGTACCGGTCGGCTGCCGGACCAGCTCTGGCCTCGGCGGGCGCCGACGGCCGGCCCGGCAGGTGCCGGCGGCGGATGTCCGGTCGGTCACGGCGTACGCGACGCGCCCCGCGAGCCGCCCATCACAGCGCAACCTGAGCCACACTTGTCCGATGACGAGTGGGCGACGGTTGAAACGGTCACCTGCAGGGGCGCGGGGGCGCACTGTCGGTCGGACGGCCACCGGGCTCGGAGCGGCAGGTGCCCTTGCCCTGGCATATGCCGCTGGCTACGAGCGCACCGCCTACACCCTGCGTCGGGTGGTGCTGCCGATGCTCGCGCGGGACGCACCGCCACTGCGTATCCTGCACATCTCCGACCTGCACATCACCCCGAACCAGAAGCGCAAGCTGGAGTGGATCGGGGATCTCGCCCGCCTGGTGCCCGACCTGGTGGTGCTGACCGGTGACGTCCTGGCGCATCCGGACGCCGACGAGCCGACGCTGCTGGCGCTGTCGTCCCTGTCCGGCTTCCCCGGGGTGTTCGTGCCGGGCAACAACGACTACTACGCGCCGACGTTGAAGAGCCCGCACCGCTACCTGCTGCCCAAGGACGTCTCCACCCCGAAGGGCACCCCGCTGGACTGGGCCGGCTTCGCCAAGAGCCTGACCGCCGACAGCGGCTGGCTGGACCTGACCAACAGCCGGACGACGCTGCGCGCCGGTGGGCTGCGGATCGACGTCCGCGGCGTCGACGACGCCAGGCTCGGGCGGGACGATCTCTCCGCGGTGCTCGGCCCGCGCGACGACGGCGACGTCGATCTGGTGCTGGGGCTGTCACACACCCCGGAGCCCCGGGTGCTGGACGCCTACACCGCGGACGGGGTGGCGCTGACGCTCTCCGGCCACACACACGGCGGGCAGATCCGGGTGCCGTTCGTCGGGGCGCTGGTCGCCAACTGTGGCCTCGACCGTGGCCGGGTCCGCGGGCTGTCCCGTTACGAGGCCGGCGGGCGTTCGTCGTGGCTGCACGTCTCCGCGGGCCTCGGGACGTCCCCGTTCGCGCCGGTCCGGTTCGCCTGCCGGCCGGAGGCCACCCTGATCACCCTCGCGCCGGCCGCGTGGACCTGACGCCCCGCGCGGACCCGGCGCCGTGGCCCGTGGGGGTGAGCGTGGCCCGTGGTGGAGGTGGGCGCTGTCGCGGCCTTCGTGCCGCTGCCGGGGGCTGGAGCCGCTCCCCGCGAACCTGTCCGGCCACCCCGTGCCGAGGATGGCCGGCGGATCAGGTAGACTTCGTGGTGGTCACGGGGTGTGGCGCAGCTTGGTAGCGCGCTTCGTTCGGGACGAAGAGGTCGTGGGTTCGAATCCCGCCACCCCGACCACGCAGGCCCTGTGATCCTTTTTTGGATCATGGGGCCTGAGTTCTTTGCGCTCTTCGGTCTTCCCGTTTCCTCCCAACGGCAGGCCGCCGTCGCGGGAAGGGAGACGAAACGGAATCGCGGGTGGCGCGCTTCGAGGCGTTGCTGACGTCCAGCGGGAGCGAACTGCTCGATCGCCTCGCCAGCGAAGCCGGTGCGGGCGGCGGCATCGGCGGAGGCGGGGGAGCCAGGGGAACGGCCGGCCCGCGGCAGGCGCTGCGCCTCGGGACGCGGCTGCGTGTCGACTATCCGACGGATCTCGTGGTCGACGCGCTGGGCCAGCACGAGCTGCGGACGGCGGCCGGGGCGAAGTTCAGCCGGGCGATGGAGATGTTCTTCACCCGCGCCGGCCTGGAACAGGCGTCGCCGCAGGTCGTGGCCGAGCACACCGCTTCGCGGTACGCGGCCGGGGATACCGTCGCCGACCTGTGCTGCGGTATCGGCGGGGACATGCTCGCGCTCGCCGGGCACCACCGGGTGATCGCCGTGGACGTCGACCCGCTCCATCTGCGTGTCGCGCGGGCCAACGCGGACGTCCTGGGCGTCGGGGGCAGCGTGACGACCGTTCTCTCCGACGTCCGCGACGTCGATCTGGCGGGGGCGGACGCGGTGTTCGTCGACCCGGCCCGGCGCGCCGGTCAGCGGCGGCTGCGCACCGGTGACAGCGAGCCACCGCTGGCCTGGTGCCTGGAGCTCGCCGGACGGGTCGCGAAGGTGGGGATCAAGGCCGCTCCCGGGCTTCCGCGGGAGGCCGTGCCCGCCGGCTGGGAGCTGGAGTTCATCGCCGTGGGCAGGGACCTCAAGGAGGCGGTGGCCTGGTCCCCGGCGCTGGCCACCACGGGCACCCGCGCGACCCTCCTGCCCGGCGGGCACACGCTCACCCCCGCGCCGGCGGGCTACGGGGCGCCCGCGGTGCCGGTGCGGGCGCCGGGTGAATACCTCCTCGACCCGAACCCGGCTGTCACCCGTGCCGGGCTCGTCGCGGAGCTGGCCCGGGAACTTGGCGCCTGGAAGATCGACGAAAGAATCGCCTTCCTGTCGGCGGACGCACCGATACGCACGCCGTTCGGCCGTCCGCTGCGCGTCATCGACTCCGCGCCGTGGAACCAGAAGCAGCTGCCCGCCCGCCTGCGCGCGCTGGACATCGGATCGGTCGACATCCGGCGGCGCGGCCTGGCGGGTGACGTCGACGAGCTGCGTAAACGCCTGAAGCTCTCCGGTACCCGCCGGGCCACCCTCGTCATGACCCGTGTCGACAACCGCCCCTGGGGCCTGACCTGCCTCACCGACGAGTGACGGCCCGCGATACCGCGTCCCGAGCACACCCCGCCCGGCCAGGGGCTGGCCAGAGCGGAACCGGCCAGAACGTGATCAGCCAGGCCGTGATCAGCCGGCCTGGCCGAGGATGGCCGCGGCCGAGCCCCGGTATCCGGGACATCCGGCCAACATTCTGTTGATCTTCATGCCGTGCGGCTCGGGCCGCCCGTTCCAGAAGTCGGTCGATGCGCCCCGCGGCCTTATGTCATGCCTGTCAGCTTCATCACCTTTCTCCCTTGACAAGGGCTTTCAGTAGGTATTCATCAGTACGACCCGTGGGGAGAAGTCCTCGACAGGCACGCCCGCCGGGGGCGGCGGGCCATGGTCCGCCGGATCCTGCTGGCTGTCACGGTGGTTCTCGTCGCAGCCTTCTGCGTGGGCGTGCTGTTCGGCCTGCCGCTGTTGCACCGGATACGGGACGATCGGAACGCGGCGTCACCGACCGCCGCGGATCCTTTTGCTGGCACCCCGGCCGCGAGTTTCGCCGCCGGCGCGGACGGGCTTGTCCTGCCCGCCGCGGCCGACACCGGCTCCTTCACCGCGGCCGAGGTCGAGACGGCCCTGCAACAGGCGAAGAAGCTCCTGGTCGCCGCCTACCTGGATCCCCGGGTGTTCGGCGGTGACCTCGGTCCGGTGTACGCGACCATGAACAACGGACTACGGCAGTCCATCCAGGAGACGGCCGCCGATCCGTCGAAAAACGACGAGATTCTTTTCCCTGCCGCGCGTTTCGCGCCGGGTGTGACGTTGGCGGCCCCTGACGCCCGGGCGAAGGGGAGTATCACCTACGCTCCTGGTGAAAAGCCGGGGACGCTGGTGGTCACGGCGAACCACGTGTATGTGTATCCGCTGCGCCGTGATTCCTTCCAGGCGCTGCTCACGGTGCATCGTGATCTTGATATCACCTTCTACCGGCCGGGAACGGCACCGGCAGGCCGGGATGGAATAAGCGGTATCGGTGGCAGGGGCGCCCTGTACTGGGATTTCGACTGCGAAGCCATGAAAAAGGGGCTGCTTGCCCCGGGCCGGCCGCTCGGTTACGCCGACACCGAACCCGGCCAGCCGGCATACCACGAAAGATTCGACCCGGCCACCGCCATCGTGGGGAAGGATATCTGCGGGCCGGGCTGACGGTGCCGCCCCGCCGGCCTGGTCCGGCGGGGCGGGCCGCGTTGGCTGGACGCGGGGCCGACGGCGTTCCGATGGTTCCTATGGCTTTCTGGCGAGGCCGGCCCAGACGGGCATGGGGGTGGTGTCGGCTCCGGGCTCGGGCCGCCACCGGGTGGTCGGGACCACGCCTGGCGCCAGCAGTTCCAGGCCGTCGAAGAACCGCAGGACCTGCTCGTGCGCGCGGAAAGTGACTTTCTCGGCCATCGAGGTGTTCATACGTGTCGAGGCCTTGCGCATCCCATCGGAGATGATGTCGCTGGCGGGATGGGAGAACACCAGGTAGCTGCCGGCGGGGATGGCGTCCACCAGGGTGGCGACGATGCCGTACGGGTCGTCCTCGTCGCGGACGCAGTGCAGGATCGCGATCAGCATGAGTGCCACCGGTTTGGTGAAGTCCAGGATGGCCGCGGCTTTTGTCAGGATCGTGCCGGGGTCGCGCAGGTCGGCCTCGAGGTAGGTGGTCGCGCCCTGGGGGGAACTGGTCAGGAGTGCTTTGGCATGGACGAGGACGATGGGATCGTTGTCGACGTAGACGACGCGTGCGGCGGGGGCAGCCCGTTGGGCGATTTCGTGGGTGTTGTTGGCGGACGGTAGGCCGGTGCCGATGTCGAGGAACTGGCGGATGCCGGCCTCGGCGGCCAGATGGTGTACGGCGCGGCCCAGGAAGGCGCGGTTCGCCAGCACGCTCACAGAAGTGATGGGCACGGCCTCCAGCACTTCTTCGGCCACCTTGCGGTCGGCGGCATAGTTGTTCCTGCCGCCGAGCCAGTAGTCGTAGATCCGGGCGATGTGCGGCACGTCCGGGTTGAGGCTGGCTGGTGGCTGTTCCTCGTCCGCTGCGTCAAGTCCCATGTCAGATCCTTCCGTCCGGCGTCCGCTGCACGCCGGGTCTCAGCTCAGGAAATTCTAGTACCTCTCTACCGAATTCCGGGAAAGTTCGGAGACATCCGGATACATCAGTACACAGCGGCATATCGACGACCGGCTGCCGCGGTGCCGGCTGGTCGGTCGGCCGTGGCTGCGGTCGGCGATCGCGGTCCGTGATGTCAGATCCGCAATATTTACTGAAGGTGACCGATACGCCGGCCGGTTCCACCGGGCGACCGCATCAGATCTCATTGATGATCTTATTGATCGCGCTGGCGGCGCGTTCCGGTGGCACGCTGTCGACGCACAGGCGGTTCATCGCGGCCAGATAGCGGTCCACGTCCTCCAGCTTGTCCAGGTAGGCGGCGCCGGCAAGCTGCTCGAGGTAGACCACATAGGGCAGGTCCGCCTCGGGGAACTGCAGGATGCTGAACGCGCCACCTTCGGCGACGTGGCCGCCGAAGCTGAAGGGCATGACCTGGAGCGTGACGTTCGGCTGCTCGGTCAGGGCGATCAGGTGCTCAAGCTGGGCGCGCATCACCTTGGTTCCGCCGATCGAGCGGCGCAGGGCGGCCTCGTCCAGCACCATCCACAGGTGTGGAGGGCTCGGGCGGGCCAGGATGTGCTGCCGCTGCATCCGGACGTTCACCCGGCGTTCGACGTCCTCCCGCGGGGAGCCCCGGCCGCCCTGAGCGATGACGGCGCGGGCGTAGTCCTCGGTCTGCAGCAGGCCCGGGACGAACTGGACCTCGTAGGACCGGATCAGCGTCGCCGACTCCTCCAGCCCGATGTACGGCTGGAACCAGCCCGGCAGGACATCGCCGTAGTTCTGCCACCAGCTCGGCTGGTTGGCGTCCCGGGCCAGGGACAGCAACGGCTCCCGTTCGGCTTCGGCCGTGACACCGTAGAGGGTGAGCAGATCGGCGACGTCGCGTTCCTTGAAGCTGACACGGCCGAGTTCCAGACGGCTGATCTTCGATTCGGAAGCCCGGATGCTGTATCCGGCGGCCTCCCGGCTGATGCCCCTGCCTTCACGTAATCGACGGAGCTGGGAGCCCAGGACGATGCGACGCACCGTGGGACCACGGTGTAAGTCACCTGTTGTCACGACGGCTCACCTGTCGTCACGTCCCGGCCCTTTCGCAGGTATAATTCTGATGGCATCCTGGTTGGTATCTTCGGTCACTGGGGGCTTCCCCGGATATGTGCCGGGATTCTATCGTCGTGTGTCACGGGTGCGGTGCGTCGCCCGGAGTTCTGTAGGACACCTATCCCGTTTCACCTGTTTCGCTCGTTTTGTTCACGCCGGCTCCGCCGGCTGTCATGCCCGTTGGACGGCCGGCCGTGCCGCCCGCCTGGTCCTGCCGGCCTGGTCCTGCCGGCCGGTCCCGTCGGCCTGGTCCTGCTGGTCGTCAGGATCGCCGGGCTGGTCGGTCGGCGACCGGATTGTCGCTGGCTGATGACCGCCGTCGCCGGCCGGCCGGGCGGCCGGCGCGGTCGGCCGCACTCACTCGGGCTCCCGGCTGGCGCGGCGGCGTATCCCGGCGGTGATGGCGCCAAGAAAAATCTGCGCGACAAGACCGACCACGACGAGATTGCCGAGCATCTGAATCATGGTGATGATCCGGGCTGTCTGGGTAACGGGAGCGATATCGCCGAAACCGACAGTGGTGAACACGGTGAGTGCGAAATACAGGGCGTCCGTGCGCGTCATCGCCTGGGTGAATGCGCAGGCCTGTTCACGTCCGAGCACGAAGTAGGTTCCCGCGAAGATCAGCAGGAACAGCGGGAGGGACACGGCGAAGGCTTCGGCGGCGCGCAGCCCGGGGTAGGCGGACCGGGCGATACGCCGGATCTGGATGCCGACGATGCCGGCGAACGCCAGCAGGGCGGCGGCCAGCGCGATCCCCAGGCCCGCGTGCACGCCGCCCCCGAGGGACCGTCCGAAGGGAAGCAGGTAGTACAGGAACAGCAGGGCGACGATGCTCAGGGCCGCGCGCACCATGGCGCGCGCGACAAGTACCCGCTGGCCGGGCGGCGGCCGGGTGGCCTCGCGCCGGTGCTTCGGCGGGACGTCACGCGCGTTCTTCGTGATCACGGACTGTCCTGGACGAGGACGGCGCGGCCGGCCGTCATGTCAGGGCCTGGCGGGCAGTGGGTCACAGGCTCCTCCGCGTCCCGGGGATCACGGTCGGCGCTCGGGCCGCCGACCGGCCGCGAATCGCGGGCAGGGCCGGGCCCCACCGGCGGTGGCCCGGCATCGCTCGCGGGGTTGATCGGAATCCGAGCCCCGTAGGCGGCCGGGGCCGCGACAGCTGCGCCTGCCGCGGCCCCGGCCGCCTGCCATGAGCATACGGTCACCAAAAGATCGCATCAGGTGACTGTGAGTCAGCGTGACGTGGGTATGTCAGGCCGTGAAGGTGAGGGAATACCCGCCATCGGACGTACTGGCCTGGCCGGGGGAGCGGCGCACCGCGGGGGACGGGCACCGGCGTGGGCGCGTCGTCGGGCCGGCTCCCCGGAGGAGGGGGAGAGCACCGACGGTGACAGCCAGCACATGCAGGAGCGAGGGGTGGACGACGGGCAACCAGTGGATGCCGTGGTTGTCGCGCCACCCGGCGGCACCGGTCAGCCAGTCCGTCAGCGTCCGTGGCAGCCATCCACCGCCACGGGTGAGGGGCGTCCGCACCCGGATCGAGTGATCGCTGGCACCGCTGTCGGAGATCGTGCCGATGGGCATGCGCGGCGGATGGATGACAGCCGTCCGTGTCGCCGGGCCCTGTCGTGTGGGGCCCTGTCGCGCCGGGTCCGCTCGCGCGGGGCCTCGTGGGGTGAAGCCGCCGCCGCTGGTGGCGGCGTCCGTGGTGGCGCTCGGGTTCGCGGGCCCCTGCCCGGCTGTGGCCACTGGCCGCCCGGCTGTTCCGGCTGTTCCGGCTGTTCCGGCTGGGCCGGCCGGCTTCGATGGTGCGCGCTGGTCGCGGTTCGTCGGCGATCGAGGCCGTGCTGTGGGCCGTGGCCTGGACGTCTGCGACACCGCCTGGGTGGAGGAGGCCCGCGGCGGTGCCGCCGCGGGCGAGGCCGCCGCGGGCGAGGCCGCGGCGGATGGAGGGCCGGCCGGCGCCGTGGTGGGCGCCCCGGACGGGGAGGCCGGTGGCTTCGTCGGGGCGCTGGTGGGTGATTGGGCCGTTCTGCTGGGGACTGGCGCCGGCGAGGTCGGCGCCGGTTTCGTCGGGGTGGCGGTGGCGGGTGGCTGGGCTGTCGCGCTGGGGGCCGGTTCGATCGGGGTCGCCGGCGCCTTCGGCGAGGGCTGTGTGCCGTTCCCGCCGCCGGGGGCGGGGGCGGGCTGGCCCGGCTGCTCTGGCTGCGGGGAGGGTGGTGGGGTACCCGCCGGCTGCTCCGCCGACGTCCATGCCACGCTGTCCGGCGGCCTGGTGAGCGCGAGCCCGGCCGCGGCGGGCGGGGCGGACACCCACGGCCTGCTGGCGGCCGGGGGCGTCGCACCGCCGCCCGGGGCAGGCGCACCGGACGGTGTCGCCATCGCGCCGGGCGGGTTCGTGCCGCCGTCAGGGGTGACCCGCATGGCGACGGCCATGACCAGGCCGGTGGTCACACCGAGCGCGATGCCGGCGGCCACGGTGATCAGCGCGAGCTGCCAGCGGCGCAGGGCGCCGGCGGCTGCGGTGCCAGGACGTCCGCCGGCGGGCGCGCCCGGGCGCTTCGCCACGCGCGGGGGCCGCAACCGGTCGGCCGTCCCGGCTCCGGCCCCAGCTCCGGCCATCGGTGGCGGCGGTGGCTGGGGGGCGACCAGGACCCGCCGGGTGACCTGGTCCGCCAGGTCGGCGCTGCCCGGGTAGTTGCGGACGATGCCGGTGACGAGCTCGACAGCGGTGGGCCGTCTGGCCGGATCCCGGTCGAGAGCGCGCCGCAGCAGCGCGGTGAGGCCATCCGGTATGCCGCTGAGGTCCGGTTTCTCCCGCAGCATACGCAGGGCGGACGCGGTGGGTGTGTCCGCCGCGAACAGGTGGCGGCCGGTCGCCGCGAACGCCACGCACATCGCCCAGGAGAAGATGTCGGCCGCGGGGCCGGCCCGTTCGCCACGGAGCTGCTCCGGGGCCATCCAGGCGACCGTCCCGATGATGTGGCCGGTCTGGGTGTGCTCGGTCGTGTCGACGGCGTGGGCGATACCGAAGTCGATGACCTTCGGGCCGTCCCAGGCGAGCAGGATGTTGGACGGTTTGAGGTCGCGGTGCACCAGCCCGGCGGCGTGGATGGCGGCAAGGGCGTCGGCGAGGCTCGCGGCGAGGTCGACGAGCATGGATCCGCTCAGCCGCCCCCGCTCGCCGATGGCTGCCGAGAGGCTCACACCGTCGACGTACTCGGTGGCCATCCACGGGCGTTCCGCGTCGACGTCGGCGTCCCGGACCTCCGCGACGAACCTGCCACGGACGCGACGCGCGGCCGCGACCTCCCGGCGGAACCGCTCCCGGAAGTCCGCGTCACCAGTCAGCTCCGGCCGGACGACCTTCACTGCCATGGGGTGGCCGTCCTCGTCGAAACCGAGGTAAACAGCGCCCATCCCGCCGGCACCCAGTCGTCCCTGGAGCCAGTATCTCCCGATTTTTCGGGGATCAGCGTCGGTCAGCGGCGCCAGCACGCCCGCTCCTCTCCTGCGACTTCCCCACCCTGGGGATCACGCTACCGAGCTGACGGGCATTATGGCTGTGAGCGCATCAACTTTCCCGAGCGGGAACAAAACCGGTCACCACGTTCAAACGTACGATTGATCACATCCTCTCGTCGTTCTCGGACCGGTGCGTGAAATTCGTGTACAGATAAAAGGCTGGCAGGTTGCCGTACCGGTTCCCGGTATCAGGAATCAGCTGGCCCGGTAGAGCCGTGCCCGTCGTGCCGCCGACAGGTCGTGGACGGCACAGCCATGTTTTTCCGGAGCGTTTGCCCCCGGCCGGGCGCGGCCGCTCCGGAAGCCGTTCGGGGAGGTCCACAACGGCCAGCTCCCCGGGGTGCGAGGCAGCGTACGGTGCGGCCGTGCCCGGGTCTGCCCGGGGTCTTCGGGGCCGTCCGGGCAAATACGTCCCGTTTCGTATTCGGAAGCCCGCGGGACTGCCCGCGGCGCCGCTTCCCACTGCCCGTCCCCGTGCTGTGACGTCGTCCGGCGGCGGTGTTTCCGGTCACCTGCCCGGCTGTGACAAAACCGGTCTGTGGCATATGCCGCACCCGGGCCGCCGCCGGCGTCCGTGGCTGCGTGGACAAGCAACGCCCGCTGTCCGGTCCCGAGCTCCATGGCGATGTCCTGCCAGCCTCGCAGGCCGCGTGGCCAGGCTGGTCGCCGGTGCCGGCCACCCCGCCACGGGGGGCCGACGGCGGTGCGTAGCGCACGGATCTCCCGGCTGCCCCTGGTGGCCACGCTGCGGACAGGACGGACCCATACGTCGGTAGAGAAAAGCATTCCTCCATACTGTTTGACTGAACCCGAAGATGGACGAACAAGGCGACGTAAGGGATGTCGGTCACGTGATGCTTTGGGGTACCCGCTGTTGTCCTCCGGCGGGCCGGCCGGCCGGTCGTTCGCCGGCGCGGACCAGCCGTCCGCGCCGAGATGGCGACGCGGCGGAGGAACAGGGTGGAGTACGGCGGCGAAGCCGCTTTGCGTCACGCGTAGTGGCGGTCGCGGCTTCCCAGTGGATCATGAGGAGCGTGATTGTACCGCTTTCGCTCGGGTGGTCCGGAAGCCGGTCCGGCAGGCCCGCTGCTCCGGCTTCCCGGCGGGCCCAAGGTTCCGCGATCATGATTCTGTTGGCCGTGGGCCCGCGGCCCGGAAGGCCTGGAAGCCGCTTCGGCGGAGTCGGCGTCCCGGGCTGCCGGAAGACCTCCGCCGGCTGACGCCGACCGTCACGGGAGCTGTCCGGGAAAGCCGGCCGGGCCGGTTGCCGGGCGTCGTCACCAAGTAATTTGGAGGGCTTTGCCCATCGGAGTACAATTTTTGTGCCGTATAGTCGGTATGAGATTTTCCGCGCCGCCGAACGGGTCCGGGCACTCGTCATGAAGGCTCGTCACGAAAGTCTCGTGATGAAGGCTCGTCACGAAGGCGTCGTCATGAAGGCGGTTTCCAGGATGACACGAACCCTGATATTTCGCCGAGCCGTCCGGACGGGCGGGTTCCGCGGTCGGCCACCCTGCCGCCGGGGGGCGACCTGATGGGGCGGGGACGGGCGGATTCCGGCCAGGCCGTCGGCCGGCCGTGGCTGCTCTACCTGACGGCCGGCGCCGCCCTCGTGATCGGATCCCGGCTGACACCCGTCCGCGATACGGGGCGGATGGCGCTCTACTGCCTGATCGGCGTGTCGTCGGTGGCGGCGTTCTTCGTCGGTGTCGCCCGGTCCGGCCCCGCGCCGCGGCTGCCCTGGCTGCTGCTGGGGGCCGGCCAGGTCGCGTACGTGACCGCCGTCATGGCCCACTGCCTGTTCTACGACGTGCTCGGCGCCACGGCTTTCCGGACCGTCTCCGATGCCTTCTTCCTGCTTCGTTACCCCTTCGCCGTGACGGGCCTGGTGCTGTTCGTCCGGTACCGCGCCCCCGGGCGTGACCTGCCTGGCCTGCTGGACGCCGGAACGCTCGCGATCGCTGTGATCATGCTGGAGTGGGTCTATCTTGTCGGGCCCTATGTCCGCGGCGGCCCCGGCCGGCTGGGTGATGCCGTCCTGTTGCTCGGGCACCCGGCGCTGGATCTCGTCCTGTTCGCGATCGGGCTCAGGCTGCTTCTCGGATCCGGCCGCCAGTCATCGGCCTTCTTCCTTCTCATGGGAAACCTTGTGGCGGTCATGACGGCGGACACGCTGTACGGCCTGCAACGGCTGAACGGCAGCTACCAGCCGGGAAACATCCTGGACGTGCTCTGGCTCGCCGGGGCGCTCGCGCTGGGCGCGGCGGCGCTGCATCCGGCAATGGCCCGTATCGCCGATCCGGCTCCGGCCGGCGACGTCGGCCTGGGCCGATGTCGCCTTGCCGTTCTGTTCGGCGCCGCCCTGGCCGCACCTGCCACAATGCTCACGCAGTACGCCCGCGGGATCACCTACGACATTCCGGTGACCGCCGTGGCATGGACCCTGATGTTCCTGTTGACGATCGCCCGGATGACGGTCCTGCTCTCCGACCAGCGTCGGCTGGCAATCACCGACGGGCTGACCGGCCTGTACACCCGCCGTTTTCTTGAGGCGGAGCTACCGATAGAGCTCGCCCGGGTACGCCGTACCGGCGGCCTGTTGGCTCTCTTCATCATAGACGTCGACCATTTCAAGGCGATCAATGACCATTACGGCCACCCGGCGGGCGACCGGGTGCTCGCCGAGATCAGCGTCCGGCTGCGCGGGACCACCCGCCCGGGTGACGTGCTCGCCCGCTACGGGGGTGAGGAGTTCGCGCTGCTGGCCCCCAACGTCCATCTGGACGAGCTCAGCACGGTCGCCGAACGGATGCGGACCAGGGTGGCCGCCAGCCCTATCACGGTGAATGCCGACACCTCGCTTTCCGCCACCGTGTCGGTGGGCGCCTGCGCCTTTCCCGCGCATGTCTCGGACCAGGCGGAGCTGGTCGGCATGGCGGACCGGGCCCTGTACAAAGCCAAGGCGCTGGGACGGGACCGCACCGTGGTATGGGACGGCGCCACATCGGCCACGGCCCCGTCCGAGGACAGGCCCGGAGACACCCCCGACACCCGGGACACCCGGGAAGCGCGGAGCACGCACGACATCCGCACCACAACCGCCTGAGGCCGTTGGCGCCGGGACCACAGGACCGTGATACCGGTGATACCCGGGAATTCCGGAAACACGGAAACACGGCGGGCCCGGGGACGCGGAGGACGCGGGAGAACCCGGCCGGGCAGGCGGCCGTCGACACGCCTTCGATCTTCTGACCGAAGCGGGTATGCGGCCACCTGCCCGGCCGTTTCGTGCCTGGTCGCGTTCGTGCCTGGTCGCGTTCGTGCCTGGTCGGGTTCGTGCCTGGTCGGGTTCGTGCCTGGTCGGGTTCGTGCCTGGTCGGGTTCGTGCCCGGCCGCGCGGTGCCCCGAGGTGAGCTTTTATCCGTACCAGTTCCGATGGCGACGCCACCGCATGACGGTGAGGACGACCGCGCCGGTCACCGCCATACCGGCCGCACCGGCCGCCACGGCCCGGGCGGCACCGGGATTGCCCGCGGCCCGGTCGCGCGTTGTCCGTACCACCTGGCCCGTGGATTCCCGGATTTTTCTGGTGCCCGCGGCGACCCGCGGGTTCTGGCCGGCCCGGTGCACCAGTTCGTCCGCGGTCTGCCCGGCCCGGTACGCGCCGGCCGAAGCCCTGTGCGCCGTCACCGATGCCCGGTGGGCCGTTGTCGACACCTTGGGCCCGAGTTCGCCCGCGTATCCGGCGAGCCGGGTACGGGCGTCGGCCGTGCCGCTGACCACCCGTTCCCGCGCGTGGGTCACGGCGACACGGGCATCCTGCGCGGTTCGTCCCGCCACCCGGCCCGGACTTACCCGTTCCGACAGCAGGCCGAGTTCTTCGGCGAGCCGGGACCGGGTCATTTCGATGTCCGTTCTGATCTTGTCCGGATTCTCGCCCATGAGCCTGCTCCCGTTCTCCTCGATGCTCACGGCCGTGCGTGCGACAGCACGGCAGTTCCCGCTCGGAGCGGAGTCCGCTCGGGCGGGAGCCACGTGTCAGCGTGGCCGTGCCGGCGGTCGGGCGTCACAGGCCCGATCTTGGAAATACCCGGGGACGGCAGGGCTAACCGGCGCGGGGCCCGATCAGTAGGCGCGGGCGACGATGCAGACCAGGCCGGGCTCGTCCGCGCTGTCCGGGAGCGTGCCGTCCGGCCGCTGGATGCAGCGGACGGTCAACGACTCCTCGGCGAGCCTGGCCTCACCGCCGTCACCGACGGCGGCCCACGGCAGGCGGGCGAAGCCCACCGACGCCGCCTCGGCCGCCTCGGCGAGGTCCGCCACGTCGCGGGTGCGGGCGTCACGGGCGGCCAGGGCCGTGTCGTACATGTTCCGCTGGACGTCGTCCAGCAGCGCGGGCACCCGGGCCAGCACGTCGTCGAGCGGTATGTTGATCTTTTCCGAGGTGTCGCGGCGGGCCAGCGTGACGCTGCCGGCGGCAAGGTCGCGCGGGCCGAGTTCGACGCGCACCGGGATGCCCTTGAGCTCGGCGTCGGTGACCCGCCGGCCGAACGACAGGCCGGGCCGGGCATCGAGCTGGACGCGCAGACCGGCGGCCCGCAGCCCCTCGATGATCCGGGAGGCCCGCTCGAGGACCGCCGCGTCGTCCCTCACAGGCAGCGCTACTACCTGGACGGGCGCCAGCCGCGGGGGTATCCGCAGCCCGTTGTCGTCACCATGCGCCATGATCAGACCGCCGATCATGCGGGTCGACGAGCCCCACGACGTCGTCCATGCCAGGTGCCGCTGGCCGTCGGCGCCCAGGAAGCCGATGTCGAAGGCGCGGGCGAAATTCTGCCCGAGCTCGTGGCTGGTCGCCATCTGCAACGCCTTGCCGTCGCCCATCATCGCCTCGAGGGTGAGGGTGTTGATGGCGCCGGCGAAGCGCTCCTTCGCCGTCTTGCGGCCGACGAGGACGGGCAGCGCGAGCACCGAGGTCATGAACTCCCGGTAGACCTCGAGGTGGATGCGGCGGGCGTAGGCGGCAGCGTCCACCTGGTCGACGTGCGCGGTGTGCCCCTCCTGCCAGAGGAACTCGCTGGTGCGCAGGAACAGCCGGGGGCGCAGTTCCCAACGCACCACGTTCGCCCACTGGTTGAGCAGCAGCGGCAGGTCGCGGTAGCTCTGCGTCCACTTCGCCATGTACTCGCCGATCACGGTCTCGCTGGTCGGGCGGACCACCACCGGCTCTTCCAGCTCCTTGCCGCCGCCGTGGGTGACGACCGCGAGCTCCGGGCTGAAGCCCTCGACGTGCTGGGCCTCCCGGCGCAGGTAGCTTTCCGGGATGAACAGCGGGAAGTAGGCGTTGACCGCCCCGGTCGCCTTGATCCGGGCGTCCACGTCGGCCTGCATCCGCTCCCAGATCGCGTAGCCGTACGGTCGGATGACCATGGTTCCCCGGACGGGGCCGTTGTCGGCCAGTTCGGCTTTGGCGAGCACGTCCTGATACCAGCGAGGGAAGTCCTCGCCGCGGGGAGAGAGTATGGCCACCCGCCCACGATATTGCCTGGCTGTCCCGTGCGGCCCACCCGCCCGGAGGCGATGTGGCCTTCCTTCACGGCCCGCACGCCCTACATGGACGGCCTGGCCAGGTCGTCGGGGCCGTCGCCACGGCCCCGGGGAGTCTCCCGGAAGACCAGTGACAGGTCGACGTCGCCGTGGAAGCTCACCAGCGCTGCCTGCGGTGGCACCAGAATCATCGCGGACGTCACGTCGGACGCGGTCGCTCCGGTGGTGAGAACGAGCTCGTGGTCGACCAGTGGGCCGCGCCGTACCGTCACCACCTCGGCGAGCGAGGCCGGCGTCGGGGCGGGCATGCCTCGGGGTTCGGGAACAGGGTCGCCGTAGGTGTCCATGTTCGGGCCTCCTCGATGCGAAGTTAGCAATCCGGCCCGATGTGTTCGCGGCCAACTGTGTGGTCCTTTTTCCGAGCAATTCAAGCCACTTACGAATTACGCTCATCGGTACCATTTACTTCTGGTCGGCCAGTTTGCCGCCGGCTGCTTGCGAAACCTTCCCTTGCTTTATAGCAAATACCGGCGGGATCGCCGGGCCCGGGGCCCCGGGCCATGACCGGCGTCCGTCCGCAAGCAGGTCGGGTGGAGGTCCTACGCGCCGGGCCAGGAGTGTTCGCCGGGCAGGGCGTACACGCCGGGCGCGACCGTGACGGCGAGGCCGTCGTCGAGCAGGCCGCGTAGCGCGCGGCCGCGCTGCACCGGCTCGTCCCACACCGCGTCGAGGGCGTCCTGGGGCACCGGGGTGGGTGACTCGCGCAGCACCGCGAGCAGCTTTCCGCGCACCTGCCGGTCGGTCCCGGCGTAGCTCTGCGCACGCCGGGCCGGACCGGTGGCGGCCGGGCTGCCCGCTCGCTGCCAGGCGCACTCCGGCCGCAGCGGGCAGGCGGCGCAGCGCGGGGTGCGTGCGACGCAGATCAGCGCGCCGAGCTCCATGAACGCGGCACTGGCCCGGGCCGCGGTTTCGGCGTCCGGGGGCAGCAGGGACTCGACCAGCTCCAGATCCCGGCGTGACACCGCGCTCCGCTGGTCGTCGCGGCCTTCGACGGCCCGGCCGACGAGCCGCCGGACGTTGACATCGATCACCGCATGGCGCTGGCGGAAGGCGAACGCGGCGACCGCCCTGGCGGTGTACGTCCCCACCCCCGGCAGCCGCAGCAGATCCTCCAGGTCGTCGGGAACCGAGCCGTGATACTTCTCGGTGATGGCCACCGCGGCCTGGTGCAGCCGCAGCGCCCGGCGCGGGTAGCCCAGGCGTCCCCACATGCGGACGGCCTCGCCGGCCGGCTCCGCGGCGAGCGCGGAGGGGGCCGGCCAGCGGTCCAGCCAGGCCCACCATGCTGGCAGCACCCGGTTCACCGGCGTCTGCTGCAGCATGATCTCGCTGACGAGAACCGCCCAGGGGCCCGCGTCCGGGTGCCGCCAGGGGAGGTCACGGGCATGGGCCGCGTACCAGCCGAGGACGGCATCGGCGAACGTCGGCACGGCCCGCGGGCCGGCCCCGGCGGTTGGAGCGGCCGCGGGATCGCAAGCCACGGCGGCCGAGGCCGCCACCGGGGCCGGGCTGGCCTGATCGGGCGCGGTGGATGCCATCTCCGCCATCCTGGCACGGCTGTCGGCCGGGCGGATCAGGGCCTGCGGCGGCTCCACCCGCGGTGCGGCGGTCGCACGTAGCGTTCCGGTTATACGTAGCGTTCTGGTTACACGTAGCGTTCGAGGATGCTGGATTCGGCGAGACGGGAGAGCCCTTCGCGGACGGCCCGCGCGCGCGCCTCGCCGACGCCCTCGACCGCCTGCAGGTCGTCCACGCCGGCGGCCAGCAGCTTCTGCAGGGTGCTGAAGTGGTCGACGAGCCTGTCCACCACCAGCCGCGGCAGCCGGGGCACCTTGGCCAGCATGCGGTAGCCACGGGGGCTGACCTGGCTGTCGAGCACGTCCGCGCCGCCGGGGAAGCCCAGCGCGCGGGCGAGCACGGTCAGGTCCAGCAGCTCCGTCGACGACATCGCGGACAGCTGCGCCAGCACCTCGGCGGCGGTACCGACCTTGCCACCGGAGGGCAGATAGTCACGGACGGTGAGTTCTCGCTCGGTCTCGACCCCCGCCATCAGCTCCTCGAGCTGGAGGGAGAGCAGCCGGCCGTCGGTTCCCAGTTCGACGACGTAGCCCTCGATCTCGTCGGCGATGCGGCGGACCATCTCCAGGCGCTGGCTGACCGATATCGCGTCACGAACGGTGACCAAATCTTCGATCTCGAGCGCGGAGAGTGTGCCGGCGACCTCGTCCAGCCGCATCTTGTAACGCTCAAGCGTGGCCAGCGCCTGGTTGGCCCGGGACAGGATCGCGGCCGACTCGTCGAGGACGTAACGCCGGCCCGCCACGTACAGCGCGATGATGCGCATCGACTGGCTGACCGAGATCACCGGGTACCCGCTCTGCTTGGCGACCCGTTCGGCGGTGCGGTGCCGGGTGCCGTACTCCTCAGTGAAGATCGTCGGGTCGGGCACCAGGTGGACGGCCGCGCGCACGATCCGCTGGAGATCGGACGACAGGACGATCGCGCCGTCCATCTTCGCCAGTTCCCGCAGCCGGGTGGCGGAGAACTCGACGTCCAGCTCGAAACCGCCCGTGCAGATGCCTTCGACCGCCTTGTCGTGACCAAGTACGATCAGGGCACCGGTGTGGCCGCGCAGGATGCGCTCGAGCCCGTCCCGGAAAGGGGTACCGGGGGCGACAGTGGCCAGTGTCGCCCGGAAGGTGTCATCCCCGGGTGATCCTGCCATCTGGCTCCCTCTGTGTCGGGGTGTCCCGCCCTGGTCATGGTATCGGGCCGGCTGCTTTGCCATGCCGCTCCTGCGTTGTTGTAGCGGTGTTTTCACCGAATGTGCTTTTCATTCGCTCGCGCCGTACATGTGCCGTATCGCCTGGCCCAGGTCGGAAACCTCGATCGTCGTCATGTACTCGGGTGCCGGGCCGGCGTCCGGGGGTACCAGCGCCCGCCGGAAGCCGAGCCTGAAGGCCGCGGTCAGGCGCCGGCGGACCGCGCCCACCGAGCGGACCTCACCGGCCAGGCCGACCTCGCCGACCGCTATCAGGTCCCCGGGGATGGGGCGGTCCTCGACACTGCTGATCGTGGCCAGCGCGATCGCCAGGTCGGCGGCCGGCTCGGCGAGCCGGACACCGCCGACGGTCGCCGCGTAGACGTCCGACTTCCCCAGCTGGACGCGGCCACGGCGTTCCACGACGGCGAGGATCATCGCGACCCGCGCCGAGTCCAGCCCGGAGACCGCCCGGCGCGGCACGGCCGCGGCCGAGCTCGCCACCAGCGCCTGCACCTCGGCCACCAGCGGCCGGCGGCCCTCGACCGTGACCGTCACGCAGGTACCCGCCACACCGTCCATCGGCCCGCCGTCGTGCCAGCGGGACAGGAACAGCCCGCTGGGGTCGGCGACCCCGCGGATGCCGCCGTCGCCCATCTCGAAACAGCCGACCTCGTCGGACGGGCCGAAACGGTTCTTGCTCGCCCGGACCAGGCGCAGGGACGAGTGGCGCTCGCCCTCGAAGTGCAGGACGACGTCCACGAGGTGCTCGAGCAGGCGAGGCCCGGCAACGGTGCCGTCCTTGGTCACGTGGCCGACGATGACGGTGGCCATGTCCAGCGCCTTCGCCGCCCGGATCAGCGCCGCGGTCACCTCACGGACCTGGGTGACCCCGCCGGCGGCGCCTTCCGCCGCGGCGGTGGTGATGGTCTGTACCGAGTCGACGACCAGCAGTTCAGGGCGAACTTCGTCGACGTGGGTGAGAAGGGCTTCCAGGTCGGTCTCGGCGGCTATCCACAGCTCCGGGTGCACCGCCCCGGTGCGGCCCGCCCGCAGCCGCACCTGCGCGGCCGACTCCTCACCGGTGACCACCAGCGCCCGCGCGCCGGAGGTGGCGCTACGGGCGGCGACCTCAAGCAGCAGCGTGGACTTGCCCACACCCGGCTCCCCGGCCAGCAGGACGACCGCCCCGGGCACGAACCCGCCGCCGAGCACCCGGTCGAGCTCGGTGACGCCGGTCGGACGGCTGCGGGCCGTGGTGATGTCGACATCCGGCATCGGGCGCGCGGGCGCCGTGACCACCGCGGCGGGCCGCGCCGCCAGGCCGCGGCCGCTGACCCGGTGGGCCGTGCGGGCGGGGGGAACCTGTGCCTCGACCGTCCCCCACGCCTGGCAGCGCGGACAGCGACCGGTCCACTTGACGGCCTCCGCACCGCATCCGCTGCACCGGAAGCCGCCCGAGGCGATACGGGAGCCGGCAGGGCCTGGGGTGCTCGGTCGGGGAACGGGAGGCCGAGAGGACATGGCCCGCACCGTATAGGCATGCTCCGACAACTACTACGGGGCGGTGGATAATCGACATTGTCAGCTGGACGACAACGATTATGTTGATCTGTCCCAACGGATCATAATGATCGCTTTTGCCTGGTCGCGGAGCGGAGCCGGCGGACGCTGTCCGGCCTTGACGCCGGCCCGGCGCGGCTCCACGGTAACGAGGCCGTCCAGGCCGCCCGGTCAGTGCGCCCGGTCGGCGGAGGCCACGGCGCGCGGCGCGGGCGTCGTGCCGCCCTGCGCGGGCGGGGTCGTCACCGCGGCCGTCGGCTGCGCGGACGCCCCGGGAGCGGCCGGCTCCACCGGGACGTTCAGGGTGACGCTGCCGGCCTTGGCGAACGTGAACGTGACCGGGACCGCCTGCCCGACGAGCAGTTCGCGGTTAAGCCCCGTCAGGGTCGGGGCGCTGCCGTTGGCGATGTAGATGACGCCGCCGCCGGGCTTCAGGACCGCCGACGCGGGTGCTACGCCACCGTTGGCCGCGTCGGAACTGACCTGGATGATCTGGTCCTCCTGGGTCCCCCCGTTGAAGAAGGCCGAAACCACCTGGGCGTCCGCGCCCCTGGCCGCCGGCCCGGCCACGTAGACGTTGCGCAGCGAGATGGTGCCGACGGCGCCGGAGACCGTGTTCGTGGTCGTGCGCGCCTGTGACGTCAGCGCGTCGCTGCCGGCCGCGCAGGCGGAGAGCGCGGCCGTGCCGGTCAGCGATGTGGCGGCCACCAGCAAGGCGGTCGCGGTACGCACGCGCGGGCGGTGGCTCACGAGTCGGCTGCTCCTCGGTGCGGAGCCGACGGTCGTCACGTCGGTCTCGGTTGACCCCGTCGCCGGACCGGCGGACGGGGCGGGCACGGTCCCAACCCCAGGACGCACATTCGCACAGAACTCGCATACGTGCAGAGTTCGACCGCGGACCACATGTTAGTGCAGGTCCTCCGGTGGCGCGGTGAACCAGCCGCGGGACGCCGCCGCGCGGCGGGCGCGACCGGGCCGGGCCGGGATGAGCCGCGGGCCGGACGGGCCAGACGGGCCAGGGCCAGACGGGCCAGAGTGGTGAGGGAGGCCTATCGGCCCGGCAACGCCCCCAGCCATCCCTCCAGGCGGTCACCGACGGTGAAGGTGCGTGGCGGGTGCACCAGGCGGCCGTCCATGGCGACGAGCAGCAGGGTCGGCTGCCGGGGATCGGCCCGGTACAGCCGGGACAGGGAGGCGCCCGGGTCGTTGTAGCCGACGGCGAGCCCCGCGGCCGCGTCCGGCTGGCGGACGAGCCGCTCCAGCGAGGGGTCGTCGGTCCACGGCGCCACGAGGTAGGTCGGTATCGGCCGGCCCTCCCGGGTCTGGCTCACGATCTCGTGGATGGCCCGCGGGCACTCGCACGCCACCGGCAGCAGCACGATCAGCGCCGGTCGCAGGTCGGTGGCGGGACGGGAGGTGCGGGCGGTACTGAGCGGGACGTCGGGCAGCAGCCCACCGACCGCGCCCGGCAGCACGCTCGTGGACGCGAGCGGGACCGCGCCCCGCGGCGCGAGCGGCCGCGGATGCGCGAGGACGAGCGGCACCATCGCGCCCAGCGCTGCGAGGACGATGACGATCAGCGCGACGACGGCTCCGGAGGTGTGGCGGGACCGCCCGGCCGGCGCCTCCCGCTGGGCACGTCGGTCGAGCCGCTCGAGCAGGTCGGGCCGGTGACGCCGGCCGCGCCGGGCGCGCAGGCGCCGCAGGCCCGGGACCAGCCGGTCGACGCGCTCCCGCCGCCGTCGCGACCGCAGCTCGGCCTGGTAGGTGGCCACCTCGGCGTCGAGTTCGCTCAGATCGTCGGGGATCAGGACGTCGACCGGGGGAAGCTCATCCCAGCGCTGATACGGAAGATGGGCATGCTGGTCGTCCTCGTGGCGGGGACCGTTTCCGTCGTCCCCGGAGGCGGGTGGCGGCGGCGGTGTGACGTGCACCCCTCCATCGTGGCTGATGGACGGCCCATGTGCCGGGTGGTATAGGAAGCTGGTGCCGTGTCAACAGGGCGGACGCCGGTGGGCCGGGCGTCGTCCAGGGGAGCCTCCTCGCGAGGCGGCGTCATCCGCGGTGGCGCGGCCGTTCTCCCGCGATCACGATGTTGGTCACAGTGTCGATCAGGGCGTTACGGGGTAGCGGGAAGCACAGCAACAACATCCGGGCGAGCTGCCCATGCTGGTGGCCATTGCCTGTTTCGCCTGGTCCGGAGCGTTGCCGGGGCGCTCTGGACGCGTCACCGGGACGTCCGGTCGGGCCGTCGCCGACCTGTTCCACAAGCACGCGTCTGACCTGCGTCGATGCACGCGTGTTACCCTGGTGAAGGCGGAAGGGGCACTTGACACATGGCGTTCCAAGTCGGCGAGACCGTTGTTTACCCACATCACGGTGCTGCTCTCATAGACGCGATTGAAACACGCGTCATCAAGGGCGAGGAAAAGCTCTATCTCGTGCTCAAGGTCGCTCAGGGTGACCTCACTGTGCGCGTCCCCGCAGACAACGTCGGGATGGTCGGTGTCCGTGATGTGGTCGGCCAGGACGGCCTTGAGCGGGTGTTCGAGGTCCTGCGGGCCCCGCACACCGAGGAGCCGACCAACTGGTCGCGGCGTTACAAGGCGAATCTCGAGAAGCTCGCCTCGGGTGACGTGAACAAGGTCGCCGAGGTCGTTCGTGATCTCTGGCGTCGTGATCGCGAAAGGGGGCTGTCCGCTGGTGAGAAGCGCATGCTGAGCAAGGCGCGTCAGATTCTGGTCAGCGAGCTGGCGTTGGCCGAGGGCACCAACGAGGACAAAGCCGAGGCGATGCTCGACGAGGTGCTGGCGGGTTAGTCGCGGCGGCGGATACTCCGGATAGCCAACGCGTCCGAATCCATTTGACGCTTTTTATGCATATGTCTGATCGTGTAGCCGCGGTCGTGCCGGCAGCCGGCCGCGGCGAACGTCTTGGTGGAGCCGTACCCAAGGCGCTTCGTTCGTTGGCCGGCCGTTCCCTCGTCCAGCACGCGGTCGAGTCACTGACCTCCGCGGCCCTGGTCGACCAGGTGGTCGTCGCAGCTCCGGCCGCGGAGCTGGACGTGTTCGAGGCACTGCTCGGGCCCGGCGTGCGGGTGATCGCTGGTGGCGCCGAACGGATCGACTCCGTGCGGGCCGCCATCGCGGTACTCGACGAGACGGTGGGGGTCGTCCTCGTGCACGACGCGGCCCGTCCGCTGACGCCACCGGCGCTTGTCGACGCGGTCGCGTCAGCGGTCCTGGCCGGAGCGCCCGCGGTCATCCCGGTGCTCGCGGTCAACGACACCATCAAGCAGATCGACGAGACCGGCCGGGTCGTGCGGACGGTGCCGCGCGACGTCCTGCGCGCGGTACAGACCCCACAGGGATTCCGCCGGGACGTGCTGGACGACGCCTACCGGCTCAGCGCGACGCTGCCTCCCGATATGGCGATCACTGATGACGCGGGGCTGGTCGAGGCGCTCGGCGTGGCCGTGACGACCGTTCCCGGCTCCCAGGAGGCGTTCAAGGTGACCAGGCCCGCCGACCTGATTCTCGCCGAGGCACTGCTCGCGCACCGTTAGGCCGATGTTCGGTCGTGTGTTCGGTCGTGCGGCCGTCCGGGCGCTGTCCGCGCGAGCGAACACCAGCCAGACAGGTCCTGGCGCGGTGACTATCTGCCCGCGCCGGGTCCCTGGCGACGCGGTGGTCGTTGCGCTGCCGCTGCCGGCGGAACGCGAGCGCCGCTGGAACGGTGTTCAGGCCGCGGACCCTCTGGTCCGTCTGACGGCCGGCTCCTTCTCCCTGAGCCCCCTTGAGCGATGTGCTCCTTGAGTGACGTGTGAGTGGTGACGTGTGAGTGAGGTGAGGGATCTGTCCGGACTGCCCCGGGTCGGGCTCGGTGTCGACGTCCACCCGTTCGCGGAGGGCCGCCCCTGCTGGGTGGCCGGCATTCTCTGGCCCGGCGAGACCGGGCTCGACGGTCATTCAGATGGTGACGTCGCCGCGCACGCGTCCTGTGACGCACTGCTGACCGCGTCCGGGCTTGGAGATCTTGGCTCGGTCTTCGGTACCGGCCGGCCGGAATGGGCCGGCGCGGCCGGAGTGGCCCTGCTGGGTGAGACGGCGAGGCTGTTGGCCGAGGCGGGCTGGACGATCGGCAACGTCGCCGTGCAGATCGTGGGCAACCGGCCGCGCCTGGCCGGCCGGCGGGTGGAGGCGCAGGAGGTCCTGACGGCGGCGGTGGGCGCGCCGGTGAGCGTGTCCGCGACCACCACCGACGGCCTCGGGCTGACCGGCCGGGGCGAAGGGCTCGCGGCGATCGCCACCGCCCTCGTCGTCCGCGTCTGAACAGTCGTCCGCGTCTGAACAGGGGATATATCCGGGAGTGCCGCGGGCGCGACACGAGCTGTCCGGTTGTCATGCCTGATTGGCATGACAACCGGACAGCCGTCGACCGGATGACAGGGTGGGAAAGCGACAGGAGCGGCAGAGGAGCCTGATGTCGTCATATCTGCCCGAGAAGGTCAAGAAGCTCGCGGATTCCCCGACCTACGTGACGCTTGCGACGATCCGGCCGGACGGGTCTCCGCGCATGACTGTGTTGTGGATTGATCGTGATGGTGATGAGCTTCTGTTGTCCACAATCCGGGGCCGTGCCAAGGAGCGGGATATCGCGCGGGATCCGCGGGTGGGAATCATGTTCCTCGACCAGCGGGATCCCTATGGATACGTGGAGGTCCGGGGGCGGGCCACGCTGTCGGAAGAGGGGGGCCGCGAGCTGATCGACGCCCTCGCGCTGAAGTACACCGGTGACGAGACGTATCGCTGGGACGCGCCCGAAGTGACGCGGATCGTCATCCGCGTCACCGTCGAACGGGTGTTCACCACCGGTTGACGGTGACGGCCCGGTATGTGGCCTGCTGTGCGGCCTGGCATCCCGGCGGCCTGGCGTCCCGCTGCATGGCCTAGCATATCGCCGGGTGCGGTGAAACTCCCAGGGTTCGCCGTTGTGGCTTGTGTTCTTCCGTTGTTACCTACTGTGCATCATGCGGTGCGTTATACCGTGCGCACTACTGTGCATGGCCCGTTCCGCCTACCACGTTCCGGGCCGCGCGCATCCGGCTTCGGCCCTCTACCGGAGTCGGATTTCGTACATGTTGCGGGCTGTTCATGGAACGGAGTCGTGTCTGACACGGGTGGCGAGGGATCCCGCGGGGGGCCGCGCCGTACTCTTGACAGATGGGACTCCACATCTACGACACGCGCACCCGGCGCCTGCGGCTGTTCGAGCCGCTGCGCCCCGGTTACGTGGGCGTGTATGTCTGTGGGCCCACCGTCCAGTCCTCGCCGCACGTCGGGCACATCCGTACCGCCGTCGCCTTCGACCTGCTCCGCCGGTGGCTCGTCACGTCCGGGCTTGAGGTGACCTTCGTACAGAACGTCACCGACATCGACGACAAGATCATAATTAACGCCAGCCGGGCCGGCGAGAGCGTGTGGGAGCTGGCCACCCGTCAGACCCGGGCCTTCGACGACGCCTATCGCGCGGTCGGTGTCCTGCCGCCCACGATCCAGCCGCGGGCCACCGGGCACATCCCGGAGATGCTGGCGCTCATCGGCAGGCTGGTGGACACCGGCTATGCCTACCGCGGCGGCGACTCGGTATGGTTCCGGGTCTCCCGCTTCGCCGGCTATGGCGAGCTGTCCCACCAGCGTCCGGAAGCGGTCCAGGCCTCACCGGAGTGCGATGAGGGCAAGGCCGATCCCCGTGACTTCGCGCTCTGGAAGGGTGTGAAGCCCGGCGAGCCGTTCTGGGAGTCGCCGTGGGGGCGCGGCCGGCCGGGCTGGCACATCGAGTGCTCGGCAATGGCCGGCAAGTACCTCGGGGAGGTCTTCGACATCCACGGGGGCGGCCTCGACCTGATCTTCCCGCACCACGAGAACGAGCGTGCGCAGTCGGCCAGCGCGGCCCACTCCCACGGGGGCGCGCCGCAGATGGCCCGTTACTGGATGCACGTCGGTCTGCTGACCACCGGCGGCACCAAGATGTCGAAGTCGTTGGGCAACTCTTTCCTGGTCAGCGACGCGTTCGAGCAGGTCAGGCCACAGGTGCTGCGTTACCACCTGCTGTCGGCGCACTACCGGTCGTCGCTGGAGTACAGCTCGGAAGGGCTGGCCGAGTCGGCGGCGGCTCACGACCGGATCGAGACGTTCGTCCGTAACGCGCTCGACATCCTGGGCGGGCCGGACGAGGCCGCGGCGCTGGCGGCCGAATGCGCCACGAACCCGCGCCGGGATCCCGTCGGCCAGAGCCAGAGCCAGCTGAAGGGTGGCATCCGCCAGAGCGCCCGCCCGGGCGGGTGGGGCGGGACGGTGGCCACCGCTGCCGCACATGCTTTCTCGGCCGGCGACCCGGCCGAGGTGAGCAGCCCGGCACAGGCGTGGGCGGCCTTCGCGGCCGCCCTGGACGACGACCTTGCGATCTCCCGGGCGCTGGCTGTCCTCTTCAGCGCGGTCAGCCGCGGGAACCAGGTGCTGTCCAAGGCGCGGCGTCGGGAGCTTGCCGGTTGGGTCGACGTCGTGCGCAGGATGCTGGTCGTTCTCGGGCTCGACCCGGTCAGCCAGTGGCCAGCGGCCGGTTCCGAGCTGCGGCCGGCGCTCAACGGCGTCATGGAGATCGTTCTTGATCTGCGGTCGGCCGCGCGTGCCCGACGGGACTACACCGAGGCGGACGAGATTCGCTCCCGGCTGGCCGCCGGTGGCCTCATCGTCGAGGACACGCCCGAAGGGCAGCGCTGGCACCTGGCGTAGGGATACCGGCCAACCCGGCCGGCCCGGCCGGCAGCCGGCACTCCCCAGGCGGCCGGGTCACGCGGGCAGCCTCGCACGTCCGCGCGCGGGGCCTCGCCGCCGGAGCAGGCCGTTGTGTCGGCTCGCGCGTCCGCGTGCGAGGCCTGCGTGAGACCTGATTCGGGTGAGTCCGTCGTCCGGTGCGCTTTTCGTCCTGGTGGGCGTACCGGACGACGGACCCATTCGGATCTTCTCCGCTGGCCGGTGCCAGTGGCCGCTGCCAGCGGTGGCTCCCGGGAACGGTCGTTACCGGGAACAGCGGTTACCGGGAACGGATCGTGACTCTGGTCCAGGCTCCGAGATACACCCGGTCGCCGTGGCGCAGCGGTACCGGCTGGCCTGGCGGGATCGGGTTCGGCTCGTCGTTGATCCGGGTGCCGTTCGTTGATCCCGGGTCGAGCACGGCGTAGCTGCCGTCCGGCAGGAGCTCGAGCATGGCGTGCGCGCGTGAGATGCCCGGGTCCTCGGGGGCGCCGGCCAGGTCGATCTCCGGATGGATGCCGCGGGACTCGCTGCGCCGCCCGATCAGCAGCCGGGGGCCGTTGAGCGCGAACACCCGCCGTGGGTAGATCGTCGGGAACGGGACCCGGTGGTCGTCACCGCTGTCGTAGTACTCCCGCTCGGCCTCGACGACCACGTCCCAGCCGGTGGTCTGGACCGGCAGTGGCCCGCTGGGGCCGGAACGCTCCGCCGAGGCGGGCGCGGGATGCTCCAGCAGGACAAGATCGAAGCCGCACACCTCGCAGAAGCGGGCGCCCACCTCGTTCGGGTTGTGGCAGCTCGGGCAGGCGGCATAGCCGTCGATCGGCTCCCGGGCGGCCTCCCGCGCCGGACGCTCGAAGCCAGCCTGGTTCGGCGGGGGCCGGTGGTAGTCGGTGGCCGCTGCTCCCGTCGAGGGGCGGGCGGCGGCGCCGCGGTCGAGGCCGTACGGGTCGTCGACACCGCCCGTGCCGGGCGCGGAGGGCGCGGGGGAGCGGTACGGGTCGGCCTGCTCGTAGCCCCACAGGTCGGCCCGGTACGGCTCGTCGGGAGGCTCGCCGCGAGGGTCTCGGTAGGGGTCGGGCGGGTAGCTGTCCGCGCTGTAGCCGCCTGGGGCGTAGGGGTCGGGCGGATAGCCGCTGGCGGCGTATCTCTCCTGGCCGTACGGGTCACGGCCGTACCCGCTGGCCCCGTACCCGCCGGCCCCGTATCCATCGGCGCCGTACCCGTCGGCGGGGCGGCCGGCGGCGGGGCGACCGGGGGAGTCGTAGCCGTCCTGGGCATAGCCGTCCCGTCCGAACGGGTCGCCCGGCAGCGACGCGCTCGGGCCCGGCTGTCCCGGGCCGGCCGGCAGCGGCCCGGCGCCTTCGGCCGGCCGCCGGCCGTAGGGCGGCTCCCCGGGGG